>JACPCH010000225.1 GCA_016179875.1 Candidatus Rokuibacteriota bacterium | reverse complement strand
TCTCGCGCTCCTGATCGCGGAGCTCACGGGCTACCGGGGAGGCGTGACCTTCGACGCCTCCAAGCCCGCGGGCCAGCGCCGGCGCATGGCCGACGTGTCCCGGGCCCAGCGCGAGTTCGGCTTCGAGGCCGAGGTCGGGTTCCGCGAGGGCCTCGAGCTCACGATCGCGTGGTACCAGGAGCAGCGCGCCGGGGCGGCTTCTTGACCGGCACGACCCTGGTCATCCTCACCCTCAACGAGATCGAGGGCCTCCGGCACGTCTTCCCGAAGATCCCGACCGCGGCCGTGGACGAGGTGCTGGCCGTGGACGGCGGCTCGACCGATGGCACGCTGGAGTTCTTCGCCGACCACGGCGTCCGCACGGTGCGCCAGACGAAGCGTGGGCGCGGCGAGGCGTTCAGGCTCGCGGCGCGCGCGGCGCGCCACGACTGGCTCGTCTTCTTCAGCCCCGACGGGAACGAGGACCCCAACGACATCCCGCGCCTCCGGCAGGGGCTGGCCGACGGCCACGACATGGTGATCGCCTCGCGCTTCATGGCGGGCGCCCGCTCGGAGGACGACGACAAGTTCCTGTTCGCGAGCCGGCGCTGGGGCAACCTCACGTTCACCTGGCTCGCCAACGCGCTCTGGCCGGGGCGCCCGCGCATCACCGACACCATCAACGGCTTCCGGGCCGTCACGCGCCCGGCGTTCGAGCGCCTGGCCCCCGACGCCGAGGGCTACGCGATCGAGTTCCAGATGTCCATGCGCGCGCTCCAGCTGCGCCTGCGCGTGCTCGAGATCCCCACCGTGGAGTCCGAGCGCTTCGGCAAGGGCGTGTCCAAGCTGCACGCGATTCCGGTCGGGCTCCAGTTCCTCCGCCTCATGGTGAACGGCGCCCGCCGGAGTGGCTCCTCGTCGCCGTCGGGGCGCTACTCGTCTCCGGCGCGGTCACGCTCGGCTCTCCGGCCGGCCTCCGCGCCGACCAGCACGCGTACAACCTCCTCGTCGTCAAGACCCTGCAGCCGGAGCTCTTCCAGCGCGATGCGCTGTACCGGCACGATCCGTCGCTGCTCCACGTGCCGCTCTTCATCGCCCTCCACGCGCGGCTGACCGGGTGGCTCGGCGGCGGCCCCGAGACGGCGCTCGCCTGGCTCGCGTGGCCCATGGGGGCGCTCTACCTCGGCGGCCACTACGCGCTGTTCCGCGCCGTCAGCGGCAGCGCGTCCGCCGCCGCGCTGGCCGCGGTGAGCGCGCTGACCGTGCGCAACGCGCTCGGCGGCGAGTTCTGGGGCTTCGAGGGGGTGCGCTCGGCGGCCACGCGGACGATCGTCGCGGGGCTCACGCCGCTCGTCCTGCTCGCCTTCCTCCGCTGGCGGACGCGGCCGTCGTTTCCGGCCTTCTTCCTCGGACTCGGCCTGCTCGTCAGCGTGCATCCGCCGTCGGCGGTCCACCTCGCCCAGGTGACGGCGATCGCTCACGTGTGGCTCGGGCGGGGCCGGGCGCGGCCCCTCGCGGAGGTGGGCGCGGGCATCGCGTTGTTCACGCTCGGCGCCCTGCCGTACGCCTGGCCGTTCCTCGCCGCGCGCGACAACGTCGCCGATCCCGCGTCGCTGGCGCTCGCGCGGCAGGCGCTCGACTATCGCTTCCCGTACCTGTTCTATCCGATCGCGCCGGCCGCGCTCCTCTCGGTGGCGTTCCACCTGGCGCTGCCGGTGGGCCTCTGGGCGTGGTGGCGCCGGCGCCATCCGGCCGGCGCGACGCTGCACGGCCTGTCGGTGATCGCCGTCGTCGCGCTCGCGGCGGGCTTCGGCGGGCTCGCCGTGATCCAGGCGGCCGGCGTGTGGCTCGAGCGCCCCTACGTCGACGTCCAGCAGCTGCGCCTCGTCCGCCTGGCCTATCCGCTCGTCCTGTGCGGCTTCGCCCTCGTCTACGCCCGGCTCCTCGCCCGCGCCACCTGGCGGGCCCGGACGGCCGTCGCGGTCCTCTTCGTCGCGTCGCTCGTCCCGCCCGCGTCGGTGATCCACGCCTTCGGCGACGAGCAGCGGGCCGCGGTCAAGGCTGCCCTGGGCCTGGAGCGCGCCCGCTCGCCGTCGCCCGCGCCCGCGGGCGATCCCGCGGCGGCGCCGGCCCTCTACGCCTGGGCCCGCAGCTCGACGCCGCTCTCGGCGCTGTTCCTGACGCAGGACGACGGGTTCCGGGTGGCCACGCACCGCTCGATCACCGGCACGTTCAAGGACGGCGCCTTCCAGTACGTCGCGGGCAGCCGTCCGTTCACCGAGTGGTACCGCTCGTCCCGGGAGGTCGAGGCGTGCCGCGGCGTCGGCGGGCGCGGGTGCTGGTTCGAGCTGGCGCGGCGCCGGCGGGTGGACTACGCCATCGTCGATCCGGGCCTGACCGCGACGGGGTCGCCGGCCGATTTCGAGCGGGTGTGGGAGCGCGGCGGATTCTCGGTCTGGCGGCGTCTGTAGTACAGTGAGGCGATGCGGGCATTCCCATGAGGGGCAGGTCATGCGCGTCCTGATCACCGGCATCACCGGATTCGTCGGCAGCCACCTGGCGGAGTACGCGCTCAAGGCGGGCGCGGAGGTCGTCGGGTCCCTCCGCTGGCGGAGCCGGCTCGAGCACGTCGAGGGCATCCGCCAGCGCGTCCGCCTGATCGAGTGCGACCTGCGGGACGCGACGTCCGCGCGCGCCCTGGTGGCGCAGGCGAAGCCCGACCGGGTCTTCCACCTCGCCGCCCAGAGCTTCGTGCAGGCGTCGTTCAACGCGCCCGCCGAGTCGCTCCACACGAACGTGATCTGCCAGGTGAACCTGCTGGAAGGGCTGCGCGCCGAGCGGCGGGAGCCCCGGATCCTGGTGGTGGGCTCGAGCGAGGAGTACGGGCTCGTCCACGAGCACGAGACGCCGATCACGGAGCAGAGCCCGCTCCGCCCGCTCTCGCCCTACGCGGTGAGCAAGGTCACGCAGGATCTCATGGGCTACCAGTACTGGAAGAGCTACGGCCAGCACATCGTGAGGTCGCGCGCCTTCAACCATTCGGGGCCCCGTCGGGGCGACGTCTTCGCCACCTCGACCTTCGCCAGGCAGATCGCCGAGATCGAGGCGGGCGTGCGGGAGCCGGTGATCCACGTCGGGAACCTGACGCCGCGCCGGGACTTCTCGGACGTGCGCGACATCGTGCGCGGCTACTGGCTCATGCTCGAGCGCGGCGAGCCCGGCGAGGTCTACAACCTGTGCTCGGGCCGGGCCTGGTCCATCCGGTGGGTGCTGGACTTCCTGCTCGCCGAGTCGAAGACCCGGGACGTCTCGATCCTGGAGCACCCCGACCGGCTCCGCCCGTCGGACGTTCCGCTCCTGCTCGGCGACGGCGGCAAGATCGCGAAGGCGCTGGGCTGGCGGACGGAGATTCCTTTCGAGCAGACGCTCCGCGACCTCCTGGACTACTGGCGCCAGCGGGTCCGCGCGTAGGCGGGATGGCGGGGTCGCGTCCCCGGGTCGCGATCGTCCACGACTGGCTGACCGGCACCCGCGGCGGCGAGCGTTGTCTCGAGGTCGCCTGTGAGCTCTTCCCGGACGCGCCGCTCTACACGCTGCTCCACGTGCCCGGCAGCGTGGCCCCCGTCATCGAGCGCCGGCGGATCGTGACCTCGTTCATCCAGCGGCTGCCGCAGGCGGCGGCGCGCTACCGCGCCTACCTGCCGCTCTTCCCGGCGGCGATCCGGCGCTTCGACCTCGCGGGCTACGACCTCGTCCTGTCGTTCTCCCACTGCGTCGCCAAGGGCGTGCGGACGCCGCCGGGCGCGGCACACCTCTGCTACTGTTTCACGCCGATGCGCTACGTCTGGGACCTCTACGACGACTACTTCGGCGCCGGCGCGGGCGTGCTCACGCGTGCGCTCATGCCGCCCGTCGCCGCCGCGCTCAGGCGCTGGGACCGGCGCACCGAGGGCGTGCGCCACTTCGCGGCGATCTCGCGGCACATCGCCGACCGGATCCGCCGCGCGTACGGGCGGGAGGCGGAGGTGCTCTACCCGCCGGTCGACGTCTCCCGCTTCCGCCTGGCCGAGACGCCGGAGGACTTCTACCTCGTGGTCTCGGCCCTCGTGCCGTACAAGCGCGTCGACCTCGCCATCGGGGCGGCCAACCGGCTCGGGCGCCGTCTCCTCGTCGTCGGCGCGGGCCCGGAGGAGCGGCGCCTGCGCGCGCTGGCGGGGCCGACCGTCGAGCTGCTCGGCTGGCGGCCCGATCCCGAGGTCGCCGAGCTCTACGCGCGCTGCCGCGCCCTGCTGTTTCCGTCGCTCGAGGACTACGGCATCGTGCCGCTGGAGGCGGCGGCGGCCGGCCGGCCGACGATCGCGTTCGCGCGCGGGGGGGCGCTGGAGACGATGACCGGGCTCGACGACGAGGCGCCGACGGCGGTCTTCTTCGGCGCGCAGACGGTGGACGCGCTCGTCGAGGGCCTCCGCCGGTTCGAGGCCGCCGAGGACCGCTTCGATCCCAAGGCGCTCCGGGCGCGCGCCGAGCGCTTCGACCGGCCGGTCTTCCGGCGGCGATTGCAAGAATGGATCGCCCGCGGCGCCGGGGAGGCCGTCCGGTGCTGAAGGCCCACGCGAAGCTCTTCGAGCACCTGACGCTCGCGTGCGACCTGGTCCTCATCGCCGGCTGCTGGGTCGTCGCGTACGTCGCGCGGTTCTACGTGATCAGCCCGCCGGCCGACACGCCGCCGTTCCGCGACTACGCGCTCCAGCTCGTCCCGATCCTCCTCGTCTGGGGGTTCTCCTTCCGCGCCTTCGACCTCTACCGGCCGCACCGCCTGGGCTCGCGCTTCGGCGAGTGGCGCGACGTCGCCAAGGCCTCGACCCTCGGCGCCCTGGTCCTCGTCGCGATCATGACGTTCGTCTTCCGCCGGCAGGAGTACTCGCGCCTGGTGATCCTGCTGTTCTGGGCGGAGTCGATCGTCGCCGTGAGCCTCTGGCGGGCGGTCTTCCGCGAGCTGATGCGCGTCGCGCGCCGCCGCGGCTACAACCAGCGCTACGCGATCGTGGTCGGCGGCGGCGAGCCGGCGGCCGAGGTCCTGCGCGTGCTCCGCCGGCGGCCCGACGTGGGCATCCGGGTCCTGGGGATGCTCTCCGACAAGGCCGAGGTGCCGGCGCCGGACGTGCGCTGGCTCGG
The DNA here is from genome assembly GCA_016179875.1 of Candidatus Rokuibacteriota bacterium. Taxonomy (GTDB): domain Bacteria; phylum Methylomirabilota; class Methylomirabilia; order Rokubacteriales; family CSP1-6; genus GWA2-73-35. Next base: position 14,949 of record JACPCH010000225.1, on the reverse strand, counting down.
CGGGCTCGACGACGTCCGCGCGGCGCTCGACCGCCACCCGGTGGACATCGTCTTCATCGCGCTGCCGCACGGCGACTACGCGCGGCTCAACGCCGTCCTCGCCGGCATCGGCGACGACCCGGTCGCGATCCACCTCGTGCCCGACGTCTTCGGGCTGGCCTCGCTGCGGGGCGGGGTGGAGGAGTTCGAGACGGTCCCCTTCATCCACCTGCGCGAGTCTCCACTCTACGGCTGGAACCTCGTGCTCAAGCGCGCCTTCGACCTCGCCGCCGGCGCGCTCGCGCTCGGCCTGGCGGCCCCCGCGATGCTGGCGATCGCGGCCGCGCTGACGCTCGCGTCGCCGGGGCCCGTGTTCTACCGGCAGGAGCGGATGGGCCTCGACGGCCGGCGCTTCCGCATGCTCAAGTTCCGGACGATGCGCGTGGACGCCGAGACGGAGACCGGGCCGGTGTGGGCGCGGCCCGACGACCCGCGGCGCACGTGGCTCGGCGGGTTCCTCCGGCGCTGGAGCCTCGACGAGCTGCCGCAGCTCTGGAACGTGCTCCGCGGCGAGATGAGCCTGGTCGGGCCCCGGCCGGAGGTCAAGGCGGGCATCACCGGCTGGGCGCAGGTCAACGGCTGGCGGGGCAACACGTCCATCGAGAAGCGGATCGAGTACGACCTCTACTACATCGAGCGGTGGAGCCTCGGCTTCGACGTGAAGATCCTGCTGCAGACCGTCTGGTACGGCTTCCGGAACCGCAACGCGTATTAGTCATCGTCGGGGGGAGCGGCGCCGCTCCCCCCGACACCCCCCACCGGGAACTCGCGTGGCCGATTCGTTCGCGCCCTCGGGGCGCGCGGCTCACTGCGCGGGGACGGGCTCCGTCGAGGCGCGCACCCGGGCGAAGTAGTCCTTGAAGCGGTCGAGCTCGGCCTCCGACACCAGATCCGCGATCAGGAAGCACGCGAGGTCGCCGTGCTTCCACACCCACGCCGAGAAGCCGCCGTCGTGGAGCAGCGCGGGCTTCCAGCGCTCGACCTGCACGCGCCGGCGCTCGGGCAGCGGCAGGCCCGGGGCCGGGAGCACGGTGTAGGTGAGGAGGCGGCCGTCGCCGTCACGGTAGTGGAGCGCCACGCCGCGGCGGCCGTCGAGGTACACGGGCTCGGCGCCGACCAGGATCAGCCGGTCGTCGCCCGCGAACACCCGGGAGAGCCCGATGCCCGACTCCTGCGTGAGCCAGGGCAGGGCGGCCGGGATCACCTCCGGCCGGCGCGCGCCCCACATGAGGGCGCGCGTGTGCTCGGCCACCACCACGCGCACGAGCCGCTCGGTCGGGTCGGCCGGGACGATGCGCGGGAGCATCGGCAGGAACGCCAGCACCAGGACCAGCGCCGTCGCGACCGCCGACAGCGCCGGCGCCAGCCACGGGGCCCGGCGGGGCCGCGGCCCGGCGGCCTCGACGATCGCCGCGCGCAGCCGCGCGGGGGCCGCGTGGCGCGGCAGCTCCGCCGCGAGCCGGCGGCCCAGCGCCTCGTCCGACGAGTCCGACAGTCTGTCGCTCATGAGGTCTCGTAGTCCCGCAGCAGGACCCGCAACCGCTCCTTGGCCCGGAAGATCCGCGACTTGACGGTGCCGACCGGGCAGGCCATGACGCGCGCGACTTCTTCGAGCGGCAGGCCCTCGACTTCCGCGAGGAGGAGCACGGTCCGGAACTCTTCCGGCAGGCGGCGCATCGCGCGCTCGAGGTCGGTGTGCGCGTCCATGGCGCCCGCCGAGTCGTCCGGCGCGTCGTGGAACATCGGCACGTCCCAGTCCGGCACGCCGTCCTCGGCGAGCGCGGCCTCCCGCTCCCGGAGCCGGTAGAAGGTCAGGAACGTGTTCCTCAGGATCTGAAACAACCAGGCCCGCAGGTGGGTTCCCGGCTGGAACCGGTGGGCGAAGCGGAAGGCGCGGAGATAGGTCTCCTGCACCAGGTCGTCCGCCTCCGGCGGCTTCCGCGTGAGGTACACGGCGAAATTGTAGAGGGCGTCGAGGTGCTGGAGGGCCTGACGCTGGAAGTCGCTCTCGGCCACCGCTCAGTCCTCGAACCAGCGCGGCGGGTAGTCGCCCGGACGGGCGTCGTGGTCGTCCTCGAGCTCGGCGAGCAGCTCGCGCACGGTGCGGTAGAGCGTCGGGTGCTCGAGCTCGGGCGCGAGCTCGGCCAGCGGGCGCAGCACGAACGCGCGCTCGGCGAGCAGGAGGTGCGGGATGTGCAGGTCGTCCGGGACGGCGAGGACCTCGTCGCCGTAGAAGAGGATGTCGATGTCGAGGGTGCGCGCGGCGAGCCGGCCCGCCTCGGGCGGGCCGGCCGGGCGGGTCCGCCCGAGCGCCGCCTCGATCGCCTGCACCTCGGCGAGCAGCGCCCGCGGCAGCAGCGAGGTGTCGACCTCGACGACGCAGTTGAGGTACCAGGGCTGCTCGCCCGCGGTGCGCCCGGGCTCGCTCTCCCAGGGCTCGGCGTCGTAGAGCCGCGAGGCGCCGACGAGGCGGACCCGGTCCAGGCGGCGGAGCCGGTCCACCGCCTGGCGCAGGAGCGCGACGCGGTCGCCGAGGTTCGAGCCGAGCGAGAGGTAGGCGCGCGGCATCAGCGGCTCCGCACGAGCTCGACCGACGGCGTGCCGACGAGCCCCTCCAGGGGCGGGGTGAGCTTGCGCACCCGCACCCGTACGGAGGTGGCCGGGAAGTCGGCGAGCAGCGCCTCGACCATCAGGCCCGCGAGGCGCTCGATGAGGTTGACGCGGTTCTTCGTGCCGACCTCGACGACGCGGCGGGCGACGGCGCCGTAGTCCACGGTCGCCCCGACCTGGTCCGAGACCATGGCCGGCGTGAGGTCGAGCGCCAGCTCCACGTCCACCGAGAACCATGCGCCCACGACCTGCTCGGCCTTCGTCAGCCCGTGGCGGGCGTAGAAGCGCACGTCCTCCAGCAGGAGCCGGTCCGCCATCAGACCTTCACGACCGTGTTCGTGAGGCCGCCGATCCCCTCGATGCGGATCTCGACGCGGTCGCCGGGCCGGAGCGGGCCGACGCCGGGCGGCGTGCCCGTGGCGATCACGTCGCCCGGCAGGAGCGTCATCACCTGCGAGACCCGCGCCACGATCTCCTCCACCGGGAAGATCAGCTCCCTGGTGCTCGACGCCTGGCGGATCTCGCCGTTGACGAGCGCCTCCACCGTCACCGCGTGCGGGTCGATGTCGGTGGCGATGCAGGGGCCCAGGGGGCAGAACGTGTCGAAGGCCTTGGCGCGCGTGGGGCCGCCGTCCCGCTCTTGAAGGTCCCGGGCGGTGACGTCGTTGAGGCAGGTGTAGCCCAGCACGTACTCGCGCGCGCGCTCGGGCGGGACGTTCCGGCAGCGCCGCTTGATGACGACGGCCAGCTCGGCCTCGTGGTCCACGCGCGTGGAGCACGCCGGGTAGACGATCGGGTCGTCGGGGCCGACGAGCGCCGTGGGGGGCTTCAGGAAGATCCGCGGCTCGTCCGGGAGCGGCCGCCCCATCTCCTTGGCGTGGTCGCGGTAGTTCAGGCCGACCGCGACGATCTTGGACGGCACCACGGGCGCCAGCAGGACGCTGTGCTTGAGCGGGTAGCGACGGCGCCCCCGCCGGAAGAGGCTCCACGGGGTGCCGGAGTACTCGACGACGACGCTCCCCTCGAGGGCGCCGTAGCGCGTCTTGCCGCCGGCCTTGAAGCGCACGATCCGCATGGCTCCTCCCGTCAGGCGAGCCCGAGGACGTCCTGCATCGAGTAGAGGCCCGGCGCCCGGCCGGCGATCCAGCGCGCCGCGCGCAGCGCGCCGCGGGCGAACGTGTCGCGGCTGTGGGCCCGGTGCGTGAGCTCGAGGCGCTCGCCCAGCGCGCCGAACGACACGGTGTGCTCGCCCACGACGTCGCCCGAGCGGAGGGACAGGACCCCGATCTCCCGCGGCGCACGCTCGCCCGGCAGTCCCTGGCGGCCGTACACGGCGACCTGCCCGAGGTCCCGCCCGAGCGCCTCGGCGACCACCTCCGCCATCCGGAGCGCGGTGCCGCTCGGGGCGTCCTTCTTGAAGCGGTGGTGGATCTCGGTGATCTCGACGTCGTAGTCGTCGCCGAGCGCCCTGGCCATCGTGGCCAGGAGCGTGAAGGCGACGTTGACGGCGACCGACATGTTGGGCGAGAGGAGGATGGCCGCGCGCCGGGCCAGCTCGCCGATCTCCGCGCGCTGGGCCGCGCTGAACCCGGTCGTGCCGATCACCGCGCGCGCCCCGGCCCGGGCGACGAGGCGGAGGTGCTCCAGCGAGGCCTCGGGCACCGAGAACTCGACGAGCACGCGGTCGCGCGTGATCGCCGCCGCCGGGTCGTCCGCGAGCGCCACCCCGAGCCGCCCCACGCCCGCCAGCTCGCCGGCGTCCCGGCCGAGCGCTCCGTGCGCGGGCGCCTCCAGCGCCGCGCAGAGGCGGAGATCCGGCGTGTCACGCAGGCAGGCGACGATGCGATTCCCCATGCGGCCGGCGGCGCCGGCGACGATGATGTCGGCCATCGGGACGGGTCCCCGGGGCGCGGGCTACTTCACGAGCGCGTACTGCGCGAGGACCGCGCGGAGACGCTCCCGGTTGGCGTCGCCCATGCGGCACATCGGGAGCCGGAACTCCGGCTCGATCATCCCGGCCAGGGCCATGGCTTCCTTGATCGGGATGGGGTTCGTCTCGAGGAACGCGGCCCGCGCCAGCGGGAACAGCTTGTAGTGGAGCTCGCGCGCCCGCTTCCAGTCGCCGTCGAGCGCGGCGTGGACCATCTCGGCCGTCTCGCGCGGCAGGATGTTGGCGATCACCGAGACCACGCCGTGGCCGCCGATGGCGAGCAGCGGCAGCGTGACGTTGTCGTCGCCGGAGAGGACGGCGAAGTCGGGGCCGCAGGTCGCGATCACCTGGCTCATCTGGTCGAGCGAGCCCGAGGCCTCCTTCACGCCGGCGACGTTCTTCACGTCGCGCACGAGGCGCTCGAGCGTGGCCGTCTCGACGTTGACCGCCGTGCGGCTCTGGATGTTGTAGACGAGGATCGGGATCGCGGCCGACTCGGCGACGGCGCGAAAGTGGCGGTAGAGCCCCTCCTGCGTGGGCTTGTTGTAGTACGGGTTCACCACCAGCGCGCCGGCCGCGCCCGCGCGCTCGGCGTGCTGCGTGAGGTCGATCGCCTCGGCGGTCGAGTTCGAGCCGGTGCCGGCGACGACCGGGATCCGCCCGCCCGCGGCCTCGACGACGACCTCCACGACCCGCTTGTGCTCGTCGTGGCTGAGCGTGGGCGACTCGCCCGTGGTCCCGCAGGGGATCAGGCCGTCGGTCCCGTGGGCGACGTGGAAGTCGACCAGGTCCCGGAGCTTCGCCTCGTCGACCCTGCCGTTCCGGAACGGGGTGACCATCGCGACGAACGAACCCTGGAACCTCGCGCTCATAGGATCGTCTCCCCCGCCACCAGGTCCTCGTACGTCTCCCGGCGGCGCACGATCGTGTACCCGCTGCCGTCCACCAGCACCTCGACGGCGCGCGGCCGCGTGTTGTAGTTCGACGACATCGCGAACCCGTACGCGCCCGCGCTCATCACCGCCAGGAGGTCGCCCTCCTCGGCCGCGGCCAGCCGCCGGTCCTTGGCCAGGAAGTCGCCCGACTCGCACACCGGCCCCACGACGTCCACCGTCTCGACGGGGCCGCCGAGCCGCGCCTCGTCCACCGGGCGGATCTCGTGCCAGGCGTCGTAGAGCGCCGGCCGGATCAGGTCGTTCATCGCCGCGTCCACGATGACGAACCGCTTGGCCCCGGCGTCCTTGCGGTAGAGCACGCGGGTCAGGAGCACGCCGGCGTTGCCGGCGATCGAGCGGCCGGGCTCGACGAGGACCGTGACGCCGAGCTCGCGCAGGACCGGCAGCAGCACGGTGGCGTACTCGGCGTGGGTCGGCGGCGTCTCCTCGCGGTAGCGGATGCCGAGCCCGCCGCCGACGTCCACCACCCGGATGTCGATCGTCCGCTCGCGCAGCGTCCTGACCAGCGCGGCGAGGCGGGCGACCGCGTCGGCCCACGGCGCCGTCCTGGTGAGCTGGGAGCCGATGTGCATCTGCACGCCCACCACCTCGAGGCCGGAAAGCCGCGCCGCCTCCTCGTAGGTGGCGACGGCCTCGGCGAGCGGCACGCCGAACTTCGCGCTCTTGAGCCCGGTCGCGATGTAGGGGTGCGTCTGCGGATCGACGTCCGGGTTCACGCGCAGCGCGACGGGGGCGCGCACGCCCATCTCGCGCGCGACCGCGTCGAGGACCCGGAGCTCGCCGGCCGACTCGACGTTGAACATGAGGATGTCGGCCTTGAGCGCGTCGCGCATCTCCTCGCGCGTCTTGCCGGGGCCCGCGAAGAGGATCTTCTTCGGCGGGATCCCGGCCCGGAGCGCGCGGTAGAGCTCGCCGCCCGACGCGATGTCGGCGCCGGCGCCCGCCTTCGCGAGCGTCCCGAGGACGCCGAGATTCGAATTGGCCTTGACCGCGTAGCAGACGACGTGGGGCACGCCGGCGAAGGCGCGCTCGTAGGCGAGGAGGCTCTCGAGCAGCGCCGCCTTCGAGTAGACGTAGGCGGGCGTCCCGACGTCGGCGGCCAGCGCGGGCAGGGACACCCGCTCGCAGCAGAGCTCGAAATTGCGGTACGCGAAGTGCTCCATGTACCGATTCTTGGTAGCACCCGGGCCCCGTGAAGTCAAGGCACGGTGACGCGCGCTTCGCTCGAGCGCGCGCTCTCGTTCGGCGTCGCCGCCGAGTCCTGCGCCGTGACGGCGTAGCGGTACACCCCGCGCGCCACGTCGCGGTCGGTGAAGACGGTGTTCGGCGGCTGCGTCGAGCCGATGCGCGCGAGCTCGCCGCTCGCGCCGGCCCGGTACACGACGTACGCGACCACGTCGGGCTCCGGGCTCGCGCTCCAGGAGAGCCGCACCGCGCCCTCGGACGGGATCGCGACCAGATTCCCCGGCGGCGAGGGGGGCGTGGTGTCCCGCGGGGTCACCACGACGCGCGCCGACGGCGGGCCGTAGGCCGTCGCGCCCGCGGCGGTGCGCACGGCGCGCACGGCGTACCAGACCGCGCGGTCGTTCTCGAGGCCCCGGTCGGTCAGGGCGAGCTCGCCGGCGCCCATCCGGCCGATCACCGCGAGCGCGGCGTCGGCGGCGGGCGCGCGGAGCACCTCGTACTCGATCGTGCCCGACGGCGCGCCGCCGTCGAGCAGGCGGGCCGGCGGCCCCCAGGCCAGGCGCGCCTCCCTGTCGCCGGGCGTCGCCCGCAGATCAGGCGGCGCGGCCGGCGCGGCGATGAGCGTGAGCGACACGCGGCGCGACGGCGGGCTCGTGCGGCCGAGGGCGTCGGCGGTCACGACGACCCAGGTATAGCGCCGCCCCGGCTCGCGCGCCTCCCGGTCCGGGAGCGTCACGCGGCGGCCCTGGACGTCGGCCGGCGCGGGCGCGGCGAGGCGGATGGTGGCGACCTCGGCCCAGCCCGCGATCCGCCCGTCCACCAGCATCGCCGGCTTCGGCTCGCCGCCCCCCGCGTCCTCGACGCGGAACACGCGCGCGAGCGCCAGGTCGCGGAGGACCGAGCTGTCCACCCGGCGGTTCGGGTTCGTCCAGGTGAGCTCGACGGTCGCCTCGCGGATGACGGCGGCGAGGTCGAGGACGGCGGCGGGGGCGCGCTGCTCCGGCGCGAGGGGCGCCGTCTTGCGCCCGCAGGCCCCGAGGGCGAGCGCGCCGACGAGGGCCAGCGCGAGCAGCGGCCGCCGCCGGCTCATGGCGCGGACATCAGGGTGCGCGCCAGGGCGAGCGCGCGGCGCACCGCCTCGGGGGCGGTGCCGCCCGTCACGGCGCGCGCGCGGAGCGAGGCCTCCACCGTGATCGCGTCCTTCACGTCGCCGTCCACGAGCGGCGAGAAGCGCCGGAGCTCGGCGAGCCCCAGGTCCTCGAGCGTCTTGCCCTCGTCGAGGGCGTAGCGCACGACGCGTCCGACGACCTCGTGGGCCTGGCGGAAGGGCAGGCCCTTCTTCACCAGGTAGTCCGCGAGATCGGTGGCGGTCGCGAAGTGCTCGCCGGCCGCGCGCCGCATGCGGTCGGTCCGGAAGGTGAGGGCGCGGAGCATCGGCGGCAGCACGCCGAGGATCGCCTCGAGCGTGTCCACCGAGTCGAACCACGGCTCCTTGTCCTCCTGCATGTCGGAGTTGTAGGCGAGCGGCAGGCCCTTCATCGTCGTCAGCACCGCGACGAGGTCGCCGTACAGCCGGCCGCTCTTGCCGCGGATCAGCTCGGCGACGTCGGGGTTCTTCTTCTGCGGCATGAGGGACGAGCCGGTCGCGAACGCGTCGGAGAACTCGACGAAGCCGAACTCGGCCGTGGCCCAGAGCGTGAGGTCGGCGGCCAGGCGCGAGAGGTGCATGCCGGTGACGGCGGCGGCGGCGAGGAACTCGATGACGTAGTCGCGGTCGCTGACCGCGTCGAGGCTGTTGGGCGACGCCGCGGCGAAGCCGAGCTCGCGCGCGAGCGCCTCGCGGTCGATCGGGAACGCGGTGCCGGCCAGCGCGCCGGCGCCGAGCGGCAGCACGTCGGCCCGCCGCCCGCAGTCCCGGAGCCGCTCGCGGTCGCGCTGCAGCATGAAGACGTAGGCGAGCAGGTGGTGCGCCAGCACGATCGGCTGGGCGCGCTGCAGGTGGGTGTAGCCGGGCAGCGGGGCGTCGAGCGTCTCCGCCGCGCGGGCGACGAGTGCCTCCTGGGTCGCGCGCAGCCCGCCGCCGGTCCGCGCGACGGCGTCGCGCAGGTAGAGCCGCTCGTCGAGCGCGATCTGGTCGTTGCGCGAGCGCCCGGTGTGGAGCTTGCCGCCGACCTCGCCGACGAGGTCGTGCAGGCGGCGCTCGATGTTCATGTGGATGTCCTCGAGCTCGGGGCGGAAGGGAAAGGTCCCCGCCTCCAGCTCGGCCCGCACCGCCTCGAGGCCGCCCACGATCGCGTCGCGCTCGGCGGCGGTGAGCACGCCCGCCCGCGCGAGGGCCCGCGCCCACGCGACGCTGCCGGCCAGATCCCAGGGCCAGAGCCGCCGGTCGAACGCGAGCGAGGCGGTGAACCGCTCGGCGGCGGGATCGGCGCCCTCGGTGAAGCGCCCGCTCCACGGCTTGCCGGCCGGGGGCGCGGCGGGCCGGGCGGGGCGCGGCCGCTTCGGCGACCGGGGCTTCTTCACGCGAGCAGCGCCGCGATGTCGTCCATGATCCGCTGCGTGGCGCTGGCGCGCGCCGTGCGGCTCCCCCGCGCGCCGTCCTCCGGGAAGACCCGCGGCCGCCCGAACGCGACCGTGAGCGGCGCGCGGCGCGGCACGTAGCCGCGCCGCCCGACGAGCGCTTCGTAGGTGCCGCGGATGCCCGCGGGCACGACCGGCACGCCGGAGCGGAGCGCGAGCAGCGCGACGCCCGGGAGCCCCGGCTCGAGCCGGCCGCGCGTGCTGAAGGGGCCCTCGGGGAAGATGCCGATGATGCGGCGCTCGGCGAGCGCGGCGAGCGCGCGGCGCAGCGCGCCGACGTCGGGCCGCGCGAGGTTGATCGGGATGGAGCCCACGTGGCGGTGGAAGAGCGGGTGGAGCGGCGTCGCCCGGAACACGCGCGGCATCACGATGAACGAGATGGGCTCGGGCACGGCGACGGCGAGGACGATCCCGTCGAGATAGTTGTGGTGGTTGGCGGCGACGAGGTACGGCCCGCCGGCCGGCAGGTGCTCGAGCCCCTCGACCCGGTAGTCGAACCACCGCTCGAGCGCCGCGCGGACCGGCCCCCGGAGCGCGCGGTAGAGGAGCGGAGTGGCGGTCGGCGCGCCCGCCGGACGCACGACGGAGCTGAGGGCGGTCGAGCGCGTCATGTCGCGGGTTTTATAGCACGTTCAGCGATTGCGGGCGAGCCGCCGGTAGCGCGCGACGGCCGCGTTGTGCTGCTCGACGGTGGTCGAGAACACGTGGCGCCGGTCGTCCAGCGCGACGAAGTAGAGGTAGCCCACCGGCGCGGGGTCGAGCGCGGCCTCGATGGCGGCGAGGCCCGGGCTCGCGATCGGCCCGGGCGGCAGCCCGGCGTACCGGTAGGTGTTGTACGGGTGGTCCGCCGCGAGGTCGGCGCGGGTGAGGGCGCGCCGCGCCTTGCCCACGGCGTACTGGACGGTGGGATCGGCCTGCAGCGGCATGTCGCGCTTGAGCCGGTTCCAGAACACCGCCGCGATCAGCCGCATCTCCTCCGGCGCCACCGCCTCGCGCTCGACGATCGAGGCGAGCGTGAGGAGCCGGTGCTCCGTGAGCCCGCGCCGCTCTGCGCGCTCGAGGAGGGCCGGGCCGAGCTTCGCGCGGAGCCGCTGGACCATGCGAGCCAGGATCTCGTCGGGGGTCATCCCGCGCACCAGCTGGTAGGTGTCGGGAAAGAGGTACCCCTCGAGGCTCGGGCCCTCGACGCCGAGCGTCCGGAGCAACTCCGGGTCTCGCGCCAGACGCTCGATCGCCGCCCCGTCCGCCAGGCGCTGGGCCTCGAGCGCGCGCGCCAGCTCCGCGACCGTCGCGCCCTCCGGGTGCAGCACCGGGTGCCGCTTGACGCGGCCCTCCTCGAGGAGCATCAGGACGGCCGGCGTCGCCGCGCCGCGCGCCACCTCGTACTCGCCGGCCTTGAGCCGGCGGGCGCTCCCGCGTGCGAGCGCCGCGAGCACGAAGCCCGCGCGGCTGCGGATCACCCCGGCCCCCTGGAGCCGCGCCGCGATCCCGAGGAGGCCTTCGTGGGCCGGGATCTCGACGGTCCGCGCTCCCGCCGCGAGCGCGGGCGTGGGGGTGCGGACCAGCCAGCCGAGGAGGCCGAACCCGGCCGCGGCGGTGAGGAGGGCGGCGCCCAGGAGGACTCGCAACCGCATGATTCTTCGAGTCTAACACCCCGGGGACCGGGAGACGGGCTCGGGCCCGCGGCCGATCTTTGCTATACTGGGGGGCCTGGGGCGGCACGCCCCGCAACTCACACTGGAGCGAGCCTCAAGGGGGTCAGTCTTCATGCTGGAGCTTCAACTCCCCACGCGTCACGACTGGGTCACGCAGGACACGAGCTACGGCAAGCTCGTCATCGAGCCGCTGGAGGCGGGGTTCGGCCTGACGGTGGGCATCGCCTACCGGCGGGCGCTCCTGTCGGCCATCCACGGCGCCGCGCCGACCTGGGTCAAGATCGAGAACGTCCTCCACGAGTTCTCCCACCTGCCGGGCGTCGTCGAGGACACGCTCGACATCATGATGAACCTGCGCAAGATCGTCTTCGCGCTCCACGTCAACCGCCCGAAGATCCTGCGCCTCAAGGCCCAGGGCCCGGCGATCGTGAAGGCGAGCGACTTCGACAAGGACGCCGACGTCGACATCCTCACGCCCGACGTGATGCTGGCCAACCTCGACAAGGACGGCGTGCTGGAGATGGAGGTGTGCGTCGAGCGCGGCCGTGGCTACATGCCCGCCGAGAAGCGCGAGCCCGAGGCGCTGCCGATCAACGCGATCCAGCTCGACGGCGACTTCTCGCCGGTCAAGCGGGTGAACTTCCACGTCGAGCCCCTGGCCGAGGGCCGCGAGCGCCTGTTCGTCGAGGTGTGGACCGACGGCAGCGTGACGCCGACCACGGCCGTGGGCGAGGCGGCGCGGATCCTCGACGACCACTTCGAGCTGCTGACGAACTTCCCCGAGACCGCGCCGCAGGAGGAGGAGGCCGCGCAGGCGGAGCAGCGCCCGCGGACCGAGCTCAACGAGAACCTCTTCCGCAACGTGGACGAGCTCGAGCTGTCGGTGCGCGCCTCGAACTGCCTGAAGACCGCCAACATCCGGACGATCGCCGACCTCGTGCAGAAGACCGAGGCCGAGCTGCTGAAGACCAAGAACTTCGGCAAGAAGTCGCTGAACGAGATCAAGACGATCCTCGGCGAGATGGGGCTGTCGCTCGGCATGCGCCTGGATCCCGAGGAGCTGGAGCGCCTGCGCTCGCAGTACGAGCGCGCCTACGAGGCGTAGCTACAGCCGCAGCCGGGTCTTGATGCGCTCGACCGCCTCGGCCGTCTGCTCGCGGCGGCCGAAGGCGGTGAGCCGGAAGTAGCCCTCGCCGCTCGGCCCGAAGCCCGAGCCCGGCGTCCCCACCACGTGGGCCTCGCCGAGGAGCTTGTCGAAGAAGTCCCACGAGGAGAGGCCGGGCGGCGTCTTCACCCAGAGGTAGGGCGCGTTCCGCCCGCCGTAGACCGTCAGGCCCGCCGCTTCCAGCCCCTCGCGGATCACGCGCGCGTTGTCCATGTAGTAATCCACGATCGCCCGCACCTGGCGCCGGCCCTCGTCGGTGTACACGGCTGCGGCCGCGCGCTGGATGAGGTAGGGCACGCCGTTGAACTTCGTGGACTGGCGGCGGAGCCAGAGGGCGTTGAGGCTCACCGGGGCGCCGGCGGCGTCGCGACCCTGGACGTCCTTGGGCACGACGGTGAAGGCGCAGCGCGTGCCGGTGAAGCCCGCGGTCTTCGAGAAGCTCCGGAACTCGATCGCGACCTCGCGCGCGCCCTCGATCTCGTAGATCGAGTGGGGCACGTCGGGCTCGCGGATGTAGGCCTCGTAGGCGGCGTCGTAGAGGAGCACCGCGCCGTGGCGCCGCGCCCAGTCCACCCAGCGCCGGAGCGCGGGCCGCCCGAGGACGGCGCCCGTCGGGTTGTTGGGGAAGCAGAGGTACACGAGATCCACCGGCCGGTCGGGCAGCGGCGGCTCGAAGCCGTTCTCGGCCACGCACGGCAGGTACACGACGCGGTCGTAGCGCCCGTCGGCGCCCGCCGTCCCGGCCCGCCCGGCCATCACGTTGCTGTCCATGTAGACCGGGTACACGGGATCGGTCAGCGCGATGGCGCCGTCGGCCGCGAAGATCTCCTGGATGTTGCCGGTGTCGCTCTTGGCGCCGTCGCTCACGAAGATCTCCTCGAGCCCGACCGTCACGCCGCGCTCGCCGTAGTCGTGCTTCGCGATCAGCGTCTGGAGGAACTCGTAGCCGGGCTCGGGGCCGTAGCCGCGGAACGTCTCGGGGCGCCCCATCTCGTCCACCGCGGCGTGCAGGGCCTGGATGACCGCCGGCGGCAGCGGCTGGGTCACGTCGCCGATGCCGAGGCGGATGATCTTCGCCTTCGGGCGCGTCTCCTGGAACGCCCGCACCCGGCGCGCGATCTCGGTGAAGAGATAGCTCGCGGTCAGCTTGAGGTAGTGGTCGTTCACGCGGGCCATGGCGCTCGATTCTAGCAAATCGTCTCGGGGTCGAGGCAGAAGCGCTCGGTCGCGCGCGCGGCCCAGCGGGTGACGGCGAGGGTCCGGCCGTCGGTCTCGAACACGACCGCGCCGTCGCGGTCGGTGCGGAGGACGCGCGCCCCCGCGGCGTCGAGCCGCGCCAGCACGCCGGGGTCGGGATGGCCGTAGACGTTGCGCGCGCCGACGGAGATCACGGCGACCGTGGGACCGACGGCGCGCAGGAAGCCGGCGGTACTCGACGTGCGCGCGCCGTGGTGGGCGACCTTCAGGACGGTCGCGGCGAGCGGCCCGCCCGCGGCGAGCAGCTCCGCCTCGCGCGCGGCCTCGACGTCGGAGGCGAGGAGGAACGACGCGAGGCCGTACTCGAGCCGGAGCACGAGGCTCTCGTCGTTGCGCCCCGCCTGGGGGCCCGCGCGCGGCCGGACCAGCGACAGCACGGCGCCCCCCGCGGTGTACGGCTCGGGCGCGAGACTCTCGGCGGTGAGCCGGCGGGGGACGCCGAGGAGCCGGTGGACGGCGGGCATGCCGCCGGCGTGGTCGGCGTCGAGGTGCGTGACGGCCGTCGCCGCGAGCTGTAGTATCCCGCGGTTCCAGAGGAAGGGCGCGACCACGCGCTCGCCCGCGTCGAGCCGGCCCGGCCCGCCGCTCCCGGCGTCGATCAGGAGGGTCCGGCCGTCGGGCGTCTCGACGACGACGGCGTCGCCCTGGCCGACGTCGAGCACGGTCACGCGGAGCACCCCGTCGGGCGGGCGCACGAGCGGCCACGCCGCCGCGCCGAGCGCGGCCAGGAGCAGCGCGAGCGCGCCCGCGCCCGCCGCGCGCGCGCCGCGCGGCTTCGCCCCGCGCAGGTGGTGCCACGCGAGCGCGAGCCCGAGCGCCGCGGCGTAGGCAGCGCTCGCCGCCCACGGCGGCGCCGGCAGGTGGACGACGGCGCCGGGCACGCGCGCGGCGAGCGCCACCAGGCCGCGCAGCCCGAGCAGCACGGGCCACGCCGCGTCGAAGGCGACCGCCGCCGCGGCCTCGCTCGCCCAGCCGAGCGCCACGGCGGCGAGCCCGAGGACCGTGGCGGCGCCGGCCAACGGGACGACGCCGAGGTTGGCGAGTACGCCGATGGTCGAGAGCTGGTTGAAGTGGGCGAGCGCGATCGGCAGCACCGCGAGCTGCGCCGCGACGCTCACGGCGAGGGCGGCGGGCAGGAAGCCCCGCGGCAGCGGCGCCAGCACGATGCCCGCGGTCGCCGCGAACGAGAGCTGGAAGCCGGGGTCGAGGAGGTCGCCCGGCCGCGCCGCGAGGATCGCGAGCGCCGCGAGCGCGAGGCTGTTCACGACCGCCGCCTCGCGCTCCAGCAGGAGCGCCGCGAGGACCAGCACCGCCATCACGACGGCGCGGAGCACGGAGGGCTCGGGCCCGACCACGAGGGCGAAGCCGATCACGACGGCGATCGCCGTCACGGCGGCCGTCCGGCGTCCGGCGCGGGCCAGGCTGGCCAGCGTCCACACCGCGGCCGCGATCAGCGCCACGTTGAAGCCGGACACCGCCAGGACGTGGTAGACCCCCGCCCGGCGGAAGCCGTCGTCGAGATCGCGCGGGAGCCCGGTGCGGTCACCGAGGAGGAGCCCGGCGAGCAGCGCC
>JACPCH010000090.1 GCA_016179875.1 Candidatus Rokuibacteriota bacterium | reverse complement strand
CCGTTCACGCCCGTGGCGTGGGGGCGGACCAAGGTGCTGGTGGGGACCGCGGCGGGGGGCGGCGCGGACAAGCTCTACGTGGCCATCACGGAGTATCTGCCCGGGATGGGGCACGCGATGCACAGCCACGCCGAGGACGACGAGGTCCTCGTGGTCGTCTCGGGGAAGGGCTCCACGCTGAGCGACGGCGTGCGCCGGGACCTCGGGCCCGGCACCGTGGTCCACATCCCGGCCGGCTGCGCCCACGAGAACGTGCCCCTCGGCGACGAGCCCCTCCGGGTCATCGTCATCAAGGCCAAGCTCGGCAAGGAGGACGGCGATGACGACGTACGCTGACATTCTCTTCGAGGTGAAGGACGGCGTTGCCTGGCTGACCATCAACCGCCCGCGTGCCCAGAACGCCTTCCGCGAGCAGAGCCTCGACGAGATGATCCACGCGCTCCGCTCCACCCGGGAGGACCCGTCCATCGCGTGCGCCGTCGTCACCGGGGCGGGGGACACCTCGTTCTCGGCCGGCGGGGACTTCCACGCGATGATGCGCCTGAACCGCGCCAACGCCCACATGTGGAACGACCGGATGCTCGGCCTGGCGATGACCATCCGGGGCCTGCCCATCCCGGTGATCGCCATGGTCAACGGCTGGTGCATGGGCGGCGGCCACGAGCTGGCCCTGTGGTGCGACGTGGTCATCGCGTCCGAGAACGCCGTGTTCGGGCAGACCGGGGCCAAGGTCGGCGCCTGCCCCACCGTCGGGGCCACCCAGTACCTGCCGCGCATGATCGGCGAGCGGCTGGCCCGCGAGATGATCTTCCTCGCGCGCACCTTCACCGCGCGGGAGGCCGTCGAGATCGGCCTGATCAACAAGGTGGTCCCGAAAGGCGAGCTGCTCGCCGCCACGCGGCAGTGGTGCGAGGCCATCAAGGGCCACAGCCCGCAGACGCTCCGGGCGACGAAGAAATCGTTGAACCACGAGTCGGACGAGCTCTACGCCTCCTGGCAGCACGGGATGGAGCTGCTGGCCAACATCTGGGGCACCGAGGAGAGCCTCGAGGGCATGCAGGCTTTCCTCGACAAGCGCAAGCCCGACTTCCAGAAGTTCCGGCTGCGGGGCAAGCAGGAGCTCGACCGCTACCTCGGCGCCCTCGCGCGCGACGAGAACCGGGCGCCGGCCGGATGACCGAGCCGCCGTCGGCGCTCGACGGCCTGCGCGTCCTCGACCTCACGCGGGTCCTCGCCGGCCCCTTCTGCACGATGCTGCTGGGGGACATGGGCGCCGACGTCGTCAAGGTGGAGCCTCGGGGCGGCGACGAGACGCGGGCGTGGGGGCCGCCATACGTCGGCGGCGAGTCCGCCTACTTCCTCGGCGTGAACCGCAACAAGCGCGGCATCACGCTCGATCCCACGACGCCCCGCGGGCGCGAGGTCCTCCGGACGCTGGCGGCGCGCAGCGACGTGCTCGTGGACAACTTCCGGGCCGGCACGCTCGCCCGGTGGGGCTTCGACGGCCCCTGGTTCGACGCCCACGCGCCGCGGCTCGTGCGCTGCTCGATCACCGGCTACGGCCCGACGGGCCCCCGGGCCGAGCTGCCCGGCTACGACTTCATCCTCCAGGCCGAGACGGGCCTCATGAGCATCTCGGGCGAGCCGGACGGCGAGCCCATGAAGTACGGGGTGGCGATCGTGGACTTGGCGACCGGCATGCTGGCGTGCATCGCCATCCTGGGGGCCCTGGCCGCGCGGGAGCGGACCGGCCGCGGGCAGCAGGTGGACCTCTCGCTCTTCGAGACCGGGCTCACGCTCCTGGCCAACGTCGCGTCGAACCACCTCGCCTCCGGCCGCGACGCCGGGCGCTTCGGCAACGGCCATCCCAACATCGTGCCTTACCGGACCTACGCCACCCGGGCCGGCGACGCCGCCGAGGCGTGGATCGCGCGGCTGCGGGCGGCCGGCGTGCCGTGCGGCCGCGTCAGCACCGTCGCGCAGGCGCTCGCCGATCCCCAGGCGCTCGCGCGGGCGATGGTGGAGACGATCCACCACCCGGCGGTGGGATCCTTCCGGATGCTCGGCGTGCCCTTCAAGATGGCCGGGACCCCGGCCCGGGTGCGGCGGCCGCCGCCGACGCTCGGCGAGCACACCGGGGAGGTCCTGGGCGAGCTGGGGCTCGATGCCGCGGAGATCGCGCGGCTCCGGGCCGACGAGGTGATCTGAGCAATCAGGCGGGCCACGCCGCCGGGTGCGTCCCGAGCGGGACCGAGGGACGCGACCAGAAGGCCGGAGTCTCGGACAGGCGCGCCGCGGGGACGACGTGGCGGAGCCGGCCGAACGGCGTGTCGGCATCGGTCAGCAGATCATCGACGTCCGCCAGGGTGAGCTCGGGCGTCCGCCGGCCGTCCACGCGGCCGAGGGCATCGACCCAGTGGCCCGTCTGGGCGAGCGAGACGCGCACGAGATAGCTCCCGCCGTCCCGCGCGCGGCGGGCCAGGGCGATCAGGGCGCCGAAGGCCGCGAGGTACCCGGTGCCGTGGTCCACGACCTGGGCCGGGAGGTGCTCCGGGTGGTCGAGGCCGGCGCCGAAGCCCTGCTCGTGCGCCATGCCGGACACCGACTGGATCAACGTCTCGAACCCGCGCCGCTCGTGCCAGGGCCCGGTGTGGCCGTAGGCCGAGAGCGTGACGTAGACGATGCCGGGCCTGAGGCGCGCGACGTCGTCCGGCGAGAAGCCATGCCGGGCGAGCGCCCCGGGCCGGTAGGACTGGCAGAACACGTCGCACCGGCGCAGGAGCTGCGCGAGCCGCTCGGCGTCGTCCGCGCGTCGCAGGTCGAGCGACGCCGAGAGCTTGCCGAGGCCCGTGTCCATCACGAGGCGCGGCATGTTCGGCAGATGCGGGCTCGTGACGAGCATCACCTCGGCCCCGTACGACGCCAGCGTGCGCCCGCACACGGGGCCGGCGATCACGCGGGTGAGGTCGAGCACGCGCACGCCGGACAGCGGGCGCCCGCCGTCGCCCCCGGGCTCCGGCCGCGAGTCGCCGATCCTGACGATCTCGAAGAGGGGCAGCGCGGCGACCGCCCGGCCCTGCGCGTGGCCCTGCCATTCGGCGCGCGAGCGGACCATCGCGGCCGGCAGGCCGGCCGCCGCCAGCGCGTCCTCGAGGCGTTCGGCGTTCCACGTCGCCACCGCCGCCGCGGCGCCCTCCCGCGTGCTCTCGCAGCCGAGGAAGCGCACGATGCCCTCACGATGATGCGGCAGGGCGCCGTGGAACTGGACCCAGCGCCCGTCGCCGGTCCGGTAGAAGCCGAAGATCCCGCCCCGCACATCCGGCGGGACCTGCCCGTCCACGCGCAGGTAGCGCTCGCTGCGGAAGGCGGCCACCGCGGCGCGCAGGTCCACGGACACCGATTGGCAGCGCCCGGTCCGGAGCCGCCACAGCTCGGTGGCGGCGAGCGCCGTCGCCGCGATCACCGCGGAGGCCGCGGTCCCGATCTTGAAATCGGTGGGGAGCAGGGGATCGGCGCCCGTGAGCGTGGCGCGCTCGAGGGCGGCCGGATCGCCGCCCGCCGGGCGCCAGAGCTGTGCGAGCGCGGCCAGCGCGGCGATCGCGCTAGCCCGCGGCGATCGTGCCGGCCGCGTAGTCCTTCCGGTGGAAGTAGTTGGCGTTGTAGAACTCCAGCACGAGGTCCCGGTAGACGGCGCGCGGATAGCCCGGCGGGTCGTCCGCGCTCACGCAGCTCGGCAGGCACTCGATGACCGAGTCCACGTTCGGGCTGTAGAAGAACGCGATGGAGTAGCGGTCGGTGCCCGAGTCGTTCAGCACGCCGTGGGGCGTCGAGCGGAACCGGTCGTTCGACCAGCGCTTCATGATGTTGCCGAGGTTGACGAGGAACGTTCCCGGGATGACCGGCGGCGCCAGCCACTCGCCGCCCGGGAGCTGGACGGCGAGCCCGGGCACGTCCTCCCGGGCGAGCAGGGTGATGAAGGAGTTGTCCGTGTGCGGGCCCTGCCCGAACTGCTCGTCGTCGTCCGTGTCCTGGGGCGGGTAATGCAGGAAGCGCAGCGTGATGTGCGCCTCGTTCTGGAAGAACGGCGTGAAGTGGTCCGCCGGCATGTCGAGTGCGCGCGCGAGCGCCGGGAGCAGGCTCTCGCCGAGTCCCTCCAGCGTCGTGAGGTACCGGACCATCGTGGCCCGCATCCAGTCGTGACCCGCGGGCCACTGGTTCCGGCCCCGGAGCGGCGTGCCGGCCATGACGTCCGGGTGCGTGGGGCCCCGGTCGTGGCTGATGAAGAAGCTCTCGTTGTAGTTCGGCCGGGTGGCCTTGTGGACCTGCGACGCGCCCTGGATGCTCTGGTTGACCGCCAGGTAGCCGATGTTGTTCTCGTTGAGCGCGAGCGGCCACTTCTCGTCCGGCGCCATCGCGTGCAGCTCGCGCGAGGCCTCGAAGGCGGCGTCGATCAGCACCTGGGGCACGCCGTGGCCCGCGAGATAGAAGAAGCCGACCGTCTCGCTGGCCCGCCGCACCGCGCGCGCCACGGCCTCGAGCCCGCCCGGCGCGCCGCGGAGCGCCGGACCGAAGTCGATCACGGGGATCGCCTTCGTCGCCTCCCGGAGGTCCGTCACGGCCCGGGCCTTGAAGATGTTCATCGCCCTTGCCGGGGATCCTAGCGCGGCCCCGGGACGGAGGCCAGCGGGTTCTGAGGAGGCGACCATGGACGGAGGACGCCGATGAAGCCGACTCGAGTCACGCGCCGGATGTTCGTCAGGACCACGCTCGTGGGCGCCGGCGTCGCCGCGGGCGGCATCAGGTCCATGGGCGGGGCAAAGCTCGAGCTCCTGCTCGGCGACAGCCAGACGAAGGTCGAGGTGGCGCGCGCCGAGGCGGAGCGGCTGATCAACTCCGGCGCCCAGCTGCTGACCGGCGCGTTCCACTCGGCCCACGTCGCCACCATCGCGCCG
>JACPCH010000224.1 GCA_016179875.1 Candidatus Rokuibacteriota bacterium | reverse complement strand
ACGGCGACGGCCGCGGCCGGCGGCTCGAGCCGGCCGGCGCGGACGGCCTCCACCGAGTCGTCGGGATCGAAGCTCACCGCGCCCGGCATGAGCGGGTTCGAGAAATCGAGCGCGACGTAGAGGAGCAGCAGCCGGAGCGTCAGTCGAGACACCGTCATCGGCGCCAGTATAGCCCGCGCCGCCGGAAAGCCGAACGGCGGAGCCGCGCGGCTCCGCCGTTCGCTCGTGACCGCGGCCGCCTCAGCCGGCGATCAGGTTCTGGTACGCGGCCTCCGACATGACGTCCCACGGATGGAGGCCGGCCGCGAACTTGTTGTAGGAATCGTGGGTCTTCCGGGCGATTGCGCTCTTCTCGGACTCCTCCTTGTTCACCTGGACCGCCAGCTTCTTCAGCTCCCTCATGACGTCGGCCGGAATCGGCAGGATCTCGACCTTGGCCTTGAACTCGGTCCGGAGCTTGGCGAGCGCGACGATGTTCTTCGCGTCGTACTCGCCGAACTCCAGGGTGTGCATCGCCGTGCACGCGTGGTCGAGGATGCGCTGGATGTCCACCGGCAGCGCGCTGTACGCCTTCTGGTTGAAGACGAACTCGCCCGTGGTCCCCGGCTCGTGCCAGCCCGGGTAGTAGTAGTAGCGGGCGGTCTGGTGCAGGCCCAGCTTCATGTCGTCGTGCGGCCCGACCCACTCGGAGGCGTCGATGACGCCGCGCTCGAGGGCCGTGTAGATCTCGCCGCCCGGCGTCAGCACGACGGTCCCGCCCGCCGCCGCGACGACCTTGCCGCCGAGGCCCGGGATGCGCATCTTGAGGCCCCGGTAGTCGGCCATCGTGTTGATCTTCTTCCGGAACCAGCCCGCCATCTGGACGCCCGTGGACGCCGACGGCCGCGGCACGAGGTTGAAGGGCTTGTAGGCCTCCTCCCAGAGCTTCAGGCCGTCGCCGTAGTAGTACCAGACGTACTGGCCCTTCGGGTTCATCCCGAAGGGAACGCTCGTGAACCACTGGCACGCCGCTTCCTTGCCCGCCCAGTAGTAGGCGGCCGAGTTGTAGGCCTCGATGGTGCCCTGCGAGCAGCCGTCGAACACGCCGAAGGCGGGAATCAGCTCCCCGGCGGCGAAGACCTGGATCTTCAGCCGGCCGCCGCTCATCTCGTCCACCATCTTGGCAAAGCGCTGGGCGTTGCCCTGCAGCACGTCGAGGGCGGGCGTCCAGCTCGTGGCCATGCGCCACTGGAACTTGGGCTGCGCGATGACGTTCGGCGCGTCGATGGCGACCGCCGCGCCGGCGGCCACCAGCGCACCACCGGCCTTCACCAGGAACCTGCGTCGCTCCATGCGATCCTCCAGTCGGGGATGGGATGCGGTCAGAAACCGACCGCGAGGATAGCACCATCACTCGTTGCGGGCAATCGGAGCCGCCGGACGGAGCCGCCGGACGCGCCGGCTCAGAAGGCGTGAAGGAATCGGGCACACGGGATCCCGTTGGGGGGTGTCGGGGGGAGCGGCGGTCGCTCCCCCCGACGTTGACTCAGGCGAAGAGCGACGCGGCCGCCCGGCCGAGCATGGCGGTGCCGCGGACTTCCTCGTCGAAGAGGGGCACGACGGCGCGGACGCGGCCGTCGAACTTCTCGCGGATCGTCTCCATGTGCTCGTCCTGCATCTGCATCCGGTTCAGGACGAACTCGGGGACGTCTGCGCCGAGGGCCTTCCGGTCGATGAGCATGTTCACGATCACGCCGCCGACTGGGATGCCGAACTCGTGGAACCACCCGATGAAGCGCGTGATCACCGCGATGGGCAGCGCCTCGGGCAGCGTGACGAAGAAAAACGCAGTCTTGCCGGCATCGGTGAGGAGCTGCCGGGCCTGCCCCATGCGCTGCCGGAACCCGAGCAGGTACTCGAGGAGCGGATCCTTCTCCTTCTTCTTGGTGAAGGAGAGCATCTCGCGCAGCGTCCGGGCCTCCTCGCGCGATCTGAGCATCTTGTCCACCCAGAGCGAGTAGACCTTCGACATGCCGAGCAGCCGCCGCGCGTTCGCGGTCGGCGCGGTGTCGAACACGTAGACGTCGTATTCCTTCTTCAGCATCATCTCGACCATGTTCTCGAACATCGCCGACTCCTCGAACGCGGGATTCATCGTCGCCGACTCCACGAAGTCGTCGGCCTTGGTCGTGATGTCGGCGAACTTCAGGAACCACTGGATCTTCTCCCGGATCTCCTTCTTCGACCGCTCGATCGTCTCCCGGGTGTCGATCTCGTAGGCCCAGAAGTTGGGGGCGCCGTTGATCGCGGTGTGGCCGCCGGACACGTCCTGGCCCAGCAGGCCGGAGAGGCTGTGGACGGGATTGGTGGACGCGAGCAGCGTCCGCTTCCCCCGCCCCGCGAGCCAGAGCGCCGTGGCCCCCGCCATCGAGGTCTTGCCGACGCCGCCCTTGCCGCCGAAGAACACGTACTGCAGGGTCGGGTGCTCGGCCAGGTACCGCGTCATCGACGTGTCGATCCGCAGGTCCGCGGTCACGACGTCCGTCCCCCGTCATCCTCGAACAGCCGCCGCGCCAGCCGCTCGATCATCGAGAGGCCGGTGATGTCGCGCTCCATCTCCGGAACGTAAGCGCGAACGTCGGCGCCGAAGCTCTCCTTG
Organism: Candidatus Rokuibacteriota bacterium; assembly: GCA_016179875.1. GTDB lineage: Bacteria > Methylomirabilota > Methylomirabilia > Rokubacteriales > CSP1-6 > GWA2-73-35. The sequence continues at coordinate 17,316 of JACPCH010000224.1, read as the reverse complement.
ATCACGCCCATGTATTTCTGCTGCATCGCGATCCGGTTGCGGAGGTACGCGGGGATGGTCCCGGCCCCGAGGTCGGCGGGCAGCACCCGGTTGACGATGTAGCCCGAGAGCGGAACGTCGAACTTCGCGAACAGTGCCGCGGCCTTCTTCGTGTCGAGGATGATCATCTCCTCGGGCACGACCACGAAGAAGAAGGCGGTGCGCTTCTTGTCGGTGAGGATCTGCGAGGAGGCGTTGATGCGCTCCCGGATGTACGTCAGCTCTCCGAGGATCTGGTCCTCCTCGATCGTGTCCTCGCGGCGCATCGTCGCGGCGACCTGGTCGTACTGCCGCATGTCCTCGCGGAGCTTGGTGATCTTGTTGATCCACTCGTCGTACACCTTGGCCATCGAGAGGTAGTAGAGCGCGTGGCCGAGGGGGACCAGGTCGTAGATGTAATAGTCGTAGTCGCCCTGCACGATGATGTCCACCACGGCGTCGAAGATCGCGCTCTCTTCCATCGCCGGCTCCGCGGAGGCGGCCGCGATGTAGTTGTCGATCTCCTCCGGCACCCTGTCGAAGCCGTACATGTCGAGGATCTTCTTCCTGATCTCCGCCTGGTAGTCCTTGATCCGCCGGTCGGCGTCCACCTCCTGGGCCCACAGGTTCTCCATGATCGGCACCGGCCCCTTGCCGAAGATGTCCTTCTGGAAGATGTCCGACAGGCTCGCCTGCGGGTCGACGGAGAAGAGGAGCACGCGCTTGCCCTGGCTCGCGAGCCAGAAGGCGCTCGTCGCGGAGAGCGTCGTCTTGCCGAGCCCCCCCTTGCCTCCGAACATGATGTACCGGCGGTCGGGCTGGCTCTCGAAGACGGTCCTGAGCGACATGGCCCGGGCCCGCCGTCAGCCCAGGACGTCGGTGACGTCGCGCTCGCGGAGCATCCGGCGCTTCCAGCCGGCGATCTGCGGGGTCACGTAGGGCAGCAGCCGGAGCGAATAGTAGGGCGGCAGGATCGGCACGCCCAGCAGGTCGCCCATCGTGATCAGGATGAACAGGTGCTCCATGCTCGCGCGCGTCCGCACGGCGTGACGGGTCATCTCGTGCGAGGACATGCCGTAGACGATGTCCTTGAACACGGCCAGCAGGCCACCCCGCTTCTTCGGCGCCTCGTCAGACCCCATGGAGGTCATACTCCTCCTTCTCCCAGAACTCCTTGCGCCGGGCCATGTGCCGCTTCCACGTCGCGATCTCCGGGACCACGTACGGCAGCAGCCGCAGCGAGTACACCGGCGGCAGGACCGGCACGCCGATCAGATCGCCGAAGGTCACCACCATGAAGACGGCCTCCAGCTCGTGCCGCATCTCCACGGCGTGCCGGGCGAACTCGTACCCCGTCATGCCGTACAGAAACTTCGCCGCCGCCTTTCTGAGCCCGGCCAGGCGCCCCCCGACGGAGCGGATCATTCCGGCTCCCGCGATCCGACGTCCCGGGGGAGCCGTGGCTCCCCCGGGCGCCCGGTTAACGGCGCGAACGGGTCAGGCGCGCGCCGCCGCCGGCCGCGGCTGGGCCGCCGGCTGCCGGCGATAGCGCTGGAAGGCGCGCCAGCCGTCGATGCCGATGAGCACTGCCGCCGCGACGAGCAGCAGCGCGACGAGCACCATGAGCCCCGATCCGACGACCGGGATCATCCGGCCCGCCGCCAGGTTCGGGTTGTAGACGTTGGCGTAGATGTTGTACGCGGTCACCAGGAGCGACGCCAGCGTGGTGAGGTACATGAAGATCGCCGGCAGCCCCGCGTACAGCCAGTTCTTGCCGACCGACGCGAGCCACACGGTGACCAGCAGGAGCGACAGCGCCGCCATCATCTGGTTGGCGCCGCCGAAGAGCTGCCAGAGGTACACCCACGTCCCCGACATCATCAGGAGGATGGCCAGCGCGACGCAGATCAACGAGGCGACGTGCTGGTTGCGGACCGGCGGGATCACGTCGCCGAGCCACTCGCTGAGCGTCACCCGCTGGACGCGGAACAGCAGCTGGGTGACGACGAGCACGATGACGATGAAGGCCGCGAACGCCAGCGACGTCGCGTACTGGATCGGGACGCCCCAGACGCTGATGAAGCCGCCCAGCCCGGTGGCGAAGGCGCCCGAGCGCGAGCAGGCCGAGCATGAACTCGGCGAACATCGAGCCGCCGCCGATCGGCAGCATGTCCGCCTCGTTCTCGATCTGGCGCGCGGTGCCGACCGCTCCGAAGAGCGCGTGCCAGCCGGAGATCGCGCCGCACGCGATCGTCACGAAGAGCATCGGCCAGAGCGGCATGATCCCGGAGGGACCGAGCTGCGGGTTCCACCCCTTGAAGGCCGGGATCACGAACTGGGCCACCTCGGGCTTGACGAACGACGCCACCGCCGCGCCGGACAAGCCGAGCACCATCGACAGCGCGGTGATCCAGAAGCCGACGTAGATGACCGGCTGAGCCATGCGCCAGATCGGCAGCACCGAGCCCGCGTAGCAGAACGCCGAGATCCCGAGCGCCCAGAACAGGAGGCTCGGCATGAGCTTGGCGTCGGCCCCCTTGAAGTTCGCCAGGGTCGGATCGAAGTAGGTCACGAGCGGCGTGCCGCCGGTCAGGCCGTTGAGGCCGGCGTTGAACGCCTTGAAGACCGCCTCGGTCCACCCGCCGCCGAGGATGGCGATGAGCGTGAGGCCGACCGTCAGCACGGTGGCGCCCACGAGCCCGGTGCGCCAGCGGTAGAGCATCTGGCCGAGCAGCAGGCCCATCGCCGTGAGGACGATGACGCCGAGCTGGGTCTTCGGCTGCGACTCGAGCACCGTGGCCATGATGCCGACGAACGCGCCCGCCACCAGCAGGAGGTAGAAGAAGATGAACACGAACAGGATCGTCCGCGTGCGCGGCGACACCAGCCGATGGGCGATCGCCGAGAGGCTGTTGCCGTCGTTCCGGACCGAGATCACGATCCCGCTGTAGTCGCTCGCCCAGCCGAGGAACGACACCCCGAGGATGAGCCAGATGAGCGCCGGGAGCCAGCCCCAGAGGTTGGCCGCGACGATCGCGCCGATGATGGGGCCCGCCGCGGCGATGGACTTGAAGTGGTAGCCGAACAGGATGTTCTTGTTGGTGGGCATGAAGTCCACGCCGTCCATGTAGAGCGCGGCGGGCGTCTTTCGCTTCGGATCGGACTGGATGACGTGGCGGTCGATCCGCCGGGCGTACAGGGTGTACGCGAGGTACACCGTCAGTGCCCCGATGATCACAGCCAGAAGTGTGTTCATCCTGCCTCCTCCTGAATCAGTTGGCGGTCGATGGCGTCGGGGGGACCTGGGCCTTGTCCTCCTTTCGTCGGAGCGCTCGGGCGATGAGGGTCTCGACCTGCGAGAAGTCCGTGCCGACGTAGCGCTGGCCCTCGACGGCGAACGCCGGGTACCGCCGGAACCGCCGGACCAGGGACTTGCAGAATCCCTCGATCGAGGCGGCGTCGATCAGCCGCAGGTGGACGTGGCCGTCGAACTTGCCCGGGACCGTGTGCGCCCACTCCGAGAGGCGATGGAACTCTGCCTGGAGATCCTCGGGCAGGGCCGAGGCCATGAGCTCCCCCTGAATCTTCCGCCGAAGTCCCATGACCTGCCAGGTCACTTCGCAGTGCTTTCAGTGGTTGTACTGGGTGGGGACGTAGGTGATGACTTCGACGCGAACGGATCGGTCGAGGGACCCTGAGGTCATGGCCGCCCCTCCCCTCTCGAACCGTTAACTGCCCAGGATGGCTACCGGGATACTATAGGCGGGCCTTGGCAACCGCAAGTCTCGCGGAGAGGACCGGGTGAGCGACGAGGGCTGGCGCGAGCTCGACGACGAGGCGCTCGAGCGCCTGCTCGTCGAGCGCTGGCTCCTGCGCGGCGCGACGCTGGCGGTCATCCTCCTGGCGGCGATCGCCGCCACCTGGATCGGCAGCCGCGGCCTGGAAACCTTGATGGATCACGTGACGGTCGGTGCCCTGGTCTCCCTGGCCGTCGCGGCCGGCGTCGTGGGCTTCACGATGCGCCAGGAGGACCTCCGGATGATCCGCGAGCTGCGCCGGCGCCGAGCCTCGCTCCGTCCCCCCCTTCCCTGACCCGCCGATCCTGACCCGCCGATCCTTGACTCCCACGCTGTCAGGCAGTTAGAGTCAGACCGACCGGTCGGTCTGGTCCAGGAGGACGAGCGCGTGCACCTGTCCGATTCCCGCTTGGCGCCCCTCTGGGAGAAGGTCCAGGCGGGCGAGCGCCTGTCCCGCGAGGACGGCCTCGCCCTGTTCGAGACCGACGACCTCCTGGGCCTCGGCCGCATGGCCGACCACGTGAAGTCCCGGCGCGAGGGCGACCGCGTCTACTTCGTCATCAATCGCTATATCTCGCCCACCAACGTCTGCGTGCTCTCCTGCGCCTTCTGCGGCTTCGCGCGCAAGCAGGGCGAGGCGGGGGCGTTCGAGCATTCGATCGAGGACATCGTCGGCATGGTCAAGGACGAGGTCCGCGAGGTCCACATCGTGGGCGGCCACCACCCCGACTGGCCCTTCGAGTACTACGAGCGCGTGATCGGCGCGCTCCACGCCGCGCGCCCCGACGTCCAGATCAAGGCGTTCACGGCGGCGGAGATCGATTACTTCTGCCGGCGCTGGAAGCTCGGGCCCCGCGAGGTGCTGACGCGCCTGCAGGCGGCCGGGCTCCAGACGATGCCCGGCGGCGGCGCCGAGATCTTCTCGGCGCGCCTCGCCAAGCTCCTGAAATACACGGGCAAGGCCGACGCCGAGCGCTGGTGCGAGATCCACGGCATCGCCCACGCGCTCGGCATCAGGACCAACGCGACGATGCTGTACGGCCACCTCGAGACGCTCGGCGAGCGCGTGGACCACCTGCTGCGGCTGCGCGCCCAGCAGGATGCCTCCGGCGGCTTCCTGACGTTCATCCCCCTGCCCTACCAGGTGGGCACGACGCGCCTCGTGCCGCGGCCGACGCCGCCGACCGACAACCTCCGGACCATCGCCGCCGCGCGCCTCCTCCTCGACAACTTCCCCCACGTCGAGGCCTACTGGGTGCTCCTCGGCGAGGAGACGGCCTCGGTGGCGCTCCACTTCGGCGCCGACGACGTCAACGGCACGCTCGAGGACGAGCGCGTGCAGCACATGGCGGGCGCGGAGACGCCGGCCGGGCTCGCGCGCGAGCAGCTCTTCCGCATGATCCGCGACGCGGGCAAGCTGCCGGTGGAGCGTGACGCGCTCTATAACCAGGTGGGGGGCCCCGAGATGGCCCCCCACACCCCCCAGCGCTCGGAGCGCCCCGGCGAAGCCGTGACGCTCCTCGACCCCCAGCGCTCGGAGCGCCCCGGGGAACCCGTGGCGCCCCTCGACCAGATCCGCGAGAAGGCGCTCAGCGGCAAGCGGCTCGACCGCGAGGAGGGGCGCTGGCTCCTCGACGCGGCGCCGCTCCTCGAGCTTGGTGCGCTCGCCAATGAGGTCCGCTTCCGGCGCCTCCCCGAGCGGGCCGTCACGTTCGTCATCGACTCGAACCCGAACTACACCAACGTCTGCGTCACCGACTGCCAGTTCTGCGCCTTCTACCGCAAGCCGGGCCACCCCGAGGCCTGGACGCTCACGGTGGAGGAGGTGCTGGCCAAGGTCGAGTCCGCGGCGGAGAAGGGCGCGACGACGGTGCTGCTCCAGGGCGGCCACAACCCCGACCTGCCGCTCGACTACTACGTGAGCCTGGTGCGGGAGACCCGCCGTCGCTTCCCGCAGGTGACGCCCCATTTCTTCACCGCCTCCGAGATTCAGACTGTCGCCGGGATCAGCGGCCTGACCGTCCGCGCCGTCCTCGACCGCCTGTGGGAGGCCGGCCAGCGCACGCTCCCGGGCGGCGGCGCCGAGGTGCTCTCCGAGCGCGTGCGCCGGCGCATCGAGCCGAAGAAGGGCGGGCCGGCGGCGTGGCTCGAGGTGCACCGCGAGGCCCACCGGCGCGGCTTCAAGTCCACCGCGACGATGATGTACGGCCACGTCGAGCAGACCGACGACCTGCTCGACCACCTCGACGCGATCCGCGAGCTCCAGGACGAGCACGGTGGGTTCACGGCCTTCGTGCCGTGGTCGTTCAAGCCGGGCCACACCCTGCTCGAGAAATGGATCAAGCACGTGAAGGGCCCCAACCCGTACCTCCGCATGCTGGCGGCGGCGCGCCTCTACCTCGACAACTTCCCCCACGTCCAGGCCTCGTGGTTCTCCGAGGGCAAGCACGCGGGGCAGATCGCGCTCCACTTCGGCGCCGACGACTGGGGCGGCACGCTCTTCGAGGAGAACGTCCACAAGGCGGCGGACTTCGTGAACACGATCGGCGTGGACGAGATCGTGACCCTGATCCGCGAGGCGGGCTTCGCGCCCGTCCAGCGCACGACGACCTACGAGACCGTCAAGCGCTGGTAGCGCGCCGGCCGGGCTAGATCGGGTCGATGGGCGGGACGGCGGAGATCAGGCCCTTCCGATGCGCCAGCGTGAAGAGCCGCTCGACGGCGGCGCGGCCGTCCTTCCCCAAGGCCAGCGTGTAGTCGTTGACGTACATCAGGACGAAGCGCCGGCAGGTCTCCTTGTCGATCCCCCGCCCGTAGCGCATCGCGTACTCGAGCGCCTCGTCCACGTGGGCGTGGGCCCACGCGATCGAGTCGCGAAGCGCCTGCGAGAGCTGCCGGTGCCGGTCCTCGCCCAAATCGCGCCGCATGACGTTGACCCCGAGCGGGAGCGGCAGGTCGGTCTCGCGCTGCCAGGCCTCGCCGAGGTCGAGGACCTTCACGAGTCCCATCGCCTGGTGGGTGATCTGCCCCTCGTGGATCAGCAGGCCGGCGTCCGCCTGGCCTTCGAGCACCGCCTGGGGGATCTTGTCGAACGCGACCTCGATCAGCGGCGGTTCGCCGACGAAGAGGCGCAGCAGGAGCGCCGCGGTCGTGTGGCGGCCGGGGATCGCGACGACCTTCTCCGGCAGCTCGCGGGGGTCCATCGGCTCCCGCGCCACGAGGATCGGACCGTAGCCCTTTCCCATCGAGGCGCCCGGGTCCATCATGCGGTAGCGGTCGGCGATCAGGAGGTAGGTCGCGAACGAGACCGCCGTCACCTCGAGGTCCGCGGTGCGGGCGCGGCGGTTCAGCGACTCGATGTCCTCGAGCACGTGCGCGATCCGGACACCCGGGATCGCGACCTTCCCGGCCGTCAGCGCGTAGAACATGAACGCGTCGTCCGGGTCCGGGCTGTGGCCGACCCGTATCGTCTGCATGCGAGAGGACTCCCTCCTCGAACCTGATGCAGCGCTCACCTCGCACGGCCACACGCGACAAGATCCTCGTCGGCGCGCTCGAGGTGTTCGCCCGCAAAGGCTACCACAGGGCCAGCGTGGACGACATCGTCCGCGCCTCGGGCACGTCGAAGGGCGCCGTCTACCACCACTTCCCGAACAAGGAGGCGGTGTTCCTCGCGCTGGTGGACGATTTCGCCCGGCGGCTGGCCGCGTGCGTCGCGGCGGCGGTCGCCGGCCGCCACGGCGCGCTGGCGAAGGTGGAGGGCGCGCTGGTCGCCGCGCTCGGCACCTTCGCCGACGACGAGCGCCTGGCCCGGCTCATCCTGCTGGAGGCGGTGAGCCTCGGCCCGGTGTACCAGGCCAAGCGCGCCGAGGTCGCGGGCCGCTTCGCCGCGCTCATCCAGGGCTACCTCGACGAGGCGGCGGCCGACGGCTCGATCGCGCCGCTCGACACACGGGTGGCCACGCTCGCCTGGCTCGGCGCGATCAACGAGGTCGTGATCCAGTGGCTCCACGGGAGCGTCCGCGACCTGGCCGCCACGATCCCCGCGCTCACGCGGATCCTGCTCGACTCGATCCGCGCCCGCTCCGCCTGACCCGCGACCCGCGGGCCGCGTGCTACGATAACCGGCACCGATAGCCGTCCGATTCCCGGAGGGACCACGATGGGCAAGATCACGGGCGCTCACCTGCTCGTCCGCGCGATGCGCCGGCACGGCATCGAGCGCATCTTCGGGCTCTGCGGCGATCACGTGAACTCGATCTTCAACGCCTGCCTCGACGAGGGCGTGGCCATCGTGGACACGCGCCACGAGTCCGGCGCCACGCACCTGGCCGACGGCTGGGCGCGCGTCACCGGCCAGCCGGGCGTCGCCGTCGTCACCGGGGGCCCGGGCCACACGAACTCGCTCACCGGCATCGCGACGGCGTGGATGGCCGCGAGCCCGATGATCGCGATCAGCGGCATGCACGAGACGGGCCTGCGCGACCGCGGGCCGCTCCAGGAGATCGACCAGCTCGACCTGGTGAAGCCGGTGACGAAGTGGGCGCGCGTCGCGGAGGATCCGGCGCGCCTCGCCCAGTACTTCGCCCTCGCCTACCGCGAGGCGACGAGCGGGCGCCCCGGGCCCGTGCACCTCACGATCCCGAGCGACGTCTCCGAGGCCGTCGTGGACGACGACGTGCCCGTGCCCGAGCCCTTCCGGCTGGAGCCCGCGGCCGCGAATTCCGCCGCGATCGAGGCGGCGATCGAGCGGCTCCAGCGCGCGGCGTGTCCCGTCGTGATCGCGGGCAGCGGCGTGTGGTGGGCGCGCGCGTGGGAGGCGCTCGAGCGCTTCGTCGAGATCACCCACCTGCCCTGCTTCACGATCGGCATGGGCCGGGGCGCCATCTCCGACGAGCATCCGCTCTGCCTCGGCTACGCCGACCAGATCCTCAACGGCGCCGCCCGCGAGATCAAGCTGGCCGACGTCGTGCTCCTCGTCGGCAAGCGCATCGATTTCCGCCTGGCCTACGGCGGCCTCTTCGACCCGACGGCGACCCTGATCCAGGTGGACGTGCACGGCCCGGAGCTCGGGCGCAACCGGCCCGCGCAGATCCCGATCCAGGCCGACGCGCGCATGGCCCTGGAGCAGCTCGCCCACGCCGCCGAGAAGCGCGGCGGCTGGGCGCGGAAGACCTGGGTGGACGAGCTCCGGAAGTCGCGCCGCGCCTTCGTCGCGCAGGCCGCCCAGGACGAGGCCTCCGACGCGGCGCCGCTCCATCCGCTCCGCATCGTCAAGGAGGTGCGCGCGGCGGCCGGCGAGGACGTGTGCTGGGTGATCGACGGCGGCGACTTCGCCCAGTGGTGCCGGCTCGGCCTGCCCGCGCGCCTGCCCGGCCACTGGGTGCGCCTGGGAGGACTGGGGACGGTCGGGGCCTCCATCCCGTTCGGCATCGCGGCCAAGCTGGCGCGCCCGCGCCAGCCGGTGGTCGTCCTCATCGGCGACGGCGGCATGGCGTTCCACGGATGGGAGTTGCACACCGCGCTCCGGTTCAACGTGCCCATCGTCGTGGTCGTCGGCAACGACTCGGGCTGGGGCATGGAGCGCGAGCTCCAGCGCGCGTTCTACGATCGGACGGTCGGCGTCGAGCTGGGGCCGGTCCGCTACGACCGGATCGTGGAGGCCATGGGCGGCCACGGCGAGCACGTCGAGAGGCCCGCCGAGCTGCGGCCCGCGCTCGAGCGTGCGCTCAAGGCCGGCCGGGCCGCCTGCGTCAACGTGGCGATGCGCGGCGTGGCGAGCCCGCTCACCGCGGCCACCATCGCGCGCGCCAAGGCCCGGTGAGCCCGGGTGAGCCCGCGCCACGGATGGGGCGCGCCCCTGAACGACGATCTGCTCGCGGCGGTCGTCCGCCGCGAGCGCGGCCTGACGGCCGCCGGGCTCGCGGTGCTCGGCCTCCTCGCCTGGGCCTGGCTGGTGCGGCTCGGGCGGGAGATGGCCGACATGGCCGAGATGGGCATGGCCGACGTCGGCCCGTGGGCGCTCGCCGACGCGGGCTGGGCCGCCCTCATGTGGGCCGTCATGATGGTCGCGATGATGCTGCCCGCGGCGGCCCCCATGATCCTCATGTTCGTCGCGGTCAACCGCCGGCGCCGGACCGAGGGCGGCGGCACGCCCCTGGTCAACACGGGCCTCTTCGTGCTCGGCTACCTCGTCGTGTGGACCGCCTTCAGCGTCGCGGCGGCGCTCGCGCAGTGGGGGCTCCACTCCGCGGCCCTCCTCTCGGACGACGCGATGAGCGCGGCGCCGGTCGTCGGCGCGCTCGTGCTCGCGGCGGCTGGGGTCTGGCAGCTCACGCCGCTCAAGTACGCGTGCCTCGCGCGGTGCCAGGCGCCGATCGGATTCCTGCTCGGCGAGTGGCGCGACGGCAACCGGGGCGCCGTCGTCATGGGCCTGCGCCACGGGCTGTTCTGTCTCGGCTGCTGCTGGGTGCTGATGGGGCTCCTCTTCGTCGGCGGCGTGATGAACCTCGCCTGGGTTGCCGCGATCGCCGCCTTCGTGCTGGTGGAGAAGCTGGTTCCGGCCGGCCGCGCCGTGAGCTGGGCCAGCGGCATCGCCCTGCTGGCCTGGGCGGCGTGGTCCCTGGCGCACGCGGGATAGGAGGGCGGCATGGCCACGGTCAGGTGGCGCCTCAAGGGCAAGTACATCAAGTCCTGCAACTGCGATCCCGGCTGCCCGTGCGAGTTCTGGGCACGCCCCACGCACACCACGTGCGAGGGCATGCTCGCCATGCACGTGGACGAGGGCAACTACGACCAGACCGGCCTCAAGGGCGTGCGCTGGGCCGTCCAGTACCACTGGCCCGGGCCGCTGCACGAGGGCCACGGCACCGTGCTCCCGATCCTCGACGAGCGGTCCTCGCCCGCCCAGCGGAACGCCATCCTCACGATCGTCGGCGGCCAGGCCGGCGGCGGCTGGTTCGCGCTCGTCGCCTCGCTGGTGAGCCGCGTGCTCGAGCCGCGGGTGGGGCGGATCGAATTCAGGCTCGACCTCAAGAAGCGCACCGGGCGCGTCGTCGTGCCGGGCCTCCTCGAGACCACCGTGGAGCCGATCCGCAATCTGGCGACCGGCGACGTGCACGTGGTGGACACGGTCCTGCCGAAGGGGATGGAGTACACGCGCGGGATCGTCTGCCAGGCGGCCAACAGGGGCGTCGGCCCGATCGCCTACGACATCGCGCGCGGCCACACGTCGCTCGCCTACGTCGAGCAGACGCACGCCGGCCTCAAGAAGGGCTAGGGGGCATCGAGGAGCGCCACGGCTCCGCCGGAGCGCTCCGAGCGTTGGGGGGTATGGGGGGCCATGTCGGGGCCCCCCATTCAGTCAGCTAGGCGAAGCCGAGCCGGAAGTCGCCCGCCCGGACCGCGCGGATGATCGCGTCGCGGTCGCGGGGCGCGTCCACCTCGATCCACGCCCGGCCGAAGTGGACGGGCTTGTGGGCATCGTCGGTCGCGAGCTTCACCAGCGGGATCTCGCCCGACGCGTAGAGCGGCCGCCGGTGGCCCGTCTCGGTCATCTCCACGGCGTCGAGCGCCAGGCCGTCGCGCCCGATCAACCGCGCGCGCTCCACCGTCTCCTCGATCGAGAGCTTGTAGCGCGCCGGGTGGTTCAGGACGTGCAGCGTCTCCCGGTCGCCGAGCACCCGGCCGATGTGCTGGTCGAACGCCGGCCAGTTGAGCTCGACCCCGTGGAAGAGCAGCAGGCGCGAGGAGAGCCTCGGCAGCGCCCGCCAGTAGCTCGCCCCGATCCGGTCCTCGTGGTCGGTGATGGCCAGGAAGTCGTAGCCGAGCGCCTCGTAGGCCGCGATGAGCTGCGCGGGCTTCTGGGCGCCGTCCGAGTAGGTCGTGTGGGCGTGGAGGTTGCCGCGGAGCCAGGGCATCAGGCCACCGTCCGCCAGTGCGCGCTGATCTCGTCGAGCCGCGCGATCCAGACGCGCGGCGTCCGCCGCGCGTGCTCCACCAGCTCGCGCAGGCACGCGAAGCGCGAGGGCCGGCCGATGATCTGCGGGTGGAACGTGAAGTTCGTGACGCCGCCGACCTCCGAGATGCCGTCGAACTCGGTGAGCCAGCCCTGGAGCACCGGCCCCGGCGCCTGGAGCGCGCGCTGGCCGGTGAAGAGGAAGTAGGGCGCGTCGTCGAGCACCCACGATACCGGGATCTCCACGATGGAGCGGCCGTCGATCGCCTCGTGCAGGTAGGGCACGAGCCGGTCCTGCATGTTCGAGGAGTAGTCGAAGCCGTGGCGCAGCAGCAGCGCGAGCGTCCGCTCCGAGAGCTGCCAGCTCGGCGACCGGTAGCCGCGCGGCTCCCGCCCGGCGCGCTGCTTGATGACGGCGACGGAGCGGACGAGGATCTTCTCCTCCTGGTCGGCGTCGAGCTCGGTGACGCGCTCGTGGACGTCGCCGTGGGCCCCCACCTCGTGGCCGCCGTCCACGATCGCGCCCACCGCGTCGGGGTAGTGCTCGATCACCCAGGCCGGGATGAAGAACGAGGCGCGGATCTCGTGCTGGCGCAGGAGGTCGAGGATGCGCGGCAGCGCCTCGACGGGGCCGAACCGGCCCTGGGAGAGCGCGACGCGCTCGGTGACCCCGCGCGCCATCCACAGGGTCTCGGCGTCGAGGTCGAACGTGAAGGCGCAGGCGGCGCGCGCGCCGCCCGGCCACCGCGCAGCGGTCATCTGCTCATAGGGCGTGAAAGGCTCGGGCACACGGGATCCCGGTGGGGGGTGTCGGGGGGGAGCGGCGCCGCTCCCCCCCGACGTCAACTCAGTTGGGGCGCTTGGCGGCGGGCGGCGGGCCGTCCCACGTCACCGCGAAGCCGAAGCCGAACGAGCCGCTCGACCCGCCCCAGCCGGCGGTCCACGGATTGCCGACCGGCGTGTTCGGCGAGGTCCACCCGGCGATGCCCATGCGGCCCGTCGAGGTGGGCGTGACGCGCTTGGTGGAGAGGCCGCGGATGAACGCGGGCTCGTAGGGCACGCGGCCGCCGCTCGGGTGATGGATCGCGTCGTGCGGGCGCGTCTCGTCGGCGAGCCCCGGGGTGAGGATCTCGGGCTCGGGCGCGGGCCCGCGCTCGCGGACGGCGGGCGCCGGCTTCTCGATGTCCACCTGCTGCGCGAGCGCCGGGGCCGCGAGCAGCGTCACGAGCGCGAGCACGATCACCGATCTCATGAATCGATTGTATCACGCACGGCACAACTTCATGAGGCTCCCGACGTCCGGCAGGGCGTCGAGGCCGAGTGCGGCGCCCTCGAGCGCCTCCACCCCCGACGCCGGGAGCGCGCGGCGCGCGTTCGCGCGGAACTTCGCCACGATCGCCTCGGGCTCGATCGGCCGGAGCGCCCCGCCCCTGCCGTCGGGCGCGCGCGCCTCGAGCAGGCGCCCGTCCGTCAGGCGCACGCGCACCCAGCCCGGAAAGCCGTCGGGATAGCGCGAGTCCGGGTCCACGGTGTGCGTCACGCGCGCGGCCAGCGCGAGCACGCGCGGATCGCGGATCTTCGCGGGCTCGTAGGTGTCGAGCCCGACGCGGCCGTCCACGAGCGCCGCCGCCACGGAGTACGGCAGGCTGAACTGGGCGTCGTAGGGCGTGCGCGGCCGGAGCTTGGCCTCGCGCGGCTCGCACACGATCGGGATCTCCCCGGCCGGCACGCGGCACTCGACCGCGGCGATCGAGTCCGGCGCGATCGAATGCGCGTCCCTCAGCTCGATCGCGCAGTCGAGATAGGCGTGGCTCAGGTGGCAGCAGGGGTACGGCTTGAAGCCGACGCGGAGCGTCTCCCACTCCCGGCCGAGCGTGGCGAACGGCGCCGCGTCGGGCGCCACGCCGAGGAACGTCCGGTAGACGCCGAAGCGGCCTTCGAGGACCGTCGCGGGGCCGGGGAAGCCGCCGCGCGCGAGCGCCGCCGCGACGAGGCCCGAGTGGGCGGCCCACCCGGGGTGCACGCGCTTGACCCACGAGCCGTCCTCGAGGAACTCCATCACGCCGGAGGCGAAGCTGCCCGCCACGCCGAGCGCGGCGACGAGGCGGCCGGCGTCGAGGCCCTCGAGCCGGCCCGCGGCGAGCGCGGCGGCGAGCGTGCCGCAGACGGCCGTCGCGTGCCAGCCGCGCTCGTGGAACGCGCCCGGCGCCGCCATGCCGAGCCGCGCGATGGCCTCGTAGCCGGCGACGGCGGCGGTGAGCGTGGCGCGCCCGTCGGCGCGGAGCGCCTCCCCGAGAGCGAGCACCGCCGGCAGCACGACCGCGGAGGCGTGGGTGACCGACTTCGCGTGCGTGTCGTCGAAGTCGAGGCCGTGGGCGAGGGCGCCGTTGACGAGGGCCGCCAGCGGCGCCGGCGCCGTCAGCGCCGAGCCCGCCACCGTGCAGGGGCCGCCCTGCCCCGCCGGCAGCCAGCCCTCCAGCATGGCGCGGAGCGACGGGGCCACCTCGGACCGCGACGCGGCGAGCGCGATGCCCAGGATGTCGAGCGCCCGGAGCTTCACGCTCGCGACGACCTCGGGCGGGATCGCGCCGAACTCGAGGCGCGCGGCGAAGTCGGCGAGCGTGCCGGCCAGCGTCATGGCGCCAATGATACTCTGGCCGCATGCCGAGATCGCTCGCCCTCGCCGCCCTCGGCCTCCTCGCCGCCGGGTGCGCCGGCGGGCCCGCCGGCGAGCCCACGCCGACGACCGCCACCGACTTCCGGCCCGCGCAGATCCGCCAGCCGATGCTCGTCGTGCGCGTGACGTTCGGCCCCGGGACCTACGACCCCCGCGAGCGCGACATCCTGGCCGGCGAGTACCAGGGCGCGCTGCTGGAGGGGCTCAACGCGCGGGCCGTGCTGGCGCGCGACGTCGAGGTGCGCGGCGAGCGCGACCGGAAGCCGGAGGCGCGCGCGGCGGTCGCGCGGGCGCGCGAACTCGGCGCCGACCACGTGATCGCGGTGGAAGTCCAGGTGGCGCGGGTGGAGACGGTCTTCTGCCGCCCGGAGCGCCGGCCCTTCTACGCCACGGTGAACGTGTGGCGTCAGGGCGTGGAGGTGGCGCGGGCGGCCGACGGCGCGCTGCGCGTCGTCGTCGCCCAGGGCTCCGCGCTCGACGAGACGGAGTTCGACGCGGACTGCGAGAATCCCCGCCGCTCGCGCCGGCTCGCGCCGCGCGAGGCGATCGAGGCGGCGGTGAAGAAGCTGCTGGGGCGAGTCCTCGGGCCCTAGCCAATCCCCCACCGCACGGGCGCGCTACTGGCCCTGGGCGGCGGCCTCGCCGTCGGGCACGCCCGCCTCGCGGGCCCGGAGCGCGGTGATCGTCCGGCCCTCGGCGTCGGTCACCGGGAACTCCTCGGCGAGCCCGGCGTCCACCAGCCGCTGCACGAGCGCCTCGCGCTCGGCGCCCGCGGGCGGCAGCGCGGACGACTTCCAGCGCATCACGAAGTAGCCCCGCCCGACGTGCGGCAGCCGCGCCTCGGCACGCTTCAGCTCCCCGAGCCCGCGCTCGAGCGCCGTCCTGGAGGGCGGTCCCGCCGCGCCGGCGCCGGAGGCACCCGCGTCCGCGCCGGGGCGCGCCGTGCGCGACGGGGCGAAGCGCCCGGGGGCCCGCTCGACCGCGCGCGCGGCGCGCTCGGCCCGGAACTGGGCCAGGCCGTCGCTCAGCGAGAGGTGACCGAACGCGCGCACGCGCAGGTCGGAGGACAGCTCGGCCGCCGACCACGTCGCGACCCACACCTGCTTGCCGAGCGCGTTCACGGCCTCGACCGCGGGGACGAAGTCGTCGTCGCCCGACACGACCACCGCCGCGTCGAACGCCCCGATCGCCGCGTAGTGGATGAGATCGGCGACCAGGCGCGTGTCCACCCGCTTCTCGGTCGTGTACTCGTACTCGCCCCCGCACTGGGGGCACCGGCCGCTGCGGCGCACGCGCGGCTCGCGCTTGACGAAGTAGCCCGGCCGCAGCTCGAGCCCCTTCAGGAACCCCTCGACCACCGTCGGCGCGTCGGCCGACACGCCGACGTAGTAGTAGGCGCCGCCGAAGATCGCGCTGGGCCCGCCCACGGCCTGGGTGATCCAGGCGGCGAGCTTGTCGTAGTCCACGCGCAGGGTGTCGTCGAAGCGCTGCAGCGATCGGTAGAAGTTCTGGCCGTCAATGAAAAGGCTCACTTTCATCGGACACGCCCCCGGCAATCAGATTTGTTGAATGGTGGACGATACTGGACTTGAACCAGTGACCTCTGGCATGTGAGGCCAGCGCTCTGCCAACTGAGCTAATCGTCCGTGCTTGAGATTCTAGACACTTGCGGGACGAGCGTCAACCGCAGTCACCGGGCGTCCAGATACTTCTGGAGCTCGCGATAGAAGTTCTCGTGGGGCCCCACGTCGAGGACCTCGACGACGTTCCACCTGGCGTCGAACTGATAGGCGAGTAGGAGCTGAAGCGTCTGAACCTTGAACTTGAGCACGCGCACACCCTTGAGCGCGCCGATCTTCGGCTCGCCGACGAGTGGGTCGGCGACGATACGCTTGACGGACTCGTCGACCTCGAGTTGCGCCGCCGCCGGCAGCCGCCGCTTCGCCTTCCCGAAGCGAGGCGCCTGGACGACGGTGCGCTCAGGCCGGCGGCTCAATCACGCCCCACTGGTAGGGCTGACCCAGGCCCGCGCGGAGCTCGGCCTTCGCCTCGAGGATCCCATGGATCATGCTGAGCGGCAGATCGGGGTTGTCCTCGGCGATGATGGCGAGGCGCGCGTAGTGCTTGAGCTGGCCCGAGAGCGACCGGTCGCTCGCCGTGGCGCGGGCCTGGAGCAGGCGAAAGAGCCCGCGCTCCTCCCGGCCGAACCGGACGGGGACGGGCGTCAGCTGCTTCTTCTTGACCGTTGCGGGCATCGCATCGCCCTCCTCAAGGCGCGACTACAATGTAGACACTCCATCGGCCAGATGTCAACCGCGGTGCCCACGAGGTGTCTTGGGCGCGCCCGCGAAGGTATCATGAGCGACGAAGGAGGGCGGCCCCGCCGGGCCGCCTCGACCCCGCCGCCGAGCGGGCGCCGCTCGATCCGGCCGAGCAGGCGCGGCAGCTGCGCGCGCTGGAGAAGCGGATCGCCGACCTCGAAAAGCGTGTGGCCGACGCGGACCGGCGCGCGCAGCAGCGCGGCGCGCAGCTCAACGCGCACGTGCATCAGGCCCAGGCCGTGCCCGCGGTCACGTCGCCGCCGCTCCAGCCGATCCAGTGACCCGCGTCCTGATCCTCACCGCCAGCTACGGGTCCGGCCACAACGCGGCCGCCCACGCGCTCACCGCCGCCTTCGAGCGCGAGCGGGTGGAGGTCCGCGTGGTGGACCACTTCCGCGAGCTGGTGTCGCCGGCGTTCGACCGGGCCACGCGCGCCCTCTACAACACGCTGCTCCGCCGCGCGCCGCTCGTCTGGGGCTGCGCCTACGCGCTCGGGGACCGGCTGGGCAGCGAGTCGCCGCTCACGTTCGGCGCGAGCACGGTCGG
>JACPCH010000089.1 GCA_016179875.1 Candidatus Rokuibacteriota bacterium | reverse complement strand
TTCTTCCGGCGCTACGCCGGCGGCCGCGGCTTCATCGCCCACTATCTGCTGAAGCACGTGCCGAAGGGCGCCGACCCGCTCGGCCCCGCCAACGTCCTGGTCTTCGCGCCGGGCGTGATCACGGGCGCGCCGGTGCCGGGGGCGGGGCGTCACAGCGTCGGCGCCAAGTCGCCGCTCACCGGCGCCTTCGGCGAGTCGGAGTCCGGCGGGTACTGGGGCGCCGAGCTGAAGCGCGCGGGCTGGGACGCGATCGTCGTCCACGGCGTGTCGCCCGCGCCCGTCTACCTCTGGATCAACGACGGCGCCGTCGAGTTCCGCGACGCCGCCCATCTGTGGGGCCGGGTCACCGGCGACGTGGAAGAGGCGATCGTCGCCGAGCTCGGCGACCCGCGCCTCCGCGTCGCCCAGATCGGGCCGGCCGGCGAGAATCTCGTGCGCTTCGCCTGCATCGTCAACGACCTGAACGAGGTGGCGGGGCGCACCGGGATGGGCGCCGTGATGGGCAGCAAGCGTCTCAAGGCCGTCGCGGTCCGCGGGCGGACGGCGGTGAAGATCGCCGACCAGCCGGGGCTCACCGCCATCGCCAAGTGGGTCTCGTCCACCCTGGACGAGAAGCACCGCGCCTTCCACGAGCTCGGCACCGGCGCCGCCATGCAGGGCAAGAGCCTCGAGGGCGGCATGCCCGTCCTCAACTATCGCCTCGGCGCCGCCGACACGGTGGCCCGGGTGGACGCGATCGCGGTGCGCGACCAGGTGCGCGTCAAGATGACGTCGTGCTACTCGTGCTCGGTGCGCTGCAAGAAGGTCGTCCACGTCGAGCAGAAGGAGGAGGCCGCCCGCGAGGCGTCGGAGACCGTCTACAAGGGCCGCGCGAAGGTGGCGTTCGATCCGCGCGGCCGCTACCGGGTGGACCCGCGCTACGGCGGCCCCGAGTACGAGTCGCTCGCCGCCCTCGGCGTCAACCTCGGGCTCGACGACCTGATCGCCGTCTGCAAGTCGAACGAGATGTGCAACTACCTCGGGATGGACACGGTCTCGCTCGGCGCCACGCTGGCCTGGGCGATGGAGTGCTTCGAGAAGGGAATCCTGACGCTCGACGACACGGGCGGCGTCCCGCTCCGCTTCCACGACGCCGACGGCGTGGTGAAGCTGGTGGAGCTGATCGCCCACCGCCGGGGCGTGGGCGATCTCCTCGCCGAAGGGTCACAGCGCGCCGCGCGGAAGATCGGGCGCGGCTCGGAAGCGTTCCTGACGACGGTGAAGGGGCTCGAGATGGCGATGCACGACCCCCGTCACATGCCGATCATGCGCGCCTCGTACCTGCTCGCCCCGACCGGCGGCGATCACATGCGCCAGACCGGCAACCGCAACGGCCTGCGCAACCAGGTCGGGCTCTGCCACTTCCTCGCCTACGAGGACGACCAGACGCTGGCGATCCTCAAGGCGGTCACCGGCTGGGACGCGACGCCCGAGGAGCTGGTGACGACGGCCCACCGCGGCCTCACGCTCGCCCGGCTCTTCAACCTGCGCGAAGGCTTCGGCCGCGCCGACGACCGGCTGCCCATCCGCTTCAGCGATCCGCTGCCCAAGCACGCTGGCCTGACGCGCGAGCAGCAGGACACGATCGTCACCGACTACTACACCGAGCAGGGCTGGGATCCGGCGACGGGCGTGCCGACGGCGGAGACGATCCGCGCGCTCGGGGTCGAGGCCGATGCCGCGCACGCCGCATGAACGTCCGTGGTGGTGTATCGGTTCCGGGACATTGACGAGCTCGGGCGGGCCTGATTGAATGGCGCTGATGGGCGCCTACGATCAGGTCAAGAAGGCGTTCCAGGACATCATCGCGCCGGAACTCCAGGCCTTGCGCGGTGAGATCCAGCGGGTGGACGCCAACATCCTGCGGCTCGATCAGCGGATCGACGGGATGGACCAAACGCTCGCGGCCAGGATCGAGGGCCTGGACCAGAGGCTCACCGCCAAGGTCGAGGGCGTAGACCAAAAGCTCGCCGCCAGGATCGACGGCCTGGACCAGAAGCTCACGGCCAGGATCGACGGTCTGGATCAGAAGTTCACGGCTCGGATCGACGGCCTGGGCGAGAAGCTCGATGACCTCGACGTTCGACTGAACGTCAGGCTCGACTCGCTCCGGACGGAGACCGTCTCGATGAAGGGCGAGCTGCTCGCCGAGGTCCGGCGGCTCGACGTCCGGATCGACGGCGTGGATCGCGAGCTGCGGACCGCGATCGACATCCGCGAGCGTCTCGCCGCGCTCGAAGCCCGCCGCGCCGGAGGCTAGCTCGCCACCGATCCCCCGCCGCGCCCGATCGCCTTCTCTACGGTGTGCGCAGCGACGTCTCCAGCAGCTCCAGCGCCGCCCGCGCGAACGTCCACATGTTCCGCTCCCGATCGCCGTGCCGCGTCTCCAGCGTGAGGGCCCGCTCCACCGGCCCCGCCACCGCGAGGCACACGTGGCCCGCGGCGTCGCCGTAGCGGTTGCCGGTGGGCCCGCTGGCGCCGGTCTCGGCCAAGCCCCAGGTCGCCCCCAGGAGGTCGCGGATCGTCCGCGCCTTCAGGAGCGCGTAGGCCTCGGTGCTCGACCGGATGCCCGTGACCGACGCGTCCGGCACCCGCAGCAGCGCGCGCCGCGCCGCCTGCGTGTAGATCACCCCGCCGCCCAGGAAGTAGGCGGAGGCGCCGGGCACGGCGAGCAGCGCCGCCGAGATCAGTCCCCCCGCGGAGGATTCGGCGACGGCGATCGTCTCCTTCCTCTCCTTCAGCAGCATGCCCAGCGCCGAGGCTATCGCCGTCAACTCGCTCATGGCGTCGCTCCCATCGCGGATGTCCTCTCGGGCCATCTCACCGCTCGCCTCGCCGGCGGCACCGGCTCAGCTCGCACGACCACTCGGCCCATGTCACCGCTCGCCTCGCCGGAGGCACCGGCTCAGCTCGCACCACCACTCCGGCGCCGTGGCCAGCGCGAAGAGCCCCCAGCTCGCCAGGACGGCGAGCGGCGCCGCGCCGAACGGGACGGCGTAGGAGCCGGTCAGATCGTGGAGGAACCCGGCGGCGGCGGGGCCCAGCGCGGCCCCCCCGCGCCAGCCGAGCGAGAGCACGCCCATGATGGCGCCGAGAGCCCGTACGCCGAACACGTCGGGGACGACCTTCGTGATCATCGTGTCCGCCGCGGCGAAGCCCGCCCCGAACACCGCCAGCGCCCCGAGCAGCCCCTCGCGCGCGGGCACCCACGGGAGCGCGAGGAGCGCCAGGGCCTGCATCGCGTAGGCGACGCGCATGGTCGTCATCGTGCCGATCCGGTCGGACACCGCGCCGGCCGCGATCCGTCCGGCCACGGCGCCGACGCCGTAGGCGGTGAGCGTGAGCGACGCCCCGGCCAGGCTGATGCCCTGGTCGCGCGCGAACGGCACGACGTGGACGGAGAGCATGAACGCGAGGCCGCCGAGCAGGAGCCACGCGACGTTCAGGCACCACTGGCGCGGATCGGCGAGCGCCTGGCCGAGCGTCACGCTGGGCGCGGCGGTGGGCATCGCCTCGAAGCGCGTCGCCCGGCCGCGCAGCGCGTCCACCTCCGGCGCGCGGGGCAGGCGCACCGTGAGCGCCGCCAGCGTCGTGATCAGCCCGCAGCCGCCGCCGAGCAGCGCGTAGGCCGCGCGCCAGCCGACCCCGGCGATGAGCCACGCCGCCAGGGGGCCGGCCGTGATGTAGCCGAGATTGAACCCCACCAGGACGAGCGCCAGGGCCAGGCCGCGGCGCGCCTCGAACCAGCGCGGGACCGTGGCCGCGCTGAGCAGGTAGAAGGTCGACAACCCCACGCCGCCCAGCACGCCGACGAAGAGGTAGAGCTGCCACAGCGCCTCGATCGTCGCCACGAGCCCGAAGCCCGCGCCGGCCAGGGCCACCGTCAGCACGAGCAGGACACGGGGGCCGTGACGGTCGGCGAGGGCGCCGATGGCCAGGCCGGCCAGGCCGCTGATCAGCAGGTTGAGCGAGAGGGCGGTGGCGATGGCGCCGCGGCTCCAGCCGAAGGTGTCGGCGAGGACGGGCAGGAACACGCCGTAGGCGGCGAGCAGCGTCGACATGCCATACGTGACCGTGAACAGCGCGGCCACGATCAGCCAGCGGCGGGCGGCCGGGCGCACCCGCGCTACTCGATGACCCGGTCGGCCCTCGCGAGCACCGATGGCGGAATGGTCAGGCCCAGCGCCCGGGCGGTCTTCAAGTTGACGCCCAGGTCGAACACGGTCGGCTGCTCGACGGGCAGGTCGGCCGGCTTCGCCCCCTTGAGGATCTTGTCCACGTACGCCGCGGCGCGGCGATAGTTCTCAGTGTCGCTCGCCCCGTAGCTCACGAGCCCCCCGGCCTCCGCGAACACGGTCCAGGGGGCGGTCGCCGGGAGCCGGTGTTTCAGCGCGAGCTCCGCGACGCGGGCACGCAAACCGTAGAAGAGCGGTTCGGTCAGAACAATGAGCGAGTCGGCGCCGCCCTCGGCGGCCGCTCTGAGCGCCCGCTCGAGCTGGTCGGCCCGGCTCACTTCCAGCCTGACGGTAACCACCCCCAGCGCCCGGGCGGCCGCTTCCACCTCCCGGAGCTGGGATACGCTCTGGGCGCTGGCCGGGTTGAGCAGGACCGCGAGCCGAGAGACGCCGGGTGCGATCTCGCGTAGAAGCTCGACCCGCTTGCCACTTAGGTCCGTCTGCAGCATGCTCAGGCCGGTGACGTTTCCGCCCGGACGCGAGAGGCTGGCGACGAGCCCGTCCCGCACGGCGTCGGCACTGGTGGCCATGACGATGGGGATCGTGCTGGTTGCCCGCCTGGCGGCCTGAATGGCCGGCGCCGTGGCCGCCACGATGACGTCCACCTTGAGCCGGACGAGGTCCGCGGCTAGTTCGTCGTGCCGGCCCCCTTCTTCCCGGGGCGCGCGGAACTCCAGCAGGATGTTCTTGCCCTCGATGTAGCCCAGCTCGCGCAGTCCCCGCCGGAACGCCTCCCACTGGTGCGCGCGGGGCGGGAGCGGGCCGGCCGAGAGGACGCCGATCCGGGGGACCCCCACCGCCGGCTGGGCGGCGGCCGCCGCGGGGTGGGCGAGGACGCCGAGGGCGAGGCCGACGACCAGGAGCCGGGAGCGCCGCACCATGTGCCCGCGACGATATGTCGCCGTCCGGAATCAGTCAAGGCGCGCGTGTCATCTAAGAACGAGACAGCGGCGACGCTTGGCATTACAATTCACCCGTCCGTCCGGATCCGGACGGACCACGTGGGCCCAACCCAAGAGACGACGGAGGAGACAACGACATGGCTCAGCTGAGGATTCCCCTGGACGCGGCGCGGTTCGCCAAGGGCCTGACCTGGAAGGAATACATGGCCCAGATGGGCGACACCATGGCCCGCACCGAGGACAACTACCGGAAGTCGGCGCTGACCGACGACGAG
>JACPCH010000129.1:3093-4311 GCA_016179875.1 Candidatus Rokuibacteriota bacterium | reverse complement strand
ACGCAGAGCCGCGCCTTGTGCGAGCCGGGCTTGTAGTAGATGCCCGAGTGGATCACGCCCGAGTTGTGGCCCGTCTGGTGCGTGGCGAGCTTCGGCTCTTTTTCGAGCAGGACGAGCCGGAGCCCGGGCGCCCGCTCGCGGAGGGCGCGCGCGGTGGCGAGGCCGACGATGCCCCCGCCGATGATCGCGACATCGTATTCCATGACGGCAGCAGGATGATATAGCATCCTGTCATGGCGGGAAAATACTTCGAGGAGCTTGAGGTCGGGCAGACGTTCCAGCACCAGCCGGGGCGCACCATCACCGAGGCCGACAACGTCTTCTTCTCGTGCCTCACCATGAACCCGCAGCCGCTGCACGTGGACTTCCACGCGGCGTCGAAGGCCGAGTTCGGCAAGCCGATCGTGAACAGCCTGTTCACCCTCGGGGTCGCGGTGGGACTCTCGGTCGGCGAGACGACGCTGGGCACGACGGTCGGGAATCTCGGGTTCGAGAAGGTCGAGTTCCCGAAGCCGGTGTTCCACGGCGACACCATCTATTCGGAGACCGAGGTGGTGGACAAGCGCGAGTCGAGGTCGCGCCCGCAGTGGGGGATCGTGACGTTCGAGCACCGGGCGAAGAACCAGCACGGTGAGGTCGTGATGGTGGCGCGCCGCAACGCGATGATGCGCAAGAGGCCGGCGTGAGCCGGCGCCGGCGCTCGCTCCACTTCGTCCCCGGCGGCAGCGAGAAGATGCTGGCGAAGGCGCTCACGCTGCCGGCCGACGGGCTCATCCTCGACCTGGAGGACGCGGTGCCGCCCGACCGCAAGGAGGCGACGCGCCCGATCGTCGCCGGATGGCTTGGCGAGCGCGACTTCGGCGGCCGGGAGCGCTGGGTCAGGATGAACCCGATCTGGGGGCCGCTCGGCCGCGCCGACCTGGAGGGCACCATCGCGGCGCGGCCCGAGGGCTACGTGGTACCGAAGCCCCGGCACGCGGGCGACATCCGGGAGATCGCCCAGCTCCTCGACAAGCTCGAGCACCGCCACCGGATCCCGCACGGCACGACCCGGCTCACCCTGATCGCCACCGAGACGCCGGAAGGCCTGCTGAACATCCGCGACGTCGCGGCCGCCTCGCCGCGGATCGTCGCGATCTCCTGGGGCGTCGAGGACCTCGGCGCGGCGATGGGGCTCGGGCGCGTGCGCGACGCCGAGGGGCGCTACCTCGACATTCC
>JACPCH010000129.1:0-3084 GCA_016179875.1 Candidatus Rokuibacteriota bacterium | reverse complement strand
GGACGCCGTCGCCATGGGGTTCAGCGGCAAGATCTCGATCCATCCGAACCAGATCGCGATCATCAACGAGGCCTTCACCCCGGCGCCGGAGGCGATCGCCGAGGCGCGCGAGCTGGTCGCCGCCTTCGCGGAGCACGCCCGGCGCGGCGTCTACGCGTTCACCTTCAAGGGCCAGATGGTGGACGCCCCTCACCTCACCCGCGCCCGCAAGGTGCTGGCCCGCGCCGGCGAATAGGCGGTGCGGGCGCTCGCGCTCCACGCCCAGGCGCCCATCGAGAGCGCGCCGCTCCGCCTCGAGACCCGGCCCGTGCCCGGGCCGGGCCCGGACGAGGTCCTCGTGCGCGTCACCGCGTGCGGCGTCTGCCGCACCGACCTCCACGTCGTCGAGGGCGACCTGCCGCTGGTCCGGGCGCCGATCGTGCCGGGCCACCAGGCCGTCGGCCGCGTCGAGGGCGCCGGCGCGGCGGCCGCACGGTTCACGCTCGGCGAGCGCGTGGGCATCGCCTGGCTCCGCCGCACGTGCGGCGCCTGCCCGTTCTGCGCGTCCGGGCGTGAGAATCTCTGCGAGCGCCCCGAGTTCACCGGCTGGCACGCCGACGGCGGCTTCGCCGACTACGCGGTCGTCCCCGAAGCGTTCGCCTACCGGATCCCGCCGCTGTTCTCGGACGCCGAGGCGGCGCCGCTCCTCTGCGCGGGGATCATCGGCTACCGGGCGCTCGAGCGGAGCGAGGTCAGGCCGGGCGGCCGGCTCGGGATCTACGGCTTCGGCTCGTCCGCCCACGTGACGCTGCAGGTGGCCCGCGCCCGCGGCTGCGAGGTCTACGTCTGCACGCGCGAGGCCTCGCACCGCGAGCTGGCGCGCCGGCTCGGCGCCGCGTGGGTGGGCGACCTGCCCGACGCGATGCCGGCGAAGACCGACGGCACGATCGTCTTCGCGCCGGCGGGCGAGCTGGTGCCGCTGGCGCTCGCCAACCTCGCGCGCGGCGGCACGCTCGCGCTGGCCGGGATCCACATGACGCCGGTGCCGCCGCTCGACTACGAGCGCCACCTCTTCTACGAGCGGAGCGTCCGGAGCGTCACCGCGAACACCCGCGCCGACGGCGAGGCGCTGCTGGCCGAGGCGGCGCGCATCCCGATCCGCCCGGAGACCACCGCGTTCCCGCTGGCGGACGCCAACCGGGCGCTCCTCGCGCTCAAGCGCGGCGAGTTCACGGGCTCGGCGGTGCTCTTGACCGGCTAGCGTTCTCACGTATCATCGCCGCACTCGGAGAGCCACCATGACCGACCAGAGCGATCTCTTACGACGCGCCGCGCAAGTCCTGCCGGGCGGCGTGCTCGGCAGCCACCGGAGCGGCCCGGGGCTCGAGTTCGTGGTGCGCGAGGGCCGGGGCGCCTACCTCTGGGACATGAACGGCCGGCGCTACCTCGACTACCTCCTGGGCTCCGGCCCGATGCTCCTCGGCCACGCCCATCCCGCCGTGGTGGAGGCGGTCGAGCGCCAGATGGCGCGCGGCACCTCGTACTTCCTGCTGAACGAGCCGGCGATCCAGCTCGCGGAGGAGATCGTCCGCGCCGTGCCGTGCGCCGAGCAGGTGCGCTACACGTCGAGCGGCTCGGAGGCGACGTTCTTCGCGCTGCGGGTGGCGCGCGCCTACCGCCGGCGCGACAAGGTCATGAAGTTCGAGGGCGGCTTCCACGGCACCCACGATTACGTGCTCCAGTCGGTGGCGCCGCGCTCGCCCAAGGCCTTCCCGGCGCCGATGGCCGACTCGGCCGGCATCCCGCACGCGATCGAGGGCGAGGTGCTGATCGCGCCCTACAACGATCTGGCGACCGCGGAGGCGCTCATCGCCGCGCACCACGAGGAGCTGGCCGCCGTCCTCATCGAGCCCTACCAGCGCACGATCCCGCCCGCGCCGGGCTTCCTGGCGGGGCTCCGGGCCGCGACGCGCCGCCACGAGGTGCCGCTGGTCTTCGACGAGATCGTCACCGGCTTCCGCTTCGCCTACGGCGGCGCCCAGGAGTTCTACGGCGTCGTCCCGGACCTGGCGTGCTACGGCAAGGTCGTCGCGGGCGGCTTCCCACTCGCGTGCGTCGCCGGCCCGACGGCGATCATGCGCCACTTCGACGCCGCCCTCGAGGGCACGCCGGAGTACGTGTGGCAGGCCGGCACCTTCAACGGCAACGCGATCGCCTGCGCCGCGGGGCTCGCGACGCTCGCCGAGCTGCGGAAGCCAGGGACGTACGAGCGGCTGTTCAAGACCGGGACGCGCCTGCGGGAGGGGCTGCGAGCGGCCGTCAGGAAGCACGGGCTCGCGGCGCAGGTGAGCGGCGAGCCGCCGGTCTTCGACATCCTCTTCACCGACCGCCCGATCGTGGACTACCGCGCGACGCTCACCGCCGACCGCGACCGCATCAAGCGGTTCAACCAGGAGCTGGTGCGCCGCGGCGTCGTCAAGGCCGCCAACAAGATCTACGTGTCGCTCGCCCACTCGGACGCGGACGTGGACGAGACCCTCGCGATCTTCGACCAGGCGCTGGCGGCGCTCGCCGCCACCGGCGCCTAGCCCAAAGGAGAGCCGGCCATGGACTGGAGCCGCCGTGAACTTCTGGCCCTCGGTGGTCTCACGCTGGCGGGGGCGGCGCTGGCCCCCTCGACCGCCCGGGCGGCGACGCCCAAGCGGGGCGGCGCCTTCCGCTTCCGCGGCTACACGCCGCCCCACTTCGACCCGCACCTGACGTCCTCCTACACGACCATGATCAACCTTTCCTTCAGCCACAGCCGCCTGCTCAAGCACAAGGCGGGCCCGGGCGTGAAGCCCGGGACGTTCGAGTACGAGGGCGACCTGGCCGAGTTCTTCAACCACCAGGACGAGACGACCTACGTCTTCCGGCTGCGGAGGGGCGTGAAGTGGCATCCGAAGCCCCCGGTGAACGGCCGCGAGCTGACCGCGGAGGACGTCAAGTACACCCTCGATCGCTTCATGACGATCAAGGGCAACGCGAACCGCCACATGATGAAGTCGCTCGCCAAGACCGAGGCGATCGACAAGTACACGGTGAAATTCACGCTCACGGAGGTGA
>JACPCH010000128.1 GCA_016179875.1 Candidatus Rokuibacteriota bacterium | reverse complement strand
TGGCTCGACCGGGGCCTCGACGGCTTCCGCTGCGACGCGGTGCCCTACCTGGTCGAGCGGGAGGGGACGAACTGCGAGAACCTTCCCGAGACGCACGAGGTCCTCAAGGAGTTCCGGCGCGTCATCGACCAGGAGTACGGCGGCGACCGCCTGCTGCTGGCGGAGGCGAACCAGTGGCCCGAGGACGTGCGCCCCTACTTCGGCGACGGCGACGAGTTCCACATGGCGTTCCACTTCCCGCTCATGCCGCGCATCTACATGGCGGTGCGGCTCGAGGAGCGGCTGCCGATCGTGGACATGTTTACCCACACGCCGGCGATCCCGCCCGACTGCCAGTGGGGCCTGTTCCTCCGCAACCACGACGAGCTCACCCTCGAGATGGTGACGAACGAGGAGCGGGCGTTCATGTACTACGCCTATGCCCAGGACCCCGAGATGAAGCTCAACCTGGGCATCCGCCGGCGGCTGGCGCCGCTGCTCGACAACGACCGGCGGCGCATCGAGCTGCTGAACAGCGTGCTGCTCACGCTGCCCGGCAGCCCGATCGTCTACTACGGCGACGAGATCGGGATGGGTGACAACGTCTACCTCGGCGATCGCGACGGCGTGCGGACGCCCATGCAGTGGTCGGGTGACCGCAACGCGGGGTTCTCGACGGCCGACGATGGCAAGCTCTACCTGCCCGTGATCGCGGATCCCGTCTACGGCTACCAGGCCGTCAACGTCGCGGCGCAGACGCGCACGCCGCCATCGCCGCTCAACACGATGAAGCGCCTCATCGCGGCACGGCGGACGTCGCTCGCCTTCGGGCGCGGCAGCATCGAGTTCCTGCGCCCGCGCAACCCGCGCGTGCTGGCGTACCTCCGCCGCCACGCGCGCGAAACCCTGCTGATCGTGGCGAACCTCGCCAGCTCGCCCCAGCCCGTCGATCTGGACCTCCGGGGCCTCGCGGGCGCGACGCCGGTCGAGATGCTCGGCCGGACGCGCTTCCCGGAGATCGGCACGGAACCCTACTTCCTTTCCCTCGGGCCGCACGGCTTCTACTGGTTCCGCCTCGAGCGGCCCGACACGGGGGACGAGCTTTATGGCATCGAAGACACCGCGATCTAGCCGCGCCGGGCGCCCGGCCGCTGCCGCCGTCGGCGCGGCGCTCGACCGCTTCGCGGCCGAGCGGCTCGCCGAGGCCCTGCCGCGGCAGCGCTGGTTCGGCGGCAAGGGCCGGCGGATCGTCGCGGTCGCCGTGCGCGACGCCGCGCCACTCGGCGACGGCGCGCCGGACACGTGGCTCACGCTGGTGGACGTCGCCTTCGACCGCGGCCCGGGCGAGACGTGCGTGGTCCCGCTGCGCGTGCGGGGGGACGGGCCGCCGGACGCTGAGGGGCTCGGCTGGGTGGACCTCGAGGGCGCGCCCGCGCGGGTCACCGACGCCCTCGGCGACCCCGCCGTCGGCGGGGCCCTCCTCGCCGCGTTCGCCGAGGCGCGGACGCTCCGGGCCCGGCGCGGCACGATCAGCTTCGTGCGCGCTCCCGCGTTCCCGGCGAGCGCCGTGGCGGGCGGGCTCGCGGCGCGCCGGCTCTCGGGCGAGCAGTCCAACACGTCGATCGTGTACGGCGAGGCGCTGATCCTCAAGGTCTTCCGCAAGCCCGAGGCTGGCCCCAACCCCGAGCACGAGATGACCGGCTTCCTGACGGCGCGGGGGCGGTTCGCGCACGTGCCGCAGCTCGCGGGCGCCGTCGAGTACGCCCCCGCCGACGGCGAGGGGGTCACGCTCGCGGTGCTGCACCGCTTCACGCCCAACCACGGCGACGGCTTCACGTGGGTGCTCGGGCACCTCGGGCGGCTCGCGGAGTTCGTCGCGACGCGCGCCGAGCGCGAGCCGCTCGGCGGCGAGCGCGTGGTCCAGCTCGTGCGCGACTTCTCCGCCGGCCTCCTCGGGGCGATGCGCCGGCTCGGCGCGCTCACGGGCGGGCTGCACGCGGCGCTCGCGTCCGATCCCGGCGATCCGGCGTTCGCCCCCGAACCGATCGGCGCTGGGGATGTCGCGCGCTGGACCGAGCGGATCGCCGGCGACCTGGCGCTCACGCTCGAGGTGCTCCGCGCCTGCCTGCCGGACCTCCCCGCGCCGGCGCGGGGGCGAGCCGAGGCGCTCCTGGCCGACGAGGCGGGCCTCACCGCCTGCCTCGGCGGCCTCGACGCGCTGCCGGCGGAGGGCTGTGCGAAGATCCGCATCCACGGCGACTACCACCTCGGCCAGACGCTCCGGACCGACGACGACTTCGTGGTCCTCGACTTCGAGGGCGAGCCGGCGCGGCCGCTCGCGGAGCGGCGCGCCAAGCACTCGCCGCTGCGCGACGTCGCCGGGATGGTCCGCTCGCTCGACTACGCGGCGGCGACCGCGTTCGGCGACAGCCCGGCGGCGGCGGCGGCGGCGGGCGCGACGTGGCGGCGGCTCGCCGTGGACGCGTTCCTCGACGCCTACCTCGCCGAGGCTGCGGGAGCGCCGGCGCGGCTCGCGCCCGCGGCGCGGCCGGCGCTCGCGCGGGCGCTGGCGCCGTTCGCGCTCGACAAAGCCCTCTACGAAGTCCGCTACGAGATCGATCACCGTCCCGCGTGGGTGGCGGTTCCGCTCCGCGGGCTCGACCGCCTGCGGGCCGCCGGAGGGATGCCGTGACGCGCCCGACGCTCGACGAGGGCGCGATCCGGCGCCTCCTGGCCGGCGCCCACGGCGACCCCTTCGCCATGCTCGGACCGCACCGGGTGGACGCCATCGCCCTGTTCCTCCTGGCTCTCGTCCTCGGCGGCTGCGCGGGGGACGCGCCCGAGCGCGGCGCCGTCACGCTGGTGTTCAAGTACGCCAGGATCCTGGGGTCGGCGGATCCGCTTCCCGGCCTCCTGCGCGCGTTCGAGACGGCGCATCCAGGCGTGCGCATCAAGGGCGAGTCGCTGCCCTGGACCTCCGACGAGCAGCATCAGTTCTACGTGATCAACCTCGAGGGCCGGAGCCCGGGCTTCGACCTCATGATGCTCGACGTCATCTGGGTGCCGGAGTTCGCGCGCGCCGGCTGGCTGCTCGACCTCACCCCGCACCTGG
>JACPCH010000127.1 GCA_016179875.1 Candidatus Rokuibacteriota bacterium | reverse complement strand
CGCTACGTCGGGCGGACGATCGTCCACAGCCTGCTGCCCGAGCCCACGGTGCGCCGGCCGTGGGAAGAAGTCGCGGTCGTGGACTCGGTGTGCATGAGCCTGCCGCGGGAGCTGCTGGAGCGGGTGGGCGGCCTCGACGAGGGCTACGGCTTCTACCACGGCCTCGACCGCGATCTCTCCTTCGCGGTGCGCGAGGCCGGGCGCCGCTGCGTCGTCGTCCACGCGCCGTTCGTCCACCACGGCGGCGGCACGCGCGCGAGCGGCTTCACGGCGCGCCCCGAGACCGAGCGGCGCGACCTGGGCCTGCGCCGCGAGGTGCTGGCGCGGTTCACGACGAAGTGGGGCCACCGCCTGCCGTGCGACGTCCGCTCGCGCCGCGAGCGGGTGACCGAGTGGCTCCGGGCGAAGCTCGCATGACGCCGCTGCGGATCGGCCTCGTCGGCGCGCGCTTCGCCGCGGACCTGCACGCGGTCAACTACCGGCCGCTGCGGGGCTCGAAGGTGGAGCTGGCGGCCGTCGCCGCGCGGAGCCGCGCGAGCGCCGAGGCGTTCGCGAAGCGGCACGACGTCCCGCGCGTGTTCGCCGACTACCGGCGGCTCGTCGAGTCGCCCGACGTGGACGTCGTGGACATCTGCTCGACCACCGACACCCACCACGAGGTGGCGATCGCCGCGGCGCGCGCCGGCAAGCACGTGATCGTCGAGAAGCCGCTCAGCGGCTGGTTCGGCGAGGCGAGCGACCCGCGCGAGGCGATGCTGGCGGGCGCGCTCCGGAACTGCGACGCCGCGCTCGAGGCCGTCGCGCGGGCCGAGGAGAGCCACTCCGGCTCGCACGCCGCCTACGCCGCCCGCTGGAAGACCTCGGGCGGCGGCTCGCTGCTCCGCATGGGCTCCCACCCAGTGGGCGTCGTGCTCCACCTCAAGCACCACGAGGGCCGGCGGCGGGGCGGCCGGCCGATCCGGGCGCGCGCGGTCACGGCCGAGGTGGCGGGCCTCATGCGGCTGCCGGACGTGGCCGGGCTGCCGCGCTTCATCAAGACGCGCGCCGAGGACGTCGAGGACTGGGACGGGACGATGGCCACCGTGCACGCGAACGACATCACGCTCGGCGGCGTGCGCAACACGCTGACCGCGTACCTGACGAACGGCGTCATCCAGGCGAACATCAATCCCAACAACGCGGTGGCGGCGTTCGCGCCCGACGCGGCCGTGTGGGGCGACGAGTACATCACCGAGAAGGTCGAGACCAAGGCCGGCTGGCAGTTCCCGAGCCCGGAGGAGGACTGGATGCGGGGGTATCCCCAAGAGCTGGAGGACTTCGTGGACGCGATCCGCGAGCGGCGCGAGCCGCTGGCCGGCGCGCTCCTCGCCCGCGAGGTGGTCGAGGTGATCTACGCCGGCTACCTGGCGGCGGCGACCGGCCGGCGCGTCGAGCTGGCGCGGCCATGATCCCTTTCGTGAAGGGCCACGGCCTCGGCAACGACTACATCGTGATCCGGGGGAGCGATCTGCCGGGGCCCCTCGCGCCGGCGGCGATCACGCGGATCTGCGATCGCAACTGGGGCGTCGGCTCCGACGGGATCCTGCTGCTCGTCCCGGCGCCGCGGGCGGATTTCGGCCTCCGGATCTTCAACCCCGACGGGAGCGAGGCCGAGAAGTCGGGCAACGGCCTGCGCATCTTCGCCAAGTACCTCTGGGACCACGGGCACGTGAAGAAGACGACGTTCACGGTGGAGACCCCGGGGGGCGTGGCCGAGTGCCGCGTGCACGTCGTGGCCGGCCGCGTCACGGCCGTGACGGTGGAGATGGGCGCCGCCACGTTCCGGGCGCCCGAGATCCCGATGAACGGGCCCGACCGCGACGTCGTCGCCGTGCCGCTCCAGCTCGGCGACGGCACCACGCTCACCGTCACCGCCGTGTCCGTCGGCAACCCGCACTGCGTCGTGTTCGTCGAGCGCCTCGACGAGGCGGAGTGCCGGCGCCTGGGTCCGCTGATCGAGCGGCACCCGGCCTTCCCGAACCGCACCAACGTGCAGTTCGCGCGCGTGCGCGGCCGCGACGCGCTCGACATCCTCATCTGGGAGCGCGGCGCGGGGTACACGCTGGCGTCGGGCTCGTCGTCGTGCGGGGCGGCCGCGGCGGCGGTGCGGAACGGCGCCTGCGATCACGGCCGCGTCACCGTGAGGATGCCGGGCGGCGAGCTGGCGGTGGACGTCCGGCCGGACTGGTCGCTGCGGCTCGAGGGGCCGGTCGAAGAGGTGTACGTCGGGCAGCTCTCGGCCGAATTCGTCGCCGCCTACCTGATTTCCCAGCCGTCGTGAACCGCGTCTGCGTGTTCGCGGGCTCGTCGGAGGGCGCGCGCCCGGTCTACGCGGACGTCGCGCGGGAGCTGGCCCGCGAGCTGTGCCGGCGCGGGCTCGGCCTCGTCTACGGCGGCGGCTCGGTGGGCCTCATGGGCGTGCTCGCCGACGAGGCGCTCGCCCACGGCGGCGAGGTGATCGGCGTCATCCCGGGCCCGCTGGCCACGCGCGAGCTGGCGCACCCCGGCGTCACCGAGATGCGGGTGGTGGGCTCGATGCACGAGCGCAAGGCCACCATGGCCGCGCTCGCCGACGGCTTCATCGCGCTCCCCGGCGGCCTCGGCACCTTCGAGGAGACGCTGGAGGTCCTCACGTGGGCCCAGCTCGGCATCCACGGCAAGCCCGTCGGCGTGCTGAACGTGGAGGGCTACTGGGACGGCGTCCGGCGCATGCTCGCCCACGCCGTCGGCGAGGGCTTCGTGCGCCCCGAGTACGCCGCGCTCCTGCTCTTCGGCGAGAGCTCCTGCTCTTCGGCGAGACACCCGCGGAGCTGCTCGACAGCTTCACGCGGTGGCGGCCCCCCGCGCTCGCCCAGGCCTGGCTTCGTCCCAGCCAGACTTGAGCGCCGCCTCCTCCGGGGCGAGCCGCGCCCCGAGGCGCGCGCCGGCCCAGCCGCCGGCGAGCGCCGCGAGCGGCGCCAGGACGAGCGCCACCAGGACGTCCATCAGCGCCGGCAGCGCGTGGGCGAGCGCCGGGGAGCGGCCGAGCGCGCCGCCCGACGCGGCGAGCATCCCGAGGCCGAAGACGAGCGCGGCGAGCGGCCAGCGCCGCAGCGGGTCGGCGAGGGCCATGAGCGCCGCCGGCAGGAGCGGGATGAGCCGGAGCCTCAGCGAGCGGCCCGGCGTCGTGCCGCTGCGCCGCGCCATCTCGTGCGCGATCGCGATCGGCGAGCCGGGGTCGGCGGCGATCGCCTCGCGCACGGCCGGCGTCGGGCGCGTGAGCGCGAAGCCGAGGTCGCCGACGGCGAAGATCGTGAGCTGGACGGCGAGCGCGCCGACCGTGAGCACCACCGGCGCGCTCCGCCGCCCGGCGAGCCGCGCCACCAGCACGAGGGTGAAGCCGAAGATCAGGCTGCCCAGGACCGCGTGGGTGAAGAAGAAGACGCCGCCGCGGCGGAAGGCCGTCTGGATCGACGGGTCCACGACGAAGTAGAAGGTGCCGAGCAGCAGCGTGCCGCCGGTGGCCAGCGCCGCCCAGCGCCGGCGGCCCGGCGGGTAGACCTCGAGCGCGATCAGGAGCCCGCCGAGCGTGGCGACCTGGGAGCCCGCGAAGCCGAGCAGGTGGGGCGGGCTCCAGAGCGTCACGTCGATGCCGAACAGCCGGTGCCAGAGATCGTCGATCGGCGCGGCGAGCACGATCAGCGCGGCGCCCCACCACGCGACGTGGAAGCCGGGGGTGCCCGTGAGCCCCGCGATCCGGATCGCGCCGGGCAGGGGGGGCGCGCCCCGCCGGGCCCGCCACGTCTCGGCGAGCAGCACGCCGAGCGCGACCAGGACGGACGCGGTGACGGCGGCGTAGGTGAGGACGTGCGGGGCGATCCAGAACGAGTCCCGCCCGATCAGGACGTGCCAGCGGATGTCCCAGCCCACGCCCCAGCCGCCCGCGAGCTTCGCGGCCAGGAGCGCCCAGAGCGCGCACCGGCGGAGCGTCATCGCCGGCCATGATACACTGCGCCCCGCAGTGATAGCCGCGTGGTGCTGGGACCTGATCGAGCCCTACCTGAAGCGCAATCTCGCCAACCGGGGCCTCGAGCGGCCGACGCGCCGGCAGCTCCTCGAGGAGTTCGGCCGGGTGTGGCCCGGGTTCACCGCGACGATCGGCGTGCAGGAGCCCCACGCCGGCACCATCCGGTTCAAGTGGCTCGTCCGCCTCGCGCCGGACGGGATGGACGCCTTCCTCGAGAATCCGGAGGTCTGGCTCGGCGCGCGCTACGGCGGCGGGAAGTTCAAGATGAACCTGCACCACGGGATGCACTTCGTGAACACGAAGAACTTCAAGCCCGAGGGCGAGCCCCGGTGGCGCGACGCCCCCGAGCTCGTCCTCGAGTGAGATGACGGAGGCCGGCGATGCCCAGCGACGAGACCCGACGCGTGCTCAAGGTGTTCGGCGTGGCGGTCACGAACCTCGAGGACGCCATCGACCGGAAGGCGCCGACGCGTGCTCAAGGTGTTCGGCGTGGCGGTCACGAACCTCGAGGACGCCATCGACCGGAAGGCGCCGGTGGACGAGATCATGAAGTGGGACCAGGAAGTGGCCGAGCGCCTGCGCGAGACGAACGCGCTGGTCGAGCGCCTCCGGAGCCGGCGCATCGCCTGATGCTGGACGCCACCGGCGTCGCCCTCGCGCCGGCGGGACCGCCGCGGCGCGTCGTGTCGCTGGTCCCGTCCACCACCGAGATCCTCTGCGCCCTCGGCCTCGCCGACACCCTGGTGGGGATCACCGCCTACTGCGTCGAGCCGCGCGACGTCGTGCGGAGCAAGACGCGGGTCGGCGGCACGAAGGACCCCGACCTCGAGAAGATCCGCGGCCTCGCCCCCGACCTCGTGATCGCCAACGTCGAGGAGAACCTCCGCGCCCACGTGGAGGCGCTCCGCGCCTGGGGAATTCCCGTGTGGGTGACGTATCCGAGGACGGTCGCCGAGGGCCTCGGGCTCGTCCGCGAGCTGGGCGAGCTGACGGGCACCGGGGCGCGCGCGGCGCAGATCCTCGGCGAGCTGGAGCCGCTGGTCGAGCGCGTGCGGCTGGAGTGCGCGGCGCGCCCGCCGGTGCGCGTCCTCTATCCGATCTGGCGCGAGCCCTACATGACGATCGGCCGGGACACCTACGTCCACGACGTGCTGGCGGTCTGCGGGGGCGCGAACGTGTTCGGCGACCGCGAGCGCTACCCGACGGTCACGCTCGAGGAGGTCGCGGCGCGGCGGCCCGAGGTCGTGCTGCTGCCCGACGAGCCCTTCCGCTTCCGGCAGGCGCACGTGGCGGACTTCGCGGCGGTGGGCGCGCGCCGGGTGCTGCTGGTGGACGGCCGGCCCTTCTCGTGGCACGGGCCGCGGGTCGCCGAGGCCCTCCGCACGCTCCCCGCGCTGCTGGCGGGCTAGCCCGACTTCTTCTTCCGGCCCGGCAGGATCCAGTCGAGCCAGGGCGCCGCCGCGGCCATGAACAGGCCCGGCACCGCCACGCCGCTGATGAGGCCGAGGATCGCCAGGAACACGAGCGAGACGAGCGCGATGTAGGTGTCGAGCAGGAACGTCATGGCGCCTGGTCTACCTCCAGGACCATCTCGATCTCGACGGGGATCCCCATGGGCAGCGCGGCCATGCCGACCGCCGAGCGGGCGTGCTTGCCGATGGCCTCGCCGAAGACCTCGACCATCAGATCGGAGAAGCCGTTGATGACCTTGGGCTGCTCGCCGAAGCCGTCGGCCGAGTTGACCATGCCGAGCACCTTGACGACGCGCTTGACCTTGTCGAGGCTGCCGAGGCTCGCGCGGACCGTGGCGAGCAGCGAGAGCCCGACCTCGCGCGCGACCTGCGCGCCCTGCTCCACCGTGAGGTCGCGCCCGACCTTGCCGCGGGCCGACGGCTTGCCGTCGGTGCGCAGGGGGCCGTGGCCGGAGACGAAGAGCAGGTTGCCGGCGCGGACGGCGCCGACGTAGTTGGCGATCGGCGTCGACGGCGGCGGCAGCGTGATGTTCTTTTCTTTCAGTCGCGCTTCAGCGCCCATCGAGAGCGTCCTCCCTGGCGGAATCTTCCCTGGCGGAATCTTCCCGGAAATGACAGCAGCCGCGCAATCGTGGCACACTACACCGTGCCCGTCAAACCGACGCCGGCCCGGCCGGCCCCCGCCGCCACCCTCGTGCTGCTCCGCGACCGCCCGGACGGCGCCTTCGACGTCCTGCTGATCCGCCGCCACGACGCCAGCCGCTTCGCCGCCGGCGACTTCGTCTTCCCGGGCGGCAAGATCGAGGCCGACGACAACCCCGACGACGCCGCGGCGTGGTGCGCCGGGCTCGACCCCGCGCGCGCGGCGCGTGTGCTCGGGCTCGAGGCGGACCCGCGCGCCGCGCTCCGCTACTGGATCGGCGCGATCCGCGAGACGTTCGAGGAGGCCGGCATCCTGCTGGCGAGCGGCCCCGGCGGCGCGCCGGTGCCCGTCGGCGAGCCGCGCTTCACCGCGTACCGCCGCGCCTGCCACGCCGACAACCGCGCCTTCTGGGAGATGGTGCGGGCCGAGCGCCTCACGCTTGCGACCGGCGGGCTGGTGTACTTCGCGCACTGGATCACGCCCGACACGCAGCCGCTCCGCTTCGATACGCGCTTCTTCGCCGCGCCGGCGCCGGCGGGCCAGGACGCCGTCGCCGACGAGCGGGAGATCACAGAGGTGCGCTGGCTCACGCCGCGCGCCGCGCTCGACGCCTCCGGGCGCGGCGAGCTGTCGCTGCGCCGGCCGACCATGACGAACCTCGCGCTCTTCGACGGCGCCGCGTCGGCCGCGGAGGCCCTGGCGCGGCTCGACGGCCGGCCGGTCTCGACGATCCAGCCGCGCGTCGTCATGGTGGACGGCGAGCGGCGGATCTTCCTGCCGGGCGATCCCGGCTACTGAACCCGCCTTGACTTAACGCATGTTGAGTGCCATATTTGGCATAACCAGAGTTGAAGGTAGCTCTATTTAGTAGTATCCGGGAGACATCATGGCTGTCTGCTCCCTCACACTTGCGCGGCGAGTCGAGGAGGAGATCCAGGGCTGGCTTCCCATTCCCGGCGATCAGTACGGGGGACCGACCAGCCACCGTGAGAAGAAGGCTCTCGGCGCGTACTACACCCCACCCCATGTCGCGTCTTTTCTCGTGTGGTGGGCGGTCCGAGGCGCTCAGGATCGCGTGCTCGAACCCAGCTTTGGAGGAGGCGTATTCTTATCGGCCGCAGCTCATCGCTTGGCTGATTTGGGCGGCGACAGTCGACAGATCACCGGGATCGACTCGGACAGCGTGGCGTTCACGACAGCCCAGCGTGCCTTCGGTACCCGCTTGGACTTACGGCGCGCCGATTTCTTTAGCGTTCAGGCCGGAACCCTTGGACTCTATGACGCCGTTGTCGGCAACCCCCCGTTCATCAGGTATCAGCGCTTCAATGGTGAACTGCGTGATCGCGCTCAACAGCGAGCCGCAGAACAGGGTGTGCGACTCAATGGCCTGGCGAGCGCCTGGGCGCCGTTTCTTGCGCATGCCACATCCTTTCTGAAGACCGGTGGGC
>JACPCH010000223.1 GCA_016179875.1 Candidatus Rokuibacteriota bacterium | reverse complement strand
TGTGCAGCGCCACGACCGGGGGCGGGCTGCCGGCCAGCGCGGCCGTCACGAGCTTGGTCAGGTAGTCGGCGCCCCACGCGGGCGCGGAGAAGTTGATCCGGGCGGCCTGCTGGAGCCCGTTGTAGCGGTTGACGATGCCCTGCATGATCCCGCCGTCGGCGCCCGTGTAGAACGTGGTGAAGTCGAGGGGCTTCGGCTCGGCGCCGGCCGCGGCCGGTTTCAGGACCGCGGGCAGGCCGGCGAGCGCGCCGAGCATGCCGAGACGGAGGAACGAGCGCCGGCTGTGGACGAATGGCTGATCGGACATGGGCCACCTCGCGCCCGCGCAGTAATCGGGACTGCGGGCGCCCCAATTGATATCCGGTGCTCGAAGCCTTGTCAACCGCGCGGGCGTGTGCGCTCGATCGCGCTTTCCCGCACTGGTCGAGCCGCGGCCTCACGCCGTCGGGAGAGACACGAACTTGACGAGCTGCCGCCGGACTGGCGCCGCACGCCGGCGCCGCCGGCCCTCGCCGATCTCGGAACCGCCTGGTTGACGGCCGCCCGGACCGCGGTGCTGGCGGTCCCCCTGAACCCGAACCATCCCGACTTCCGGCGCATCGTGATCGGTCGTGCCGAGCCGTTCGACCTCGATCCGCGCCTCAGCCCCAGGGGACGCGCGAGCGCCGTGATCCGCTTGCCCGCGCCCCCGCGAAGAGGGCGCCCCGGTGAGCTCCGGGCTTCCACGAACCCCTGGACAACGCGGCCTCGGCGGAGTTTACTACGGCCGCCAGCAAGCCGGTCGGCGGCGAGGGAGGAGGAGCCTCCCGGCGCGATCCGACCTGACCGCCCACCCATCGAAGGAGGACATCCATGGCGTCTGCACGCAACGATCAGACCGACCTCAGTCGCCGCGCCCTGCTGAAGACGGCGGCCGCGGGTGTCGGGGCGGTGGCCCTCGGCTTTCCCGCCATCGTCCGGTCGCAGCCCGACGCGCTGCGCATCGGCCACCTCACGCCCCGCACCGGCTTCCTCGGCCAGCTCGGCGAGTACGGCCTCAACGCGGCCTCGCTGGCGGTGGAGGAGACTAATGCGGCCGGCGGGGTGCTCGGCCGGAAGGTCGAGCTGATCGCCGAGGACAGCGTCAACCCCGGCGTGGCGGTCACCAAGGTGCAGAAGCTGGTCGAGCGCGACAAGGTGCTGTGCCTGCTGGGGGAGATCAGCTCGGCCTCGGCGCTGGCCATCGCGGAGCAGGCCAAC
The DNA here is from genome assembly GCA_016179875.1 of Candidatus Rokuibacteriota bacterium. GTDB lineage: Bacteria > Methylomirabilota > Methylomirabilia > Rokubacteriales > CSP1-6 > GWA2-73-35. The sequence continues at coordinate 14,506 of JACPCH010000223.1, read as the reverse complement.
CGCTACAAGGTGCCGTACATCAACACCGGCGCCAACTCCGACGAGCTCCGCGGCAAGAACTGCAGTCGCTTCATGTTCCACGTCGAGGGCTGCAACACGATGTACACCAAGACCATCGGGCTCTGGCAGCGGAGCAAGAACCTGATCCGGGGCGCCAAGTGGTACATGCTGACCGCCGACTACGCCTTCGGCCACGATCTCTTCCGGGTGTCGACGCGCTTCCTCACGGAAAACGGCGGCTCGGTGCTCACCAACGACATGGTGCCCACCAACACGGCCGACTACAGCGCCTACATCCTCAAGATCCGCCAGGCCAAGCCCGACTTCGTGTACATCAACCTGGCCGGCACCGACCAGACGACCTTCCTCAAGCAGTACAAGGAGTACAATCTGCCCTTCCCGCTGGCCGGCGGCGTGATGGACACCGTGCCGTTCTGGGCGGCCGGGATCGACTCGCTCTCGGGCCACTGGCAGAGCCTCTGGTACCACGGCCTGACCGTGCCGGCCGCCCGGGCCTTCACCAAGCGCTTCGGCGACAAGTACGGCAAGCCGCCCGACAACCAGGCCTGGGGCGACTACGTCGGCGTCAAGATCCTGCTGCGGGCCATGGCCGAGACCAAGAGCACCGAGGGCGCGAAGTGGGTGGCCTATTTCGAGCAGGGCGCCAGCTTCGACATCCTGAAGGGCCGCCCGGGTTCGTTCCGCAAGTGGGACCACCAGCTGCTGCAGGAGATGTACGTGGTCAAGGTCAAGGACAAGAAGGACGCCAAGGACAAGTGGGACATCTTCGAGCTGGTCCAGCCCGTGCCGGCCGCGAACGATTCCCTCGAGCTGATCCAGCCGACCCAGAAGGAAAATCCCTGTACCCTGGCGTGAGCTCCGGCCGATGTCGCTCGCGCCTCCTGCCCCGCTCCCCGGCTCACGGGGAGCGGGCGGGGTGAGCGCCCCGCTTGTTCGTCATCCTCGAGCACATGGCCAACGGCCTGCTCGTTGGCTCGTACTACATCGTCCTCGCGCTGGGCCTCTCGCTGATCTTCAGTCTGGGCGGTGTCGTCAACCTGGCCCACGGCGCCTTCTACGCCACCGGCGCCTACCTCGCCTGGGAGGTCCAGCGCCGGCTGGGCTTCTTCGGCGCCGTCGCGCTGTCGCCGCTGGGCGTGGCCCTGGTCGGGGTCGTCATCGAGCGTCTCTTCCTGCGCCGGCTCTACCGCGAGGATCCGGGGCTGACCCTGCTCTTCACCTTCGGCCTGGCCATGGCGGCGGAGCAGAGCCTGCGCCTGATCTGGGGCGCCACCGGGCTGCCGTTCGGCATTCCCGAGGCGCTGCGCGGCCAGATCTTCCTCGGGGACTTCATCTACTCGCGCTACCGGCTGGCCGTGCTGGCGGTCTCGGCGGGCGCGGTGATCGGCAGCTGGCTGGTGCTCAACAAGACCCCCTTCGGGCTGATCGTGCGCGCCGGCACCCGCGACCCCGAGATGGTGCGCGCCCTGGGGATCGCCCTGAGCCCCATCCTCACCGCCGTGTTCGCGCTCGGCGTGGGGCTGGCCGGGCTGGCCGGGGTGATGTCGGCGCCGCTCGCCGGCGTGCAGCCGGCCATGGGCACCGAGATCCTCACCGCGGCCTTCGTCATCGTGGTCATCGGCGGGCTGGGCAGCTTCTGGGGCGTGGTCTACGCGGGGCTGCTGGTCGGGGTCGTGCGCGGGCTGACCGTGCTCTTCTACCCGCCGGCGGCCGAGGCGTCCATGTACGCCCTGATGGTGCTCGTCCTGCTCGTGCGCCCCCGCGGCCTCATGGGGGAGAAGTTCGAGCGGTTCGAATGATTGCCGCGCGGCTGCGCCACCCGCTGGCCGTGCTGGCCGCGGCCCTGCTGGTCCTGCCCTTCGCCATGCGGGCCATCGGCATGACCGACGGTGTCGCCACCGAGATCGTGATCTTCGGGCTCGTCGGGCTGGGCTTCAACCTCCTGCTGGGCTACACGGGGCTCGTCTCCTTCGGCCACGGCGCCTTCTTCGGGCTCGCCGCCTACGCCGCGGCGCTGCTCCAGATCCACCGCCTCCCGGGCCACGTGCTGGCGCCCATCGTCTTCGGCACGCTCGTCGCCGCCGCCCTCGGGCTGCTGATCGGCTTCCTCGCGCTACGCCGGCGCGGGGTCTACTTCTCGCTGCTCACCCTGGCGTTCACGGCCATGATCTTCTCCATTGTGTTCCGGTGGACCTCCTTCACCGGCGGCGAGAACGGCCTGCGCGGGATGACCCGCCGGTCGCTGCTGGGGCTCGTCGGCATCGAGGATCAGCTCCGCTTCTACTACGTGACCGCGGGGATCGCGCTGCTCGCGGCCTGGGCGCTCTGGCGCGTGGTGCACTCCCCGCTCGGCCGGGTGCTGCAGGCGATCCGCGAGAACGAGCGCCGGGCGCGCTTCCTCGGCTATCCCGTGCAGCGCTACAAGCTGATCGCCTTCACGCTCTCGGCCGCCGTGACGGGCCTGGGCGGCTGCCTCTTCGCCTTCCTCAAGGTCTTCGTCTCCGCCGACCTGGTCCACGTGGCCTTCTCGGGAGAGATCCTGGCCATGTCCATCATGGGCGGCATGGGGCACTTCCTCGGGCCGCCGCTGGGCGGCGCCTTCTTCATCCTGTTCCGCGAGATCCTGTCGGAGTACACCGCGGCGTGGCAGTTCTGGTTCGGCCTGCTCTTCATGGCCTTCATTCTCTTCTCCCCGTCCGGGCTGATCGGCCTCGGGAGCCGCCTCCTGGCCCCGCTGCGCCGCCACCGCGAGGAGGAGGCGGCGATGGCGGCGCGGGTCACGCCCCGGCCGCGGCAGGAGGTGCCCGCCTTCCTGTGTGGCGCCCCGCGCGCCCCGGGCGCGCTGCTCGAGTGCCGCCGTCTGACCAAGCGCTTCGGCGACTTCACCGCCGTCGACGGCGTGGACCTGGCCCTCGCCGACCGGCGGCTCCACGCGCTGATCGGGCCCAACGGCGCGGGCAAGACCACGCTGTTCAACGTCGTCTCGGGCATGTACCCGTCCGAGGGCGGCCAGCTCCTCCTGGCCGGGCAGCGGCTCGACGGGTTGCCGCCGGAGCGCGTCGTGGCCCACGGCCTCGCCCGGTCTTTCCAGATCACCAACCTCTTCCCGGCGCTGACGGTGGAGGAGAACCTGCGGCTGGGCGCGCAGGCGCGCGACCCGCGGCGCTTCGACGCCTGGCGCCCCTACACGAGCCTCGCCACGGTCAGCGAGGAAACCCGCGCCCTGGTGGAGTTCCTCGGCCTCGAGGGGCTGGAAGGGGTGCCGGTGTCGAGCCTCTCCTACGGGGGCCAGCGGCTGCTGGAGCTGGGGCTGGCCCTGTCGGCGCGGCCCCGCGTGCTGCTGCTGGACGAGCCGCTGGCGGGCCTGGCCGCCGCCGAGCGGGAGCGCATCACCGCGCTGGTGCGCCGGCTCACCGAGCACATGGCCGTGCTGCTGGTCGAGCACGACATCGACCGCGTCTTCGCCTTCGCCGATCGCATCACCGTGATGAACGAGGGGCGCGTCGTGGTGGACGGACCCTGCGCCGAGGTGCGCGAGCATCCGAAGGTGCACGAGGTCTACCTGGGACGCGGGCGCGACGTGCTCTTCGCCGACGCCGCCCGGGCCGCCCCGACGCGCGGCGGGGCCGCCGTCCTGCGGGTGGCCGGGATCGACACCTACTACGGCAAGAGCCACATCCTCCACGAGGTCTCGCTGGAGGTGGGGGCGGGCGAGGTGGTGGGCCTGCTCGGCCGGAACGGAGCGGGCAAGTCCTCCACGCTCAAGAGCGTGATGGGCCTCGTGGCGCCGGCGCGCGGGCGCATCGAGTTCGCCGGGCGGGAGGTGGGCGGGCACACGCCCGAGGAGATCGCGCGGCACGGCATCGGTCTGGTGCCCCAGGGCCGGCGGCTCTTCCCGAACCTGACGGTGGCGGAGAATCTGGAGCTGGGCCGGCTCAGGCGGCGGGCCGGCGACGGCATCCGGTGGGAGGCCGGGCGCATCTTCGAGTTCTTCCCCCGGATCCGCGAGCGCCTGGACAGCAAGGCCGAGACCCTCTCGGGCGGCGAGCAGCAGATGGTGGCGATCGCCCGGGCGCTGTCGGGGAACCTCAAGCTCCTGCTGCTGGACGAGCCCTTCGAGGGGCTGGCCCCGGCGGTGCGCGAGACGATCTTCGTCTCCCTCGACCGGCTGCGCCGGGAGGTGCCGATCCTCATCGTGGAGCACGACCTCGACCTCGTGCTCGCGCTCGCCGACCGCGTCTACGTCCTGGACCGCGGCCGGATCACCCACGAGGGGCCGGCCGCACCGCTCCGCGCCGACCGCGAGATGCGCCGTCAGGTGCTCTGGGTGTGACCGCGAGGGCGCGGGCGTTGACAGGGTCCGCGGCGTCCCACTAGACTCTGCTCCACTTCACCGCGACGAGCGTCGCCCACTTCACGCAGACGGGGGAGAACGATGGGCGCCGAAGCAAAGCTCAACGAGTTGACGATCACCCTGCCGGCCCCGACGCCGCCCCGGGCGAACTTCGTCACGTCGGTGCAGGTCGGCACCCTGCTGTTCCTCGCGGGCCACGGCCCGCTCCGCGACGGGAGCGTCCCGGTGGTGGGCCAGCTGGGCGCGCAGATCACCGCGGAGGACGGCTACCGGATCGCCCGCTCGGTCGGGCTCAACCTGCTGGCGACGGCCCGGGCGGCCCTGGGAAGCCTGGACCGGGTGGTCCGCGTCGTGAAGGTGCTCGGCATGGTCAACTCCGCCCCCGTGTTCACCGAGCAGCCGAAGGTGATCAACGGCTTCTCCGACCTGATGGTCGAGGTGTTCGGCGAGGCCGGCCGGCACGCGCGCTCGGCCGTCGGGATGGCGCAGCTCCCCAACGGCATGCCCGTGGAGATCGAGATGATCCTCGAGGTGCGGTAGCCCCGCCCATGGCGGACGGCCCCGAGCTCGCTCGCGCCGACGGGCTCCTGACCGAACTGCGCGGCCGGACGGCCGATCCGCCCGGCGTCTCGCGCGCCTCGTACGGCGAGGGCGAGCAGATCGCCCACGACATGGCGCGCGCCTGGGCGGAGGAGCTGGGCCTCGAGATCGCCCGGGACTTCGCCGGCAACCTCTACATGACGCTGCCGGGGCGCGAGCGCGCGCGGCCGCGGCTCATGATGGGCTCGCACATGGACGCGGTGCCGCACGGGGGCAACTACGACGGCGCGGCCGGCGTGGTCGCGGGCCTGAGCGCGCTGCACCGCATGCGCCGGCTGGGCGTGACGCCGCGGATGGACGTCACCGTGATGGCGATCCGCGCCGAGGAGGTGTCGTGGTTCCCGGCGCCCTACATCGGCAGCCGCGCCGCGTTCGGGATCCTGCCGGCGGAGGTCCTGGACACGGTCGTGCGCTTCGACACCGGCCGCACGCTCGGGGCGCACCTGGCCGAGGGCGGCCACGACCCGGAGGCGATCCGGGCCGGCCGGCGCTACCTCGATCCGGCCGGCATCGGGGCCTACGTCGAGGTCCACATCGAGCAGGGGCCGCACCTCGTGAAGTCGGGGCAGCGCTGCGCCATCGTGACCCGGATCCGGGGGAACTACCGCTACAAGCACTGCCGGGTCCTCGGCGAATACGCGCACGCCGGCGCGGTGCCGCGCGCCGACCGGCGCGACGCGCTGCTCGCGGCGGTGGAGTTCGCGAGCGGGCTGGACGGTATGTGGGCGCGCCGCGAGGCCGCCGGCGAGGACCTCGTGTGCACGGTCGGCCAGTTCTACACCGACCCCGCCGTCCACACCATCACGAAGATCCCCGGCGAGGTCCGCTTCACCATGGACTTCCGGAGCTACGACGAGGCGGTCCTGGCCGACTGCCACGCGGAGCTCGAGCGCCTGGCGGAGCGCATCGCGCGGGCGCGCGCCGTGAGCGTCGAGCTCGGCGAGCACACCCACGCCCCCGCCGCCGCCATGGACGACGGGCTGATCGCCGGCCTGCGGCGCGCGGCGCAGCGCCTGGGCATCGAGGCGCCCGAGATGGCGAGCGGGGCCGGCCACGACTGCGCGGTGTTCGCGAGCCAGGGCGTGCCGTGCGCGATGCTCTTCATCCGCAACTACCACAGCAGTCACAACCCCAAGGAGGAGATGACGATCGACGACTTCGCCGAGACGGCCCGGCTGCTGTACGCCATGCTCGACGAGCTAGTCGCATGAGCCGGGCGGCGCGCGACCTCGTCGGCTACGGCGGGCGTCCGCCGATGGTGCGGTGGCCGAAGGGGGCGCTGCTCGCGGTGTCCGTCGTGGTGAACTTCGAGGAGGGGGCCGAGCGCGCCCTCGAGGCGGGCGACGACGCGGCCGAGCGGATCGGGGAGGTGACCACGGTCATCCCGCCCGGCGTGCGGGACATCGGCCAGGAGCAGCTCTTCGCCTACGGCATGCGGGCCGGCGTGTGGCGCGTGCTGGACGCGCTCGCGCGGCACGACGTCAAGGCGACCTTCATGATGTGCGGGTTCGCCGTGGAGCGCGCGCCCGCGATCGCGCGTCAGATCGTCGCCGCCGGGCACGAGCCGGCCTGCCACGGGTGGCGGTGGTCGCCGCACTCGGAGTTCACCGATCGCGAGGCCGAGCGGGCCTCGCTGGTGCGATGCCTCGAGGTCATCGAGTCCGTGACGGGCGTCCGGCCGGTCGGCTTCTTCTGCCGCGGCAGCCAGAGCGCGTTCACCCGCGACCTCCTGATCGACCTCGGCGTCCAGTACGACAGCAACGCGCTCGACGACGACCTCCCGTACTGGGCCGAGAGCGCGAGCGGCCGGCGGATCCTCGCGGTGCCGTACGCGCTCGACACGAACGACATGAAGTTCCACCACCCGAACGGGTTCGTGACCTCCGACGAGTTCGTCGAGTACGTCACGGGCGCGATCGACGCGCTGCTGGCCGAAGGGCGGCGCGGGGCGCCCAAGATGCTGAGCGTCGGCTACCATCTGCGCATCGTCGGGCGCCCGGCGCGGATCGGCGCGTTCGCGCGCATCCTGGAGTACCTGAGGAGCCTCGGCGACGCGGTGTGGATCGCGCGGCGCTGCGACATCGCCGACTTCTGGCGAAGCGAATTTCCCAACCGGTAAGGAGGCCCCATGAGGACCAAGCTCGACCGCCGCCGTCTGTTGCAGGGCATCGTCGCCGTGGGCGGCACGGCCCTGACGCGCCGGGCCGCCTTCGGCCAGTCGCGGTCGATCGCCGCCTCCACCTTCCCCGGCGCCTGGGAGGAGGCGCACCGGTCCATCCTGGTTCCGGCGTTCCGGAGGGCGACCAACGCCACCGTCAACCTGGTCGCCTCGATCCCGGTCGACACGCTGTCGAAGCTCGTCGCGGCGAAGGGGACCGCGCCGTTCGACGTGGTGATCCTCGACGAGGGCCCCTCGCTCACGGTCCCGCAGCACGAAGTCTTCGAGAAGTTGCCGGTGGAGAAGATGCCGAACGTGAAGGACCTGCCGGCGAAGTTCCTCGATCCGCGCGGGTTCAGCGCCTTCTGCTCGGCGCAGATCATCGGCATCGCCTACAACACCGAGAAGGTCAAGACGCCGCCGCGGTCGTGGAACGACCTGCTCAAGCCGGAGTACAAGGGCCGGGTGGGGCTCGCGGCGATGGCCGGCACGCTGACCCAGGCGTGGATGGCGGAGATGGCGAAGCTGAATGGCGGCAGCGAAGAGAACATGGAGCCCGCCTTCCAGTTCGTCAAGAAGATGCTGCCCAACGTCGGGGCCCTGACGCCGAGCCCCGGCGCCCTCGCCACGCTGTTCCAGCAGGGCCAGGTGGACATCTCGGTCCACTACAGCAACAACGTCGGCGACCTGCGCAGCAAGGGCGTGCCGATCGCGCTCGCCCGGCCCGACACGGGGTTCGTGATCATCCGCTCGACGATGCACGTCGTGAAGGGGACCAAGCAGCTGGACCTGGCGGCGGCCTACGTCAACGCGGCGATCAGCCCCGAGGTCCAGAGCAAGATGGGCGACGCGCCGTACTTCCTGGTGCCGACGAACTCGAAGGTGCCGTTCAGCGCCGGGCTCCAGCAGTACGCGAAGAACATGCGGGAGCTCGAAACCTTCCGGACGGTGGACTGGGCGAAGCTGAATCCGCGGCGGCTCGAGTACATCGACCGCTTCAACCGTGAGGTGAAGATCTGATTCTGGAGCCGCCCTCGCCGGAGGCGCCGGCGGCGTTCGCCGCGCCCTCCGGCCGGCGCGGCGTGGGCGTCACGCTCGACCGCGTCACGCACCGGTACGGTGGCACGCTCGCGGTGGACGACGTGTCGCTCGTCGTCCAGCCCGGGGAGCTGATCGTGCTCCTCGGTCCGAGTGGCTGCGGCAAGACGACGCTGCTCCGGATCATCGCCGGCCTCCTCGGCCAGAGCGCGGGCCGCGCCGTGATCGGCGACCAGGTGGTGGACGCGCTCCCGCCGAACGAGCGCGGCGCCGGCATCGTGTTCCAGAACTACGCCCTGTTCCCGCACATGACGGTCGCGGCGAACGTCGCCTACGGGCTCCGCGCGCGGGGCGCGGGCCGCGCCGCCGCGGCGGACGCCGTCGAGCGGATGCTCCGGCTCGTGCGGATGGAGACCCTCGCGAAGCGCTATCCGCGCGAGCTCTCCGGCGGCCAGCAGCAGCGCGTGGCGCTCGCCCGCACCCTGGCCGTGAGCCCGAAGGTCCTGCTGCTCGACGAGCCCTTCGGCGCGCTCGACAAGAATCTGAGGCTCGACATGCAGATCGAGGTCAAGCGCCTCCAGCGGGAGCTCGACGTCACGACGATCATGGTCACCCACGACCAGAGCGAGGCGCTGAGCATGGCCGACCGCATCGCGGTGATGAACCGTGGGCGCATCGAGCAGTTCGCCACGCCGGAGGACATCTACGACGCCCCCGCGACGCCGTTCGTGGCGGCGTTCGTGGGCACGACGAACCTGCTCCGGGGCCGGCTCGCGGCCGCCCGCGAGGGGTTCCGCGTCGAGCTCGGCGGCGGCGCGCTGTGGCTCCGCGAGGCGTCGCCGTGCGCGGGGGAGGGCGAGGTGATGGTCGTCGTGCGGCCGGAGCAGTTCCGCCTGGACCCCGAGGGGGCGGAGGGGCTGGCCGCGACCGTCCGCATGGTGCTGCCGCACGGCCCGTTCATCGTCTACGAGCTCTCGCTCGCCGACGGCTCGACCCTCAAGGTGACCGCGGGGCGCGGCGGCGTCGCCCACCGGCCGGGGCCCGGCGACGCGGTGCGCGCGGCGCTCGTGCCGGGGGCACGCGTCCCGGTGTTCCCGGCGTGAGGCGATGACGCGCGGCGGGCCCCGCCCGGCCGAGGCCTGGCAGCTCGCGCTGCCGCTGGCGCTGTTCTTCGTCGTGTTCGTCTTCGCGCCGCTCGGCCTGCTGGGCCTGGTCAGCGCCTACAACGAGCCCGAGCTCAGGACCATGGGGCTCGCCCAGTACGCGAAGTTCTTCGGCGACGCCTTCAATGTCAACATCCTGGTCCAGACGCTGGCGCTCGCGCTCAAGACCACGCTCCTCGCGATCGCGATCGGCTACCCGCTCGCCTACCTCTACACGCTGGCGCCGCGCCGGCTCCAGCGGGTGCTCCTGCTGGTGATCGTGCTGCCGCTCCTGACGAGCGCGGTCGTGCGGACGTTCGCGTGGATCGTGATCCTGGGCCGGCTGGGGATCGTCAACAGCGCGCTCCAGACCCTCGGGTGGATCGACGCGCCGCTGACGCTCCTGTACACGCCGACGGCGGTCGTGGTCGCGCTGGCGCAGATCGAGATGCCGCTCATGGTGCTGCCGGTGATCACGGCGCTCATGAACATCGACCCGAACCTGACGCAGGCCTCGGCGGTACTCGGCGCCGGCCGGTGGCGGACGTTCTGGGCGGTGACGCTGCCGCTCTCGGTCCCGGGCCTGCTCGCGGGGTGCCTGCTGGTGTTCGCCGCCGCGGCCAGCGCGTTCGTGACCCAGACGCTCATCGGCGGCGGCCGGCACATGTTCATGCCGGTGTACATCTACCAGCAGGCGATCCAGGTCTACAACTATCCGTTCGCCGCGACCCTGGCGGTGATCCTGCTGGTCAGCGTGCTGGCCGTCGTGACGGTCGTGAACGTCCTGGGCCGCCGGTCGCGCGGGTTCGTCCATGGCTGAGGCGCCGGGGATGCCGGCGGGCGCCGCCCGCGAGTCGCGGGGATCGCGCGTCGAGCGCTGGTCGTTTTATGCCGCCTTCGGCGTCCTGGGCGGCGCGGCGGTGACGCTGCTGGCCGCGCCGACGGTCATCGTCCTGATCACGTCCTTCACCAGCGCCTACACGCTGAAGTTCCCGCCGCCCGGATACTCGGTGCGCTGGTACCGCGCGCTGTGGGAGAGCTCGCCCGAGATCGTCGCCGCCGCCGTGCTCTCGCTCAAGGTCGCGGCGGTGGCGACCGCCATCGCGGTGGTCCTCGCCGTGGGCGCGGCGCTCGCGCTGGCGCGCCAGCGCGCGGCGTGGGCGCGGATCCTCGACTCGGTGTTCATGTCCCCCCTGATGCTGCCGCTGCTGGCGCTCGGGCTCGCGCTGCTGGTGCTCTTCAGCCGGCTGGGGGTGGAGCTCTCGCTGACGACGCTCGTCATCGGCCACGTGGCGCTGACGGCGCCGTACATCCTGCGCACGACGACCGCGAGCTACGTCCAGCTCGATCCGACGCTGCTCGAGTGCGCGCGCGCGCTCGGCGCGCGGCCGTGGTTCGCGTTCCGGACGGTGACGCTGCCGCTGGTCGCGCCGGGCATCGCCGCGGGCGCGTTCATCGCCTTCATGGCCTCGTTCGACAACGTGGCGATCTCGCTGTTCCTGTCGGACGCGCGGAGCGAGGTGCTGCCGATCCGGCTCTGGAACATCATCGAGTCGAGCCTGGACGTGCGGGCGGCGGCGGTCTCGGGCGTCCTGATCGGGGCGACGGCCGTCCTGGCGCTGGTGATGGAGCGCATCGTCGGGCTCTCCCGGCACGTGCGCTGAGAGGAGACGGGGAAGATGGCGCGGCGAATCGTGCTCCGCGGTGCGGCGGCGCTCCTGGGCGAAGGGTTCGCGTTCTCGCCGGCGCCCCTGGACGTCGCGATCGAGGGCGACCGCATCGCGTCGGTCGGGCCGGAGGGGAGCGCCGGGCCGGGGGACGAGGTCGTGGACCTGCACGGGCGGCTCCTGGTGCCCGGCTTCATCAACGGCCACTTCCACTCGCACGAGCACTTCCTGAAGGGCCGCACCGAGAACCTGCCGCTCGAGCTCTGGATGCACCACGGGCGCAGCGGGCTGGCCGTGCCGCTGACCCCGCGGCAGACGTACCTGCGCACGCTGGTGGGGGCGATCGAGGCGCTGCGCACGGGCACGACCACGGTCGTGGACGATCTCGTGCTGGGCCCGAGCGTCGACCGCGAGAGCCTCGACGCCGTCTTCCAGGCGTACGAGGACATCGGCATTCGCGCGCTGGTCGGCTTCGCGATGATGAACCGGCCCGTCGTGGACAATTTCCCGTTCGCCGAGGAGGTGTTCCCGCGCGACCTCCTGGCGCGGCTGCGGGAGGCCCGGTACCCGACGCCGGCGGAGTTCCTCGGGCTCTGCGCCGAGCTGGCGCGCACACGCCATCCGCGCGTGCGCCGCGTCGGGATCCTCGTCTCCGCCTCCGCCCCGCAGCGGTGCACGGAGGAGTTCCTCCGGGCCTGCCGCCGGCTCGCCGACGACCACGGCCTGCCGGTGATCACCCACGTGCAGGAGACGCGGCTCCAGGTGGTCACGGGCGGCGTGTTCTACGGGAGCCCGATGGTCGAATACCTCGACCGCGTCGGCTTCCTCGGGCCCCGCACGAGCCTGGTCCACGCGGTGTGGCTCAATCCGCGCGAGATCGCGGCCCTGGCCAGGACCGGCGCGACCGCCCAGCACAACCCGTGGTCGAACCTGACCCTCGGCTCCGGCGTCCAGCCGGTGCGCGCGCTGCTCGACGCCGGGGTCAACGTGAGCCTCGGCTCCGACGGCACGTGCTCCACGGTCACCGCGAACATGCTGACGGTGCTCGGCAGCGCGGCGGCGCTGTCGAAGATCCGCGGCGACGACTACGCGCGGTGGCTCTCGGCGCGCGAGGCGCTCGCGGCGGCGACCCGCGGCGGCGCGACGGCGCTCGGCTTCGGCGGCGAGCTGGGCGTCCTCGAGCCGGGCGCGCGCGCCGACCTGGTCGGCTACCGCCTGGACACGATCGCGTTCGCCCCGCTCAACGACCCGATCCGGCAGCTCGTCTACGCCGAGCGCGGCGCCGGCGTGGACTTCTCGATGGTGGCCGGCCGCATGGCGATGCGCGCCGGCCGGCTCCTCGGCATCGACGAGCCGCGGATCCTGGCCGAGATCGTCGCCGAGCAGGCCGGGCTCGCGGAGCAGCTCGACCGGGCCGCGGCGTCCCTCGCCCCGCTCCTCGAGGCCATGGAGCACGTCTACCGCCGCTGCCTCGCGGTCGCCATCCCCCCCGACACGCACCCCGCGCGCCTGCCGTGACCCGGCCGAGGCCCGCGCGGGACGTTGACCGTCAGTAGCGCGCGCACGGGGAGCGTGAATATACTGAGCGCGATGCGACGCTCGCCCGTCCGGCCGCTCGCGCTCGTCCTCCCGCTCGCCCTCGTGCTCGCGCCCGCGGCGCCCGCGCGCGCGGGCGGCGACAAGCCCGCCGCCGAGGCGCGCTCCCGCGTCGAGCATCACCTGCGCGAGGCCGAGCAGCTCGCCCGGCACCTCGAGGGGATCCTGGCCGCCGCGTGCCCGCGGTTCGAGACCGCGCGCGAGTGGCGCCACTACTTCAACGGCGAGGTGGACCGCGTGGTGACGCTGCTCGCGCACCTCGAGCAGGCGTGGGCGGAGGCCAAGACGACGCCCGACGACGACGTCCGGCGCGCGGCCAAGGCGCCCCGCCGCCAGCGTGAGCGCGTGCCGCCGCTGATCGAGAAGCTCCAGGCGTGCGCCGACGGCAACGGCTCGGGCTTCACGCTGCCGGGCGTCTGGCGGCGGATCGAGCGCGAGGTGCCCCAGCGCCAGTCGGAGATCGCGCTGCCGCCGGAGCGGTCCCCGGAGTAGACAGCGCCCGCCGGGCTGGGGTATGGTCCCGGCCATGGCCAGGAACCCGTTCTCCCTCGACGGCAAGACCGCCATCGTCACCGGCGGCGGCACCGGCATCGGCAAGTCCATCGCGATCGAGTTCGCGCGGGCCGGCGCCGACGTCGCCCTCTGCTCGCGCAAGCTCGAGCACCTCGAGCCCGTCACCAAGGCCGTCCGCGATCTCGGCCGGCGCTCCTTCGCCCTGGCGGTGGACGTGCGCCAGGAGGACCAGGTCAAGGCGATCGTCGAGCGCGCGGTGGCCGAGTGGGGGCGCCTGGACATCATGGTGAACAACGCCGGCGCCTCGTTCCGCGCCAAGGCCGAGGATATTTCCCCCAACGGCTGGAACACCGTGGTCGGGATCAACCTGACCGGCGTCTTCCTCGGCTGCAAGTGGGCCGGCCGCCAGATGCTCCAGCAGGGCCACGGCGTCATCGTCAACATCGCCTCGATCGCCGGCGTGTACGGCTCGACGGCGATGCCCCACTACGGCGCCGCCAAGGCCGGCGTCATCATGCTCACGCGCGAGCTCGGCACCGCCTGGGGGCGCCAGGGCGTCCGGGTGAACTGCGTGGCGCCGGGCCCCGTCGAGACCGAGGGCTACCTGGACGTGCTCAAGCAGGCCGGGCCCGACGGCCAGAAGACGTACGACGCCATCGCGGCGCGGGTCGGCATGGGGCGCTGGGGCAAGGTCGAGGAGATCGCCTACCCGTGCGTCTTCCTCGCCTCGGACGCCGCGTCGTGGATGACGGGCGAGACGATCGTCGTGGACGGCGGGCCGTCGCCGCGGGACCAGGAAGGCTAGACCCGCCGCGGGCGCTCCTGCGGGCGCTCCTGTAAGATAAGCGCTTGCGTCATGTCGTGGTGACCCGACTGTCGCGGTGACCGTAGCTCAATTGGTCAGAGCACTGGACTGTGGCTCCAGGGGTTGTGGGTTCGATTCCCATCGGTCACCCCATGACAACCGAATACGCGTCGCACGATGCGCCCGTAGCTCAGTTGGATAGAGCGTTGGCCTCCGAAGCCAAAGGCCAGAGGTTCGAATCCTCTCGGGCGCACCATTCGCCGCAGCGGTCGGAGGTGGGACTGGGCCGTTAGCTCAGTTGGTAGAGCAGCTGACTCTTAATCAGCGGGTCCACGGTTCGAGTCCGTGACGGCCCACCAGTAGAATCGGCCACTTCCGGGACCCCGGAGGTGGCCGATTTGCTTTTGGTGCCCAATTGGTGCCCACGCTTCTGGGGCTTCCGAGCGCGCGGGCCGCTGATGCCGTCCACGAAGCGCTCGCGCCCGCCCGGAATCCAGTGCGCGTAGAACTGGAGCGTCGTGGTCGGTCGGCTATGCCCGAGCTGCGCGGCCACGTAAGTGATGGGCGCGCCCTGGGCCAGGAGCAGGCTCGCAAAGGTGTGCCGCAGGTCGT
>JACPCH010000126.1 GCA_016179875.1 Candidatus Rokuibacteriota bacterium | reverse complement strand
TGGGCCTGCGCGGCCTGGAAGCGCTCCATGGACTTCGGGTCGTTGAGCGCCTGCGGCGTGAGCACGATGGACGTCGCGCTGGCCCGGGCCCTGGTGACCTCCTCGAGGACGGTGCGCTCCTGCGCCGCGAAGCCCTTCACGGTCTCGACGAGGTTCGGCACGAGGTCGGCGCGCCGCTGGTAGACGTTCTGCACCTGGGCCCACTTCTCGTTGACGCTCTGCTCGAGGGTGACGAGCTGGTTGTTGATGGAGACGGCCCAGGCCAGCCCCCCGGCGACGACGAGGGCGACGACGATGAGCGCGACGAGCAGGCCCCGGGCCATGACGCCTCCGATTATAGGTCAGTCGCAGTAGCGGCGGACGAGCCCGTCGTAGGCGTCCACGCGGCGGTCGCGGAAGTAGGGCCAGACGCGGCGGACCGATTCGCCGCGGGTCAGGTCCAGCTCCGCCACGAGCACGGCGGGCTCGTCCACCGGCGCCTCGGCGAGGATCTCGCCCTGGGGGCCGGCGACGAAGCTCGTGCCCCAGAACCGGATGCCGCGCGACGCGCCCGACGGGTCCGGCTCGACGCCGGTGCGGTTGCACGCCAGCACCGGCACCCCGTTCGCGATGGCGTGGGCGCGCTGGATCGTCATCCACGCCTCGCGCTGGCGCGCCTGCTCGGCGCCGTCGTCCTCGTCCGACCAGCCGATCGCCGTCGGGTAGAGCAGCAGCTCGGCGCCGCGCAGCGCCATCAGGCGCGCGCCCTCCGGGTACCACTGGTCCCAGCACACCTGGACGCCGAGCCGGCCGAGGGACGTCGTCACGGGCTCGAACCCGAGGTCGCCCGGGGCGAAGTAGAACTTCTCGTGGTAGCCGGGATCGTCCGGGATGTGCATCTTGCGGTAGAGGCCGGCCACGCGCCCGTCGCGGTCGAGCACCACGGCGGTGTTGTGATGGAGCCCGGGCGCGCGGCGCTCGAAGACCGAGGCCACGACCACCACACCGAGCTCCGCCGCGACGCGCCCGAGCGCGTCAGTCGTCGGCCCCGGCACGGGCTCGGCCAGGTCGAACGCGGCGGTGTCCTCGGCCTGGCAGAAGTAGCGGAGCGCGTGAAGTTCTTGCAGGAGCACGAGCTGCGCCCCACGGCGCGTCGCCTCGAGGATGCCGGCGGCGCCGGCGGCCAGGTTGTCGTCGCGGCGCTCGCCGCAGCGCTGCTGCACCAGGCCGACCGTGAGGCGCCGGCCGTCCACTCAGGCCTCGGCGGGCACGACGCCCGCGGGGAGCTGCATGGTCACGCAGTGGAGGCTGCCGTACTCGCGGATCAGCGGGCGGCAGTCCACCACGATCACCTCGCGGTCGGGGAAGCAGCGGGCGAGCGCGTCGCGCGCCTTGGCATCGGCCGCGTCATTGTACCCCGGCATCAGCACGGCCCCGTTCGTGATCAGGAAGTTGGCGTAGCCCGCCGGCAGGCGCCGGCCGTCCGCGTCGCGCACCGGGCGCGGCGACGGCAGGCGCACCAGCGCGTAGCCGTCGCCGTCGGCGCGCCGGAGCGCCGCCAGCTCCCGCGCCATCGCCTCCAGCTCCGGACGCTGCGGGTCGTCCGCGGCGTCGCACCCCTGGTAGACGATCGTCCGCGGATCGGCGAAGCGCGCCAGCGTGTCCACGTGGCCGTCGGTGTCGTCGCCCTCGAGCCCGCCGTGCCCGAGCCAGAGCACGCGCGTGGCGCCGAGCCAGCGCCGCAGCTCGCCCTCGAGCGCCACGCGGCCGGCGCCCGGGTTGCGGGTCGGCGCGAGCAGACACCGGCTGGTCGTCAGCACGGTGCCGAGGCCGTCGGCCTCGACGCTGCCGCCCTCGAGCACAAGGTCCACCGACTCGAGCGGCGTCGTCCCGAACGCGCCTTGCGCCGCGATCGTCCGGGTGATCCGGTCGTCGAGATCGGCCGGGTACTTGCCGCCCCAGCCGTTGAAGCGGAAGTCGAGCAGCTCCGGCCGCCCGCCGCGGAGCACGGTCAGCGGGCCGTGATCGCGGGCCCAGGTGTCGTTCGACGGCGCGTGGTAGGTCCGCACGCGCGCGAGCGCGCCGCCCGCGTCGCCGACGACCCGTTTCACGTGGGCCGCGTGAGCGTCGTCCCGGCAGACGACGAGGACCGTCACCCGCCGCGTCAGCTCGCGCGCGATCCGCGCGAAGCAGGACTCGGCGGCGGCGAGCTGGTCGCTCCAGTCGGTCGCCTCGTGCGGCCAGGTCATCAGCACGCCGCTCTGGGGCGCCCACTCGGGCAGGAGCCCGTCGGGCGGGGCCGGGTGCGCGGTCATCGCCCCCATGATATAGAAGGGCGGTGATGGGCCAGGAACGATTGCCCGAGTACCGCGTCCGAGCCCGGAACACCTCCGAGAGCGGCGAGAACAAGATCCACGACGACGAGACGGCGCGGCGCTACGGGTTCCGCGGCGGGCTCGTGCCCGGCGTCACCGTGTACGCCTACCTGACCCGCCCGCTCGTCGAGGCGCTCGGGCCGGCGTGGCTCGAGCGCGGCACCGCCGGCGTCCGCTTCGTCAAGCCCGTGCTGGACGGCGAGGAGGTCAGCGTGACGGGCGCCGTGACCGCCCGCGACGCGAAGGGCGTGACCGCCACGCTCACGGCAACGACCGCCGACGGGGGCGAGTGCGCCGTGCTGACCGCCACCCTGCCCGCCGGCTCGCCGGCGCCGGTGAACCTCGCCCTCTACCCGGCGGCGCCCCTGCCCGCCGAGCGCCCGCCGGTGAGCCGCGAGCACTTCGCGGGGCTCGCGGCGCTCGGCACGCCCGTCGCGCTCTACGACGAGGCGCGCGCGGCCGCGTACACCGGCAAGGTGAGCGACACGCTCCCGCTCTACCGGGGCGCGGGCGGCCGGGTGCACCCGGCGTTCCTGCTCGACCAGGCCAACCGCGCGCTCGACCTGAACGTGCGCCTCGGCCCCTGGATCCACACGGCGAGCGTGGTGCGCCACCTGGGCGGCGCGCGCGTCGGCGAGACGCTCGCCACCCTCGGGCGCGTGCGCTCGCTCTTCGAGAAGAAGGGGCGCGAATTCGTCGAGGTGGACCTGGCCATCGTCGCGGGCGAGCGGCCGCGGCCCGTCGCCCACGTGCTCCACACCGCGATCTACCGGCTGCCGGC
>JACPCH010000222.1 GCA_016179875.1 Candidatus Rokuibacteriota bacterium | reverse complement strand
GCGATCGACCAGATCGTCAACACGGCGGCGAAGCTCCACTACATGTCGGGCGGGCAGTTCAACCTGCCGATGGTCATCCGGGGGCCGGGCGGCCCGGCGGCGCAGCTGGCCGCCCAGCACTCGCAGTCCATGGAGGCGTACTTCTACCACGTGCCGGGGCTCAAGGTCGTGCGGCCGTCGACGCCGATGGACGCCAAGGGACTGCTCAAGTCATCGATCCGCGACGAGAATCCCGTGATCTTCATCGAATCGGAGACCCTCTACCACCTCAAGGGCGAGGTGCCCGAGGATCCGGAGTTCCTGATCCCGCTCGGCCAGGCGATCGTGCGGCGCGAGGGCGCCGACGTCACGGTCGTCGCCTACATGGGCATGATGTACCGGGCGCTGGAGGCGGCCGAGGAGCTCGCCCGGGACGGCATCTCCGTCGAGCTCGTCGATCCCCGGACCCTGCGCCCCATGGACACGGAGACCATCATCGGCTCGGTCCGCAAGACCCACCGCGCGGTCGTCGTGGAGGCGGGCGCCGGCTTCGCCGGCATGGGCTCGGAGATCGCGGCGTTCATCACCGAGCACGCCTTCGACGACCTCGACGCGCCCGTCGAGCGCGTGACGGGCGCCAACGCGCCGATGCCGTACGCCCGCAATCTCGAGAAGCTCAAGACCCCGACGAAGGACAAGATCGTCGCCGCGGCGCGCCGCGTGTGCAACGCGAACGGGAGCTGACCCATGGCCGTCACCAAGGTCGTGATGCCGAAACTGTCCGAAGCGATGGAGAGCGGGAAGATCATCAAGTGGCTCAAGCAGGAAGGCGACCGCATCCAGGGCGGCGACATCCTCGCGGAGGTCGAGACCGACAAGGCCGACGTGGAGATGGAGGCGTTCGGCGCCGGCGTCCTCCGCAAGGTCCTGGTCCCGGCGGGTGAAAAGGCGCTGGTCGGTATGCTGATCGCCGTCATCGCGGAGCCGGGTGACGACATCTCGGCCCTGCTCGCCGGCGCGCCGGCCCCGGCGGCGCCGGCCCCGGCCCCCGGTCCCGCCGGCGCGCCCCCGGCGCCGGCGCCCGCCGCCGGGCCACCGGCGGCGCGGCCGGCCACCGTCGGCGTGCCGGCCGTGGTCCTGCCGCAGGGCGGGCGGGTCAAGGCGTCGCCGCTGGCGAAGAAGATCGCCGCGCAGAGCGGCGTGGACCTGCGGCTGCTCCAGGGCAGCGGGCCGGGCGGGCGGATCGTCCGCCGCGACGTCGAGGCGGCGGGCACTCGCGGCGGGGCGGTGCCCGCGGTCGCGGCGCCGGCCGTCGCGGGCCCCGAGTTCGAGGACCGGCCGCTCTCCGCGATCCGCGCCGCGATCGCCCGGCGCATGCCGCTCGCGAAGGCGCCGGTCCCGCACTTCTACGTCACGTCGGAGGTCGCGATGGACCGGGCGTGGGAGCTCCGCGAGGAGCTCAACGCGCTCGAGGGCCAGCCGAAGATCTCGCTGAACGACCTGGTGGTGCGGGCGTGCGCGCTCGCGCTCATGGCGCACCCGGGGGTGAACGCGTCGTTCCAGGGCGAGACGATCCGCGTCTGGCACCGGGCGCACATCGGCATCGCCGTCGCGCTCGAGGACGGGCTCATCACGCCCGTGCTGCGGGACTGCCAGGCCAAGTCGCTCGCCCGGATCGCGGTGGAGGGGCGCGACCTCGCCGAGCGCGCCCGGGCCCGCAAGCTGCGCGCCCCGGAGCTCTCGGGCGCCACGTTCTCGATCTCGAACCTCGGCATGTTCGACGTCACCGAGTTCTCGGCGATCATCAACCCGCCCGAGGGCGCGATCCTCGCGGTGGGCGCGGTGCGCCGCGTGCCGGTCGTGGACGAGGCGGGGCTCGGCGTCGGCCGGCGCCTGGCGCTGACGCTGTCGTGCGACCACCGGGTGATGGACGGCGCCATGGGCGCGCGCTTCCTCCAGGACGTCAAGCGCCTGCTCGAGGAGCCGCTCCGGCTCCTGGTGTAGCGATGGCGACCCACCGGTTCGACGTCGCGGTGGTCGGCACGGGCCCGGGCGGCTACGTGGCCGCCATCCGCTGCGCCCAGCTCGGCCTGTCCGTCGCCGCCGTCGAGGACGACCGGCCCGGCGGGGTGTGCCTCAACTGGGGCTGCATCCCGACGAAGGCGCTGCTGCGGAACGCCGAGGTCCTGGGGCTCGTCAACCGCGCCGCCGACTTCGGGATCCGGGTGAGCGGCGTCGAGCCGAGCTGGGCCGAGGCGATCCAGCGGAGCCGCCGCGTCGCCGACGGCCGGGCCAAGGGCGTCGAGTTCCTCTTCCGGAAGAACAAGATCACGCTCTTCCCGGGGCGCGGCGTCCTCTCCGCCCGCGACACGGTCGAGGTGACGGGCGCCGCCGGCACCGAGACGCTGAAGGCGCGCGCGGTGATCCTGGCCACCGGCTCCGAGCCGAAGTCGCTGCGCGGCGTCGCCATCGACGAGACGATCGTCGTCTCCTCGAACGGCGCGGTGCGGAACGAGCGGCTCCCGGGGTCCATCGCCATCATCGGGGCGGGCGCCGTCGGCGTCGAGTTCGCCGACATCTACGCGGCCTACGGCGTCCCGGTGACGCTCCTCGAGGCGCTGCCGCGGATCGTCCCGATCGAGGACGAGGAGTCCTCGAAGGAGCTCGCGCGCGCCTTCCGGCGCCGCGGGATCGAGATGAAGACCGGCGTGAAGGTCCTCGCGGTGAAGCCGGGCGGGCCGGGCGCGGTCGTCGAGACCGACCAGGGCCGGGTCGAGGCGGAACAGGTCCTGATGGCCGTCGGCCGCGCGGCGAAGGTGCGGGGGCTCGGCTTCGAGGCGCTCGGCCTCCAGCTCGACCGCGGCTTCGTGAAGGTCTCGCCGCGCATGGAGACCAGCCTCCCGGGGGTCTACGCGATCGGCGACATGGCGGGCCCGCCGCTGCTCGCCCACAAGGCGATGGCGGAGGCCGTCGCCGCCGCCGAGGCGATCGCCGGCCGCGACCCGCGGCCGGTGGACTACGCGAACGTCCCGTCCTGCACCTACTGCCGGCCCCAGGTCGCGTCCATCGGGCTCACCGAGGCGAAGGCGCGGGAGAACGGGCGCGAGATCACGGTCGGCCGGTTCCCGTTCACGGCGAGCGGCAAGGCGGTGGCGCTCGCCGAGCCCGAGGGCTTCGTGAAGATCGTCGCCGACAAGGCCACCGGCGAGATCCTCGGCGTCCACATCGTGGGCCACGAGGCGACCGAGATCATCCACGAGTTCGCCGTCGGGCGCACGCTCGAGGCGACGCTCGAGGAGATCGTCCACACGATCCACGCCCACCCGACGATGGCCGAGGCCGCGCTCGAGGCGGCGCTCGGCGCGCTCGGCCAGGCGATCCACCTCTAGCCCGGATGATTGATGAACGCCCAACGCGCGAGACGAGCGGGTCCTGGCGCCGGGTGCGGCCCCGACCGGTCGGGCTCCGTCACCCGTCGACCGCACCCGCCGTTCTGCGAACGGCGAGCGGTCGAGGGGGCCCACTCCGCCCGCCCCGTCGGGGCCGCACCCGGCACCACCCGCTCGGTCGCCGCCAACCCGTTCATGAATCATCCGGGCTAGGGTCCGTGGCGTGGACTTCGCGCTGACGGCCGAGCAGGAGGCCTTCCGGACCCGGGTGCGCGGGCTCGCCGACTCCGTCTTCGCGCCGCGCGCGGCGAAGTGGGACGCCGCCGAGGAGTACCCGTGGGACAACGTGAAGGACCTCGTCGGCGCGGGCCTCATGGGATTGACCATTCCGCGCGAGTACGGGGGCCCGGCCCGGCCCGTGCTCGACGTGGTCCTCGCCGTCGAGGAGGTCGCGCGCGCCTGCGGCGTCACCGGGCGCATCGTCGTCGAGGGGAACCTCGGCGTCGTCGGCGCGCTCTCCGCGTACGGCGCCGACGCGCAGAAGCGCCGGTACTTCCCGTGGGTGCTCGAGCACGGCGAGAAGCCGGCCATCGCGATCAGCGAGCCCGCGGCCGGCTCGGCGGCGACCGACCTCGAGACGCGGGCCGAGGAGGTGCCCGACGGCTTCAGGCTGAACGGCCACAAGTGCTGGATCACCGGCGCCGGCACCTCGCGCCTCTACCTGGTCTTCGCGCGGTTCGGCGGGCGTCCCGGCGCCGAGGGCATCGGCGGCGTCCTGGTCGAGCGCGACACCCCCGGCTTCACGATCGGCCGGCGCGAATTCATGATGGGGCTCCGCGGCATCCCCGAGGGCGAGCTCCACTTCCGCGACTGCGTCGTCCCGCGCGCGGGCCTCCTCGTCGAGCCCGGCGACGGCTTCAAGAAGCTGATGCGGGCCTACAACGGCCAGCGGCTCGGCGCCGCCACGGTGGCCCTCGGGCTCGCCCAGGGCGCCTACGAGCACGCCCTGCGCCACGCCACGAGCCGCCGCCAGTTCGGCCGGCCCATCGCCGACTTCCAGGGGATCCGCTGGAAGCTCGCCGACATGGCGGTGACGCTCGACGCCGCGCGCCTGCTGATCCACCGCGCCGCGGCCCGCGCCGGGCACGGGTTCCCGGATGCGCTCGAGGCGGCCAAGGCCAAGACGTTCGCGGCCGAGATGGCGCAGGCGGTCACGAGCCAGGCGCTCCAGATCCACGGCGCGGCCGGCTACGGCCGGTCGCTCCCGCTCGAGCGGATGGCGCGCGACGCGCGCATGTTCGCGATCGGCGGCGGGACCGTGGAGATGATGCGCAACCTCATCGCCGACCACGTCCTGCCGACGCGCGCCGACTGGCGCCGCGGGTGACGCGCGGCCGCCGGCGCGCCGGCGCGTGAAGCTCGGCTTCGGCCTGCCCGTCGGGGGCGCGTGGGCGACGCCCGACGGCCTCGCGCGCGTCGCCCGGGCGGCCGAGCGGCTCGGCTACCACTCGCTCTGGACCTTCCAGCGGCTCCTCTACCCGGTGGCGCCGAAGAACGAGTACTACGGCACGCCGGGCGCCGCGTGGCCCGAGGCGTTCCGCGCCGTGCTCGACCCGCCGGCGACGCTCGCGTTCGTCGCCGCGCTCACCACACGGGTCCGCCTCGGGGTGAGCGTGCTCCTGATGCCGTTCTACTCGCCGGTCGTGCTCGCCAAGCAGCTCGCGACGCTCGACGTGCTCTCGCGGGGCCGGCTCGACGTCGGCCTCGGCCTCGGCTGGTCGCTCGACGAGTACGAGGCCGCCGGCGCCTCGCTCGCGCGGCGCGGGGCGCGGGCCGACGAGTTCGTGCGCTGCCTGAAGGCGATGTGGGCGGACGACCCGGTCGAGTTCGCGGGGGAGTTCTACCGCGTGCCGCGCGCGCTGGTGTCCCCGAAGCCCGTCCAGCGGCCCCACCCGCCGATCCTGATCGGCGGGTACGCCGAGGCGGTGTTCCGCCGCGCCGTGAGGCTCGGCGACGGCTACACCGGCGGCAACATCCCGCTGGCGGAGCTCGCCCCGCTGGTGGCGCGCCTCCGCGCGCTGGCGCGCGAGGCCGGGCGCGACCCCGAGGCGCTGCCGATCGTCTGCCGGCGCGCGCTCCGCGGCAGCCTCGACGAGATCCGCGCGGACGTCCGCCGGTACGCGGAGGCGGGCGTCACCGAGCTCTTCCTCGATCCGAACTTCCAGCCCGGCGGCGCCTCGGTCGACGGGGTCCTGGCGCTGATGGAGGCGCTGGCACCCAGAAGGTTGTCGGAGAATTGAGGAGCGCCACGGCTCCGCCGGGGCGGTCCGAGCGTTGGGGGGCATGGGGGGCCATTTCGGGGCCCCCCATTCAACTAGTGGCGCAGGAACGGGAGCTTGACGAGCAGCGTGAAGCCGTTGAGCGCCAACAGGCCGCCCAGGCCGGCGAGCGCCAGCGAGAAGCCGAACATCGGGCGCGAGGCCGCGAGGATCGAGACCGAGCTGCTGACGATCGCGATCTGGAGCAGGACCTCCGCGTAGTCGAAATAGGGGTCGCGGTCGCGGTTCTGGTCCCGCTCGCGCTCGAGCCCCTTGGCGTCCTTCTCGATGTCCTTCTTCTCGGCGTTGTAGCGCTTCTCCTCGTCCGCGAACCGCCCGGCGAGGGCCTCGAACCTGGCGCGCTCGGCGCCCTTCCACGCCGAGGGCTCGGCGAGCTGGGCCTCCAGCAGGAGCTTCTGGCCCCGGTACTGATGCTCGCGGATCACCTTGGCCTGGTAGAACGCCCACTGGTCGGAGGACTGCTGCTGGGCGAGCAGCATCTCCTTCATCGCGTTGTTGCCGCCGAGCGACGCGATGGCCAGCGCCACCGCGTAGATCGCCGTCACGAGCGCGACGCGGCGGCTCCACGCCTTCTCGCCGCGCTCGCGCAGCTCCTCGGGGTCCGGCGGCTCGACCTCAGCCATGCGTCGGGCTGGACCCCCGGCGGATCTCCTCGCGCATCGCGTCCTTGCCCGCCTCGAAGGCGTTCATCAGGCGCTGGGTCTGCTCCTCGAACAGCTCGCGGCTCTTGTCGAGCCAGTCGCCGGCGCGCCCCTGCGCCTCGGAGGCGATGTCCCGCATCCGGCGCGCCACCTCGCCGCCCTGCTCGGTGAGCAGGTCACGCGCCTGCCGCCCGGTCTTCGGCGTCAACAAGATGGCGGCGGCGGCGCCGAGCGCCGCGCCCAGGAAGAACCAGCCGAGATACCCCGCCGCGTCGCTCCGCTCGTCAGCCATGGTTGTCTCCTTCTCCCTTGCGCAGGCGCTGGAGGAACACGTCGATGCCCCGCCGGAGGCCCAGCGCCACGCCGACGAGCTGCCCGGCCCGGGTGAGCCCCCCGACCACGCCGACGACGCGGGCGAGCCCGTCGGCCACGTCGTGGACGCGGTCGGTGGCGACCTGGATGCGCTGGATCGCGCCCTGCCCGTCGCGCGCGAGGGCGCGCACGTCCTCGGTGAGCGCGTGGGCCTGGCCGACGAGCGGCCGCAGCTCCTGCTCGACGATCGCCAGCACGCCCTCGGCCCGCAGCGCGACCCGCCGCAGCGCGAGCGCGGCCGCCACCAGCGCCAGGAGGAGCGCCGCGGCGGCCAGGATCAGGAGCGTCTGGCCCCAGACAGGCATGAGACCAGAATTATTGGTGGAAAATACGGCGAAAGTCAATGAAACTAGGAGCTTGATGTCGCTCCAGGAGCGGTTCGACGAATTGCGACGGCGCCACGCCGAGGCCGAGCTGGCCGGCGGCGAGGAGCGCGTGCGCCGCCAGCACACGGCGGGCAAGAAGACCGCGCGCGAGCGGCTCGAGCTCCTGCTCGATCCGGGCTCGTTCGCGGAGATCGACAAGTTCGTGGTCCACCAGAGCCACGACTTCGGGATGGCCGGGCAGCGGGTCCCGGGCGACGGCGTGATCACCGGCTCGGGGCGGATCCACGGGCGGCCGGTCTTCGTGTTCGCGCAGGACTTCACGGTGTTCGGCGGCTCGCTCTCGGAGGCGTACGCCCGGAAGATCTGCAAGGTGATGGACCTCGCCATGAAGACGGGCGCGCCGGTCATCGGTCTCAACGACTCGGGCGGCGCGCGCATCCAGGAGGGCGTGGTCTCGCTGGCGGGCTACGCCGACATCTTCCTGCGCAACACGCTCGCCTCGGGCGTGGTCCCGCAGATCTCGGCGGTCATGGGCCCGTGCGCGGGCGGCGCGGTCTACTCGCCGGCGATCACCGACTTCGTGTTCATGGTGAAGCACACGTCGTACATGTTCGTGACGGGGCCCGACGTCATCCGCGCGGTGACCCACGAGACCGTCTCGGCCGAGGAGCTCGGCGGCGCCGCCACCCACGGCGCCACCTCGGGCGTCGCCCACTTCGCCGCCGACGGCGAGGAGGAGTGCCTGGCGCTGATCCGGGAGCTCATGACGTTCCTGCCCCGGAACAACCTCGAGGACCCGCCCCTGCGCCCGACCCAGGACCCGGTCGACCGGCGCGACGAGGCGCTCCAGACGATCGTGCCGGACCAGCCGAACAAGCCCTACGACATGCTGGACATCATCCGCGCCGTGCTGGACGACCGCTACTTCTTCGAGGTCCAGGCCGCGTTCGCGCCCAATCTGGTCGTGGGCTTCGGCCGGCTCGGCGGCCGCCCGATCGGCATCGTCGCCAACCAGCCGCTGCACCTCGCGGGCTGCCTCGACATCAGCGCGTCGCTCAAGGGCGCGCGGTTCGTCCGCTTCTGCGACTGCTTCAACATCCCGCTGGTCACCTTCGAGGACGTGCCGGGCTTCCTGCCCGGCACCGCGCAGGAGTTCGGCGGGATCATCAAGCACGGCGCCAAGCTCCTCTACGCCTTCTGCGAGGCGACGGTGCCGAAGCTGACCGTGATCACGCGCAAGGCCTACGGCGGCGCCTACTGCGTCATGTCCTCGAAGCACATCCGCGGCGACGCCAACTTCGCGTACCCGACGGCCGAGATCGCGGTGATGGGTCCGGACGGCGCCGTGAACATCCTCTACCGGCGGGAGATGGAGCGGGCCAAGGACCCCGCCGCGTTCAAGGAGGAGAAAACCCGGGAGTACCGCGAGAAGTTCGCGCACCCGTACGTCGCGGCCGAGCGCGGCTACATCGACGAGGTGATCGAGCCGCGGGACACGCGGGCGCGCCTCGTCGCCGCGCTGGAGCTGACGCGGACCAAGCGCGACGCCAACCCGCCGAAGAAGCACGGGAACATCCCGCTGTGAGGACGCCGTGACGGATCCCGCGACCAGCTGGGGCGCGCCCCTCAAGCCGGTGTACGGCCCGGCCGACGTGCCGGCCGACGCGCTCGGCGCGGCGCTGGGCGCGCCGGGCCAATTCCCGTTCACGCGCGGCATCCACGCGGAGATGTACCGCACGCGGCTGTGGACGATGAGGCAGTACGCCGGGTTCGGCTCGGCCGCCGAGACGAACAAGCGCTACCGGTTCCTGCTCGAGCAGGGGCAGACCGGCCTGTCGGTGGCCTTCGACCTGCCCACCCAGATGGGCTACGACCCCGGCGCGCCCATGGCGCGGGGCGAGGTCGGCAAGGTCGGCGTGTCGATCGCGACGCTGGAGGACATGCAGGACCTCTTCGCGGGGATCCCGCTCGACCGCGTCTCGACCTCGATGACGATCAACGCCACCGCCGCGATCCTCCTGGCGCTCTACGTGGTGGCCGCGCGGCGGCAGGGGATCGCCGCCTCGGCGCTCGCCGGCACCGTGCAGAACGACATCCTCAAGGAGTACATCGCCCGGGGCACGTACATCTACCCGCCGGCCCCCTCGATGCGGCTGGTCACCGACACGTTCGCCTACTGCAAGGACCACGTGCCGCGCTGGAACACGATCTCGATCTCCGGCTACCACATGCGCGAGGCCGGCTGCACCGCCGTGCAGGAGGTCGCGTTCACGCTGGCCAACGGCGTCGCCTACGTGCGGGCGGCGCTCGCCGCCGGCCTCGGCGTGGACGCGTTCGCGCCGCAGCTCTCGTTCTTCTTCAACGCCCACAACAACCTCGTCGAGGAGGTCGCGAAGTTCCGCGCCGCGCGCCGGCTGTGGGCGCGCATCATGCGCGACCGCTTCGGCGCGCGGGACCCGCGCTCGCTGGCGCTCCGCTTCCACGCGCAGACGGCCGGCAGCATGCTCACGGCGCAGCAGCCCGAGAACAACATCGTCCGGGTGGCGGTGCAGGCGCTCGCCGCGGTGCTCGGCGGCTGCCAGTCGCTCCACACCAACTCGATGGACGAGGCGCTCGCGCTGCCGACCGAGCGCGCCGTCCGCCTCGCGCTCCGGACGCAGCAGATCCTGGCCTGCGAGGCGGGGGTGGCCGAGGTCGCCGACCCCCTCGGCGGCGCGTTCGCCGTCGAGCGGCTCACCCGCGACATCGAGGAGGGGGCCGAGGCGTACGTCCGGACGATCGACGACCTCGGCGGCGCGGTGGCCGCGATCGCGTTCATGCAGCGGGAGATCCAGGACGCGGCGTACCGCTACCAGCGCGCGATCGAGGACAAGACGCGGATCGTCGTCGGCGTCAACGAGTTCGTCACCGACGGCGCGCCGCCCGCGAACCTGTTCCAGGTGGACCCGGCCGTGGGCGCGGCCCTGGCCGAGCGGCTCGAGCGCCACCGGGCGGCCCGCGACGCCGACGCCGCGCGGCGCGCGCTCGACGCCGTCGAGCGGGCCGCCCGCGGCGGCGACAACCTCCTGCCGGGCCTCGTCGGCGCGGTCGACGCCGGCGCGACGCTCGGCGAGATCTGCGACCGCCTGCGCGGCGTGTTCGGCGTCCACCAGCCCTCGGTGACGTTTTGACGGCCCGGGTCGCGGCGGCCCTGCTGCTCGCCGCCGCGGCCTTGCGCGCCGCCGTGCCGGCGGAGGCCGGGCTCGCCGACCGGGTCGGCGCCACCTTCGAGCAGATGGCCGACGGGTTCGTCCGGGCGTTCCAGCCCGTCGAGGGGCTCGTGGTCGGGCTCGACGGCGACACGCTCTACCTCGACGTCGGCGGCGGCCGCGGGGCCCAGGCCGGCCAGGAATTCACCGTCTTCCGCAAGGGGGACACGTTCCAGCACCCGCTGACCGGCAAGCCGCTCGGCCGTTACGAGGACGTGCTCGGCTACGCCCAGATCAGGCGGGTCGAGCCCCGCTTCTCCGAGGCGCGCTTCGTGCCCCTCGACGGCCAGCCGCGGCCCCGGCCCGAGGACGGCGTGCGGATCACGCGCGGCCGGGTGAAGGTCGCGATCACGCCGGTGCTCGACCTCACGCCGGCGAAGACGTCGGACCTGCGGCGCGTGCCGTTTCTCCTGGGGACGGCGCTCGAGCGCTCCAAGCGCTTCCAGGTGGTGGACCCGATCGCGGTCGGCGACGTCTTCGCCGCCGGCGGCGCGCGCGTCGAGGAGGTGCTCGCGCTGCCCGACCGGGCCATGCGCATCTCGCGGCGGTTCGAGGTCGCGGGCTGGATCGTGCCGGTGCTCCTCGTGCGGAGCGGCGTGATCTACTTCGACGTCACCTGGATCTCGGCGGTGACCGGCACCGCGCTCTTCTCGCGGCGCCAGCCCCTCGTGCCCGCGGCCACGGTGGAGGAGCAGCGCTTCCCGTGGGAGCCCGGCGTCGAGGACTGAAGTCCACCGTGGCGCCCCTCGACGACGCGATTCGCTCGCAGGCTCTGAGCCGCGGGGGTGTGCTATGGTAGGGACCGGATGACGATGCAGCGCAGCACGCCCTTGGTCGTCGCCCCGCTCCTGCTCCTCGCCCTCGCGGCCTCCGGCTGCAACTACGCGAAACAGGCGCTCGGTGTGCCGCTGCCCGGCGAGCCGTCGATCGCGCTGCGGTCCGCGGAGACCCGCTGGGTGCTCATCAAGAACCCCCGGTTCGGCGACGTCCCGAGCGAGCCGGAGTACGTCTGGGTCGAGGAGGACAAGATCCCGACGACCGTGACGACGCTCGTGCGCGGCAAGGGCGCGATCATCGCCGCGCCCGAGATCGTCGCCAAGTACGGCGCGCCGCCCGGCGGCGGCAAGATCAGCCCGCGCCAGGGCATGCCGACCTCGAGCGTGGCCGCGGCGCCGGCGCCCGCGCCGGCGACCACGACGCGCGCGCTGGGGACCGGCCGCGCGCCCGGGGCGGGGCAGCCCGCCCGGGCGGCGAACGACCGCGAGCCGGCCCCGGCGCCGGGCCCGAGGCGCGGGCTCGTCGTCTACGTGGACACGACCCGCATCGTGGTGGACCTGACGGCCGCGGACGGCGTGCGGCCCGGGACCCTCCTGTCCCTCCGGCGCGACAAGATCCCCATCGTCCACCCGGTGACCGGCGAGGTACTGGGCGAGCTCGACGAGGAGGTCGCGACGGCCCGCGTCACCGAGACGCGCGCGAAGTTCTCGGTCGCCGACGTGCAGTCGGTCGCGGCGGGGGCGCAGATCCAGGTCAAGGATCAGGTCGTCCTCAAGTAACGCCCCCGCGTGCCCACCCCCACCCTCGAGAAAGTCCTGAAGGAGCGCGTCACCGCCCTGGTCGGCGCCGACCTCGAGCTGGTGGAGCAGGAGATCCGGCGCGAGCTCGACTCGCCCGTCGCGCTGATCCACGAGATGGGCGGCTACATCGCCGGCGCCGGCGGCAAGCGCCTGCGCCCGATCCTGCTGCTGCTCGCCGCGCGCCTGGCCGGGTACCGCGGGCCGCGGAGCGTGCGGCTGGCGTGCGTCGTCGAGGTGCTCCACACCGCGACGCTCATCCACGACGACGTGGTGGACCAGGCGCCGCTGCGCCGCGGGCGCCCGTCGGCGAACGCGCAGTGGGGCGACGACGCCTCCGTGCTGGTGGGCGACCACCTCTACTCCAAGTCGTTCGCGATGCTCGTGCGCGACAACGACCGGGCGGTCATGGAGACGCTGGCCCGCTCGACCGTCTCCATGACCGAGGCCGAGGTCTTCCAGCTCGAGCGCAAGCGCGGCGGGGTGACCACCGAGGCCGACTACGTCCGGATCATCACGCAGAAGACGGCGTCGTTCATCTCCGCGTGCTGCCGGATCGGCGGCCTGCTCGGCGGCCTTCCGGCGGCCCGGATCGACGCCCTCACGCGCTACGGGCTCGACATCGGCGTGGCCTTCCAGATCTCGGACGACTCGCTCGACTTCGTGGCGAACCAGGACCGGCTCGGCAAGGCGATCGGCGCCGACCTCCGGGAGGGCAAGCGGACGCTCCCGCTGATCGCGATGCTCGAGCGGGCCCGGCCGGCCGAGGCCGCGCGCGCGCGCGAGCTGCTCGGCCGCCACGCCCTCGGCCCGGCGGAGGTCGAGGAGATCCGCCGCTACGTCGTGGAGCACGACGGCGTCGAGTACGCGCTCCGGCGGGCCCACGAGTACGCGCAGGCGGCCAAGGCCGACCTCGAGGTGTTCGCGCCCTCCGAGGAGCGCGACGTCCTCACCCTCGTCGCGGACTTCGTCGTCGACCGCGACCGCTGACGTGGTCGTCATCACGCTGACGACCGACTTCGGAACCCGCGACGCCTACGTGGCCGAGCTGAAGGGCGCGATCCTGGCGCTCGCGCCCGCCGCGCGGCTCGTGGACGTGAGCCACGAGGTCGCGCCGCACGACGTCGCGGCCGGCGCCTTGCTCCTCGAGGCGGCGGCGCCGCACTTCCCGCGCGGGACCGTGCACCTCGCGGTCGTGGATCCCGGCGTCGGCACCGCGCGGCGCGGCCTCGTCCTCGCGGCGCGCGCGCAGCTCTTCGTCGGCCCGGACAACGGGCTCTTCACGCCGTTCTTCGACGACGACGGCGCCTGGGAGGCCTTCGAGATCGTCGCGCCGGAATATCGCCGGCCGGACGCGAGCCGCACCTTTCACGGGCGCGACGTGTTCGCTCCCGCCGCGGCCCACCTGGCGCGCGGGCTCGCGCCGGCGCGGCTCGGCCCCCCGGTGCGCGACCCGGTGAGGCTCGACTGGCCCGAGGCCCGCGCGGACGCGGGCGGCCTCGCGGGCGAGGTCGTCCACGTCGACCGCTTCGGGAACCTCGTGACCTCGATCCGCGCCGCGGCCCTCGCGCCGCTCGGTCCCGGCGTCACGGTGCGCGTCGCGGGCCGCACGCTCCCGCTGGTCGGCACCTACGGCGAGCTCGCGCGGGGACGGGCGGGCGCGCTCGTGGGCTCCCAGGGACGGCTCGAGATCGCGGTGCGCGAGGGCAGCGCGGCGGCGGCGCTCGGGGCGCGCCGCGGAACGCCCGTGCGGGTCAGTCGGCGGGCTTCGAGGACGAGGGCGAGGACGCCGGCGCCGGCGCGGCGGGCGACGAAGCCGGCGCGGACTCCGAAGACGACGCGGACGACGCCGCGGGCGTCGTAGCGGCCGCGGGCTTGTCGCCGCCCTTCTCCGACTCGCGGGCCTTCTTGCGCGACTCCGAGGGGTAGTCGGTCACGTACCAGCCCTCGCCCTTGAGGATGAACGGGGCCGCGGAGAGCAGGCGACGCACCGCGCCGCCGCAGGCGTCGCACGTGGTCAGCGGCGGCTCGGAGATGCGCTGCTTGACTTCGAACACGCGGCGGCAGGCGCCGCACTCGTACTCGTACGTCGGCACGCTGTCAGGCTACAGGGGAGGGTGGATGGTGTCAAGAAAGCGGGGGTTCTGGCTCCTTCTGCTGGCGCTCGGCCTCGCCACCGCGGGCTGCGCGGGCGCGACCCAGCAGGTGTCGGAGGTGGACCGGCTCCGCGCGCGCGACGCGTGGGAGCGCGGGCTCGTCGCGTTCCGCGACAAGCAGGCGTCGCTCGCCCTCAACGCCTTCCGGGAGGCGGTCGCCGTGGACGGCACCGTGGCCATGTACCGCGTGTCGCTCGGCCAGCTCTACCTCGAGCTCCAGCGTCCCGACCTGGCCCTCGAGCACCTGAAGCGCGCGACGGAGCTCGACCCGCTGCTGGCCGACGCCCACCTTCACCTGGGCGTGGCCCTCGCGGAGGCGGGGCGCTGGGAGGAGGCCGTGGGCGCGTACCGCCGGGCGATCAGCGCGCCGACGCTGCCGACCCCGTACATCGTCTACAACAACCTCGGCCTCGCGCTCTACCATCTGAAGCGCTACGCCGAGGCCGAGGAAACCCTGCGCTTCGCGATCAGCCTCGAGCGCCAGCTGGAGGCCGCCTGGTATCACCTGGGCCTCGTCCTGACCGCGCGGGACTTGAAGGACCAGGCCCAAGCCGCCTTCCGCGAGGTGCGCCGGCTCGCCCCGACCTCCCCCTTCGGGGAGGCCGCCGGCGAGCGGCTTCGCGACCTGGGCGAGACGCAGTAAACACGAGAATTCGCTTGACGTTTGGGCGCTCACCGGGGTACAAGAGACCTCGTTGCCCGGCGTCTCTGCAACTGTTGGTGTTGGCGGTGGTTTTCGGGTGCGCGGACTGGTGTGCGTAGTTCACCCAACCCCCTACATGAGGAGGCGGTAATGAGAAGGACGCTTGTCGTCGTTCTCGCGTTGATCGCCGCCGTCGGGCTGCTGGCCCCGCCAGTCATGGCGCAGGCCCCGGCCCCGAAGGTGACGATCAACGGGCTGCTCGACTTCGTCGGGTCGATCAGCAAGAACTGGGCTGACACCGATGTGACGAACGCCCGCGACACGCTGTCGTACACGCGCGAACGCGGCCGGATCGACATCATCGGCGAAGTCGGCAAGACGAAGATGGTGTGGGGCATCGAGCTCGACTTCAACAACGGCCAGACCACCGGCGCCGCGGCGCCCGGCAACTCGTCGTCGTTCGACCTCGACACCGACGTGGCGGGGTTCACGGAGACGAAGTGGCTGTACGTCGAGACGCCGCTAACGGGTCCCGGCTCGATCATGCCGTTCATCCCCGTGGCGTCGACCATCCGCGGCGGCGCCCAACCGTTCAGGGGCCACGAGTACAAGTTCGGCCTCATCGCCGGCGGCGACTTCGGCGGCGTGTCGGTCGATACAAAGT
>JACPCH010000229.1 GCA_016179875.1 Candidatus Rokuibacteriota bacterium | reverse complement strand
CCGGCGACCGCCTTGAGCGCCGTCGTCTTGCCGGCGCCGTTGTGCCCGATCAGCGCGACGATCTCCCCGGGGCGCACCGCGAGCGACGCGCCGAAGACCACCTGCTTGCGTCCGTAGCCGGTCGCCAGGTCCTCGACCGCCAGCAGCGCGTCCGCCGCGTCCCCGCCGCTCACCGCCGGGCCTTCCCGAAGTAGATCTCGCCGAGCCGCGGGTCGGCCATCAGCTCCTCCGGGCGCCCCTCGGCGATGATGCGCCCGGCCTCCATGAAGTACGCCCGGTGGGCGACGGCCGTCACGACCTCGAGGTTGTGCTCGACGATGCAGACGGTCTTGCCGGCGGCGGCGAGCTGGCGGATCAGGTCGAGGATCCGGCTGACCCACTGTACGTCCACCCCCGACGCCGGCTCGTCGAGGAGCAGCACGTCGGCCTCGGTGGCGATGAGCCGGGCGAGCGCGACGAGCTTCTGCTCGCCGAAGGCGAGCGACGCGGCGACGTCGCCGGCCCGGTCGGCGAGCCCCACGAACGCCAGGTAGCCGAGCGCCCGCGCGCGGTTCGCCCGCTCGGCGGCGGCGGTGCGCCAGGGCGTGGCGAACAGCGGCCCGAGGCGCTCGCCGGGCTGCCCGGGCATCGCGGCCACGACGTTGTCGAGCACCGTCATGCGCTCGAACAGGCGCACGTCCTGGAACGTCCGCGCCAGGCCGTAGCCGACCGTCCGCCACGGCGCGAGGCCGGTCACGTCGCGGTCGCGGAGCACGACCCGGCCGGCGTCGGGGGGCAGGAAGCCGGTGAGCAGGTTGAAGACCGTCGTCTTGCCCGCGCCGTTCGGTCCCACCAGCGCGGTCACCCGCCCGCCGGGCAGGACGAGGCTCAGATCGTCGGCGGCCCGGATGCCGCCGAAGCTCTTGTGCAGACCCTCGGCGCGGAGCACCGGGCGGCCGTCGTCGGTCCGGGCCGCGGCGACGGGCAGCGCCGGCGTGACCGCGGCGAGCCCGGCGCGCGCCGGCGCGGCGCCGACGCCGGGCCGCTCGGGCAGGAGCCCCTGCGGGCGGAAGCGCATGAACGCCACGAGCACCCCGCCGAACACGAAGTCGCGGATGGCGTCCACGATCTCCTGCCGGGCCTGGAGGAAGCGCAGCACCTCGGGCAGCCCCACGAAGAGCGTCGCGCCGACGAGCGTGCCGGCGAGGTTCGCGGTGCCGCCGAGCACCACCAGGGCCACCAGGAAGATCGAGCGGTCGAGCGTGAAGCTGAACGGGTTGATGAACGCCTGGTAGTGGGCGAAGAGCGCGGCGGCCACCGCGGCCAGCGCCCCGCTGAGGGCGAAGACGGCCACCTTGTAGCGGAGGACGCTCTTGCCGATGGCGAGCGTCGCCCGCTCGTCGTCGCGCATCGCTTTCAGAATTCGCCCGTACGGCGACTCGCCGATGCGGTAGCCGACCGCGAAGACGGCGGCGGCGCACGCGGCGATGAGCGGCAGGAACTGCGCGGGCGTCACGAGCGTGCGGCCGAAGAGCGTGGGGCGCGGGATGGCGGAGATGCCCGTCCGGCCCTCGGTCAGGTCCGTCCAGGAGAGCATCAGCTCGTAGAGCACCATCTGCAACGCGAGCGTCAAGAGGATCAGGTACTCGCCGCGGACGCGGAGCGCCGGGAACGTCACCCCGCCGGCCAGGATCGTGGTGATGACGACCGCGGCCAGCAGCGTCAGCGGGAAGGGCCAGCCGAGGTGGCGCGCGGTGAGGGCGGCGGCGTAGGCGCCGACCCCGAAGAACGCGGCGTGCGCCATCGAGACGAGGCCGCTGTAGCCGAGCAGCAGGTTGAGCGAGACGCCGAGGATCGAGAAGAGGAGGATCATGTTAACCACGTGGAGCCAGAAGTCCACGACGCGTCCCCGGCCCTAGCGGCCGCGTCCGGCCAGCAGACCGGCGGGCCGCACCACCAGGACCGCGAAGAGGACGACGAACGCGATGACGCCCTGCCAGTAGCCGGGCAGCACGAGGCCGCCCATGTTCTCGGCCAGGCCCAGCAGCACGCCGCCGACGGCCGCGCCGGGGATGCTGCCGATGCCGCCGAGGAACACGGCGATGAACGCGGCCAGGACCGGGTGCACGCCCATCGTCGGCGAGGCGGTGTCGCGGAGCGAACACCAGCAGGAAGACGCGCTCGTGCGCGACGCCCACGCACTGGGCCAGCTCGGGGTTGCTCGCGATGGCCCGGATGGCGAGGCCGTCGCGGCTCAGCCACAGCCACGCCACGAGCCCGCCGATCAGCGTCCAGGCGGCGGCGAGCCACAGCGCCTCGACGGTCGTGAAGGCCACCGGCCCCAGCTCGATGCCGCGCATCGGGAATCCCTCGACCGTGCGCGCCTGCGGGCCGAAGGCCACGAGGACGGCGCTCTGCCCCGCGATGAGCAGCCCGAGCGAGGCCAGGAAGATGTTGAGCTGCGTGGCCTGGGCCCGCCGGAGCGGCCGGTACAGCAGGAGCTCGGTCCCGACGCCCACCAGGCCGCCGACGAGCGCGGCGACGGCGAAGCCCAGCGGGAGGGGCACGCCCCACCCGCTCACGGCGAGCACCGCCGCGTAGACGGCGACGGTGAGCGTGAGCGCGTGGGAGAAGTGGAAGATCTTCGTCGTGGCGAAGATCAGCCCCCAGCTCACGCCCAGCAGCGCGTACAGGCTCCCGATGATGAGCCCGTTCGCGGCGAGCTGCGCGGCGAGCCCGAGGATGGCTCAGTCCTGGACCTTGCCGCCGACGATCCGCCCGACGAGCGTCAGCTTGCCGTCCCTGACCTCGAAGACGCCGAGGGGCTTGACGGCCGTCCCGTCGCCGAGCAGCCTCATGTCGCCGCCGTAGACACTCTGGAAGGCGAAGCCCTCCTTCAGCGCGCGCTCCATCTCCGCGAGGATCTCGCCCGGCTTGCTCGGGTCGCCCTTGCGGTCCACGACGCGCTTGATCAGCGGCTGGAGGATGAACTGCACGTGCTCGTAGTAGTTGGCGGCGTAGAACTCCGGCGCGTCCTTGTGCGCGGCGCGATAGGCCTCGACGAACGCCTTCGTCTTCGCGTCGCCGCCCTCGGGGTCGAAGCGGTCGACGGCGATGACGTAGCCCGCCATCGCCTTGCCGCCGATCTTCTCGGCGTTGGGCGTCCAATCGATGCCCACGATCGGCACCGTGACGCCGTAGGCGCGCGCCTGGTTCACGATGTAGCCGACGTCGTCGCCGAACGAGCCGAGCGCCACCACGTCGGGGCGGGCCGCCTTGATGCGCGCCAGCTGCGCCGTGTAGCTCTTGGCGCCGATGTCGTGCGGCTCCTGGGCCACCACCTGGCAGCCGGCCTTCGCGCACGTCTCCCTGATGGCCCCGTTCACGCCCTGGCCGGCCGCGTCGTTCCAGAACAGCGTCGCCACCCGCTTGGCCTTGAGCCGTTCCGCGGCCCACTGGATGACGAAGGGCGCCGTCTGGCTGGACAGCATCCGGGTGTTGTACAGCCCCGCCTTGCCGATGAGGGCGGAGCCGACGCCGCCGCCGTTCAGGAGCAGGACCTTCTTCTCGACGGCCAGCGGCTGGATGGCGAGCGTCGGGGCGGAGTACGAGGTGAGGATCACGGGGACCTTGTCCACGTCGAGCATCTTCCGCGCCCCGCTCACCCCGGCGTCGGCATCGCCGCTCTTGTGGTCCTCGATGACCAGCTCGAGCTTGTAGCCGCCGATCCCGCCGGCCCGGTTGATCCCGTCCACGGCGCCCTGGGCCCCGCGGCTCATGACCTGTCCGTAGAACGCCCCAGGGCCGGTCATGGCCAGGAGCATCCCGAGCTTGATCGTCTTCTGCTGCGCGTGCACGGGGGCGAGCGGCGGCACCGCCCACGCGAGGAACGCGACCACGAGGACCGCGGCGAACGACCGACTCGGCTTCATTCCGGGCTCCTTCCGCCCTCGACTTCGCGAGAGCGCGTAAACCCTAGCACATCGGGTATCCTTCCGGGGGACG
The DNA here is from genome assembly GCA_016179875.1 of Candidatus Rokuibacteriota bacterium. Classification (GTDB taxonomy): domain Bacteria; phylum Methylomirabilota; class Methylomirabilia; order Rokubacteriales; family CSP1-6; genus GWA2-73-35. Next base: position 1,333 of record JACPCH010000229.1, on the reverse strand, counting down.
TCCACAGGAGGGAGCCGCATGCCGACGACGACCGCCATCCGCATCCTGAACGCCGACGACGTGCTGGGGAGGCTCCGGGACCTCCGGACCCGGCAGCCGGTGCGGTTCTGGGCCTTCTACTCGAGCCAGCTCGGCGGGATCGTGATCGATCCCGCGCTCATGGTGATCCCCTTCGACGACCACATGGTGCACCGCGGGCACGGCGTGTTCGACACGGCGGCGATCGTGGACGGGAAGATCTACGATCTCGAGGCGCACCTCGACCGGTTCGTGCGCTCGGCCCGCGCCTCGAAGCTCGCGCTCCCGCTGACGCGGGAGGCGATCCGCGACGTCATCGTGCGGACCACGGCCGCGAGCGGCCGGCGCGACGGCTCGATCCGCTACTGGCTCTCCTCGGGACCGGGCAGTCTCGGCCTCGCCCCGGCCGCGGGCGCCGAGCCGGGCTTCTTCGTCATGATCTTCGCCGGCCTCACCTATCCGGCGGCCTGGTACACGGACGGGCTCCGGGTCATGACGACGACGTATCCGATCAAGCCGCCGCTCTACGCCGTCACCAAGAGCACGAACTACCTGCCGAACGTCCTGATCCAGCTGGAGGCGCAGGAGCGCGGGCTCGACAACGGCGTCTTCGTGGACGCGGCCGGCCACGTGGGCGAGAGCTCCAACATGAACGTGGCCTTCGTGACCGCCGACGGGATCCTCAAGCACCCGCGGTTCGACCACATCCTCTCCGGGTGCACGTCCCTGCGCCTGCTCGAGCTGGCGGCCGCGCTGACGGGCCGCGCGCTCCTCACGGACGTGCGGGTGTGCGACGTCCCGGTCGCCGAGGCCCGCGCCGCCCGCGAGATGATGCTGCTCGGCAGCTCGGTCAAGGTGGCGCCGGTGGTCGAGTGGGACGGCACGCCGGTCGGCGACGGCACGCCGGGCCCGGTGGCCCGCGCGCTGCGCGAGCTGCTCGAGCAGGACATGCGCTCGGCGCGGGATCGCCTCCTCGAGGTCCCGTACTGACGCCCGTGCGCACCACCCTCGTCAGCCTCCCGACCGACACGGTCCCGCTCGACGGCGCCTTCTACGAGCCCGCGGCCGGCGCGACGGCCGGGGCCGCGCTGCTCTTCCACGGCAACACGACGAACTTCTACTCGGGCCCGGCGCGCTTCTTGCCGCCCCATCTCACGCGGCTCGGGCTCGCGTGCCTCGCGTTCAACCGGCGCGGCCACGACATCCTGGGCGTGCGCGACAGCCGCGAGCCGGTGGGCACGGCCTTCCAGACGATCGGCGAGGCGATCGCCGACAACCGCATCGCCGCCGAGTGGCTGGCGGCGCGCGGCTTTCC
>JACPCH010000228.1 GCA_016179875.1 Candidatus Rokuibacteriota bacterium | reverse complement strand
CTCCTCGCCGCCGCCGGCGCCGGCGCGCCCGGCGCGTGGGCGCGTGCCGGCGGCGACGTCGCGGCGCGCGCCGCCGCGCGCACGCACCCGATCAGCGCCGCCCTGCTCGGCGACATGCTCGAGGGCCACGGTCACGCGCCGCTCCACGATCTGGCGCGCGCCCTCGCCCAGGGCGCCCCGATCGAGGCCGTCCTCGCGGCGGCGCGCCGGCTCGTCGGGATCGGGCACTCGTCGGGCTGGGACATGCTGGCCGGGTTCGTGGCCGCGTTGTCCGGGCTTCACCCCGGCCCGCCGCGCTTGCGGTAAAGTAGTAGGGCCGCACCCAATCTGCCCTTTCCCGGAGAGAACAGCGTGGACCCGTATCGTCTGCCCCGTCACGTGGTGCCGAGCCGCTACGACCTGAGGCTCGAGCCCGACCTCACGACCCTCACGTTCCGCGGCGAGGCGACCATCGCCCTCACCGTGAGCGAGCCGACCCGCGAGATCGTCCTGAACGCGGTCGAGCTGGCCGTCGGTGAGGCCGCGCTCACCGGCGGCCGCGGCGTCACGCTCCGCGGCACGCCGGCCCTCGACGAGGCCGCCGAGCGCTGCCGGATCGCGTTTCCGGACACCGTGGCGCCGGGCGTCTGGACGCTGCGGCTCGCGTTCACCGGCGTCCTCAACGACAAGCTGCGCGGCTTCTACCGCTCGACCTACAAGGACCCGGGCGGCGCCACGCGCGTGATGGCGGCCACCCAGTTCGAGGCGACCGACGCGCGGCGCGCGTTCCCCTGCTGGGACGAGCCCGCCTTCAAGGCGGTCTTCGCCGTGACACTCGCGATCGATCCGGCGCTCACGGCCGTCTCCAACACCCGCGTCGTCGCCGAGCGGCGCGAGGGCGGGAAGAAGGTCGTCTCCTTCGCGGACACGATCACGATGTCCACCTACCTGGTGGCGTTCGTCGTCGGCGAGCTGGAGGCCACGGACCCGGTGCTGGTGGGGCGCGTCCCGGTGAGCGTGTGGTGCGTGCCGGGCAAGCGCCGGCTGGCGGCCTTCGGCCACGAGATCGCCGTCGCCTCGCTGCGGTTCTTCGAGGACTACTACGGGCTCCCGTACCCGGGCGACAAGCTCGACTTCCTGGCGATCCCCGACTTCGCGGCGGGGGCCATGGAGAACCTCGGCGCCATCACGTTCCGGGAGACGGCGCTGCTGGTGGACGAGCGCGCCGCCTCCCACGCCGAGCTGGAGCGCATCGCCGACGTGGTGGCGCACGAGAACGCCCACATGTGGTTCGGCGACCTCGTCACCATGAGCTGGTGGAACGGCATCTGGCTCAACGAGGCGTTCGCCACCTTCATGGAGATGCTCGCGGTGGACGCCTGGAAGCCCGAGTGGCAGCGCTGGACGACGTTCGGCGTCTCCCGCGCCGCCGCGCTCGCGGTGGACGGCCTGCACGCGACGCGGCCGATCGAGTTCCCGGTGCGCGCCCCGCGCGAGGCCGACGCGATGTTCGACGTGCTCACCTACGAGAAGGGCGCCTCCGTCCTCCGCATGCTCGAGCAGTACCTCGGCCCCGACGTCTTCCGCGCCGGCGTGCGCGAGTACCTGCGGCGCCACGCCTACGGCAACGCCGACACGGGCGACCTCTGGGCCGCGCTCGGCCGGGCGGCGGGCCAGCCGATCCCCGAGGTGATGGACGGCTGGATCTTCGCGCCGGGCTATCCGCTGGTGAGCGCGCGCCGCGACGGCGCCGAGCTGGTGCTCTCCCAGCAGCGCTTCACGTACCTGCCGGAGGCGCTCCCCGGGACGGCCGCGACCGGCGAGCCCGGCCAGCGGTGGCAGGTCCCGGTGCAGGTCCGCATCGCCAAGAGGGGCGGCGCCGCGACGGCGGGCGTGCTCCTGAAGGACGCCGAGGCCCGACTGCCGCTGCCCGCGGACGCCGGCGCGGTCGTCGTCAACGACGGGGGCCACGGCTTCTACCGCGTGCGCTACGCCGGCGAGCTGCTCGGGCGGCTCCTCGACGCGCTGCCCGCGCTCGCCCCGATCGAGCGGTTCAACCTCGTGAGCGACGCCTGGGCCGTGACCCTCGCCGGGCACATGGCCCTCGACGAGTACCTCGACCTCACCGCCCGGTTCCGCGGCGAGCGCGACCGCAACGTGTGGTCGGCGCTGCTCGCCACGCTCGGGGCCCTCAACCGCATCGTCGAGCCCGCCGACCGCGGGCGCCTGGCCGCGCTCGTGCGCGACCGCGTGGCCCCCGCCGTGGCCGGCCTCGGCTGGGACGCGCGGCCGGGCGAGGACGAGCTGACGCGCCAGCTCCGCGGCGACCTCCTGCGCGCGGCGGGCGTGCTGGGCGACGACCGCGCGGTGCAGGCGCGCGCCGCCGAGCTGTATGGGCGCGACGGGGACCGGGCCGAGCCGAACGTGCTCCCGGCCCTCATCGCGGTCCTGGCCCACGCCGGCGACGCCCCGCGCTACGCGGAGTTCCTCGAGCGCTTCAAGGGCGCGGCGACGCCGCAGGAGGAGCAGCGCTACCTCTACGCGCTCGCCGGCTTCCAGCCGCGCGCGCTCGCCGAGCAGACGCTCGAGCGCACGGTCAACGGCGAGATCCGCACCCAGGACGCGCCCTTCGTCGCGCGCGGGATGCTCATGAGCGTCCACGCGCGCGAGCTGGCGTGGGAGTTCGTGAAGGCCCACTGGGACGCGATGGACCGCCTCTATCCGAAGCACGGCCTGCGCCGGCTGGCCGAGGGCGTCATCGGCCTCGCCACACCGGAGCTGGAGCGGGACGTCCACCAGTTCTTCCGCGAGAAGCAGGTGGACCTCGGCGGCAAGACGCTCGAGCAATACCTCGAGCAGCTCCGCGTCGCGGTGCGCCTGCGCGAGCGCGAGGGCGCCGCGCTCGCGAAGTACCTCGCGCGCTTCACCTGAGTCAACGTCGGGGGGAGCGACCGCCGCTCCCCCCGACACCCCCCCAACGGGATCCCGTGTGCCCGATTCGTTCACGGGCTCTGAGCCGGGCCGCCCCGCGCAGCGGGCGAGCCCGACTCGGTCAGGTGCGCGTGTCGTTCGCGAGAGCGTCGAGCCGTCACCGTGAGCACGCCCGCGCGCTCGAGCTGGGAGAGCGAGCGCGACACCAGCTCCCGCACCGTGCCGAGCCGCGCCGCGATCTCCTCGCGCGTGCCCGGCAGCACGAGGAGCCCGCCGGGGCTCCGCCGCAGCTCGCCCGCCAGGAACTTCGCGAGCCGTCCGGTGACGTCGCGGAGCGCCAGGTCCTCCACGAGCCCGGCGAACGCGCGCACGCGCCGCGCCAGCACCCGGAGCATGCCGAGCGCGACCTCGGGGTGGCGGCGGCAGGTGTCGAGGACCGCGGCGCGCGGCAGGAGCAGGACGCGGGCCGCGTCCGCGGCGACGGCCGAGGCCACGTAGCCACCGTCGTCGAAGAGCGGCGCCTCGCCGAGCGCGCTCCCCGGCCCCTCGGTGTGGAGCACCTGCTCCCGCCCGCGCGGCGAGCGCCGCACGAGCGCGACGCGGCCCGCCAGCACCACCCAGAGGCCCTCGGCCGGCGCGCCCTCGTCGAAGACCCGCCCGCCCCGGGCGACCGCGCGGACGCGCCCCGTGCGCGCGAGCCGTGCCAGCTCGGATCGCGGCAGCCCCGCGAAGTACGGGATCGCGGCGAGCGCCTCCGCCGGGGTGAGCGTGACCTGAGTCACAGACGGCCCCGCCCCGTCTCCCGTATCATCGCGCTCACTCACTCGCTCGGGAGGTGCGGCGATGCGATGGACGATCGGTCTGGTGACGGGCATGACACTCCTGGCGGGGCTCGCGGCCACGAGGTGGGCGCAGCACGGTCACGGTGCCGGCGGCGACGGCGGCGCGGACCACCGGCGGGTCCAGGCGTACGCCACCGAGTTCGAGCAGGTCGTGGCCGGCG
>JACPCH010000227.1 GCA_016179875.1 Candidatus Rokuibacteriota bacterium | reverse complement strand
ACCAGGGGATGCTCGACCGGTGGTCCACGACGCTCACCGGGATGACCACGATCGTCGCGCCCAAGGTCGCGGCGGCCCGCGCGGCCCTCACCGTCGCCGATCCGAAGCACCCCCGGCTCGCCCGCGCCCGGCGCTTGGCCGACGACGCCGAGGCCAACCTCCGCTTCGTGACCTTCGGCAAGGGAGTGCACAACGTCTTCTATGCCGCCGACCTGCTCAAGCTCGCCAACGGCTGGGCCGACGAGACGATGATGCTGCTCGGCAAGCCGCCGGCGAAGTCGGACGACACCCTCGTGCGCGGCGGCTACTGCGCCGTGCTGTGCCACGAGCAGGCGAACGTGAAGCAGTCGTCGACGGTGGAGCTCGGGAGGCAGAAGATCCCGCACGTCCGGCACGTCACGGAGTTCGGCGCCACCTGCACCTCGTGCCACTCGCCGGAGGTGCACAAGAAGGTCACCGCGTCCGCGGCGACCTGCGCCGCCTGCCATCACAGCCCGCAGAACGAGCGCTGCGAGTCGTGTCACCGCGCCCAGTCCGCGTTCTTCCGGGGCAAGACCCAGACGCCGCTCGCGACGGTCGAGCCGAACCTCATGGCCGACGCCGTCGGCTGCACCGGCTGCCACGACTGGGCGAGCAAGCCCTCGCGGGCGGCGATCCGCGAGAAGTGCCTGGGCTGTCACGACGCGCCGTACACGGCCCTCCTGACCGAGTGGACGACCGGGTTCGGCGCGGACCTCAAGAAGGCCGGCGACGCGGTCAAGAGCGGGGAGACCGCGATCGCGCGGGCCCGCCGCGATGGCCGCAAGACCCCAGAGGCGGACGCGCTGCTCAAGCGCGCCCGGGAGGCGCTCGGGCTCGTTCGGAAGGGCGGGGCCGCCCACAACCCACTCGCGGCCGACGCGCTCCTCTCGGCGACGCAGGACACCGCGGCGCAGGCCGCGGCGCGCGCCCACTAGACCGAGCGCCGCCTCCGGGCGCGGTCGCTTTGCCATCACTCCTGCGGTATCATGCCGTCCGTGAGACCGACCCTCGGCGCCGGGGGCACGGTGCGGGGAGGAACGGCGTGACGGAACAGGTTGCGCCCGGTCACACGAGACTGCGCTGGCTCACCGTCTGTGGTCCTGCTGCGTACCTGACCGCGCTCTCCGTGGGCGTCCTCTATTTCCACCCGCATCCCCTGCCGCCCTTCTGGCCGGCTTTCGTCGTGCTGCTCACGCTCAGCGCGGTCGGGACGCTCGTCTTCTCGCGCTTCGTGTTCGCCCACGTACAGCGGCAAGAGGACGAGATCGTCCGGCGGAACCGCGAGCTCGCCGACGTGAGCGAGGCGATGGCCGTCATCACGGAGCGACAACGGATCTCCCGCGAGCTTCACGACAGCCTCGCCCAGACCCTCGGCTACCTCCATCTGCAGCTGGCCGACCTCGAGCGTGGGGTCGCCGCGGGCGAGCGGGTCCAGGTGGAAGCCCGGCTGTCCGATCTCAGGACGGTGGCCCGCGGTGCCTACGAAGAGGCGCGGCAGGCGATCTTCGGGCTTCGGAGCATGGTGTCCCGCAGCCTCGGGCTGATCCCCACGCTCACCGAGTACCTCCACGACTGGAGCCGGCAGACGGGCGTCGCGGTCGATCTCACGGTCGACGCCGACGAGGCCCTGACGCTCCCCCCGGTCGTCGAGGTCCAGCTCATCGGCATCATCCAGGAGGCCCTGGCGAACGTCAGGAAGCACGCCGGTGCCCGACGCGTGGTCGTCGGCGTCGAGCGCGATGCGGACCACGCCCGAGTGCTGATCCACGACGACGGTCGAGGGTTCGATCCGGAGGAGACGGCGGCGGCGACCTCGTTCGGCGTCGAGACGATGCGGGAGCGCGCCGAGGCGGTGGGCGGCAAGTTCGCGCTCAGCTCCCGGCCCGGCGCGGGCACGCGAGTGGAGATCGAGCTCCCCTTGACCGCCCCGAGGGGCCGCCCGTCGTGAAAAGCACCCGGATCCTCGTGGTGGACGACCATGCGCTCTTCCGCAAGGGTGTGGCGACCCTTCTGAGCGACACCGAAGGCTTCACGGTCGTCGGCGAGGCCCGGGACGGCCGTGAGGCGGTGGCGAAAGCGCAGACACTCGCGCCGGACGTCGTTCTCATGGACATCTATATGCCGAACATGGACGGCCTCGAGGCGACCCGGCGCATCAAGCAGGCGATGCCGTCGACCCGGGTCGTCGTGCTCACGATCTCCGAAGAAGATCAGAACCTGTTCGAAGCCCTCAAGGCCGGGGCCCACGGGTATCTGCTCAAGAGCGTGGAGCCCGAGGAGCTGTTCCGCACGCTCCGGGGGATCGTCCGCGGCGAGGCGTTCTTCACGCCGTCCATGGCCGCCAAGCTCCTCGGGGAATTCACGCGGAAGGAGGGGGCGGGCCCGGTCGCGCAAGAGCTGGCCGCCATCAGCCCCCGCGAGCGAGAGGTTCTCGGGCTGCTCACGCACCTCAAGAGCATCATGGAGAAGCTGCACGCCGAGAACCGGGTGCAGGTGGTCGCCTACGCGCTCCGCAAGGGGCTGGTGAAGGAGCCGCCGCCCTAGCCCGACCCGGTCCCCGCCCCCACCAAGAAGGGCTACCCTCGGTAGCCCTTTTTCGTCGTCGATTTCCTCCTTCCGGGGACTACCGCCAGGGCGTGGGTCCCACCAGAATTGGACCGCAGAACGCACCACATCCCGCTCGAGGAGGTCACGAGCATGGGATCCGCCGGGACGTGCTGGAAGCATTGGCCCAGTCCGGCCGCGCGGGCGCTGGTCATGACCTGGACCGGGACCGCGTGAGGCGCGAGGCGCCCGTGTGCGCCGCGGCGTCGCGAAGGCGGGGGGCCGTGCGAGTTTGCATCGTGTATGAGCATTCCCTGTTCGCGTACGGCATCAAGCGGCTGCTCGAGCCGCAGAAGGCTCTGAGGATCATCGGCATGATCGAGCGGCCGGCGCTCTCGGGCCGAGACGTGCGCAGGCTCAAGCCCGACGTCGTCATCGTCGAGGGCAACGGCAGCATGGCCGTCATGGAGTCCCTCGAAGGCGTGACGGCCCTGGCCATCAGCCTGCGGGGCGACGAGGCCACGATCGTCAGCGGGCGTCCGATCCGGGTCGCGGCGCCCGCGCAGCTCGCCGGCGCCATCCGAAGCGCCGCCCGGAAGCGCCGCCGGCGTCGGCAGCGGGCGACGCGATGAAGTGGCCGGCGCTGATCGGCATGGTCGCTCTCGGCCTCGTTTCGTGGGCAGGCTTCCGGCTGTGGGTGCCTCCCGAGGTCGTGCAGCCGATCCAGTTCCCCCACAAGACGCACATCGAGCTCAACCTGGAGTGCACCAGCTGTCACGAGCGGGCGGAAAAGGGATCGGTCGCAGGACGGCCGCCGACGGCCCTGTGCCTCTCCTGCCATTCCGCCGGGGAGGGGACGGGCGAGATCAAGAAAGTCCAGGCCTACGAAAAGGGCGGAGAGATCCCCTGGCGGCGCGTCTGGCGCCTGCCCGACCACATCTTTTTCCCCCATCGGACCCACGTGGTCGTCGCCAAGCTGAAGTGCCAGACCTGCCATGGTCCCATGGAGACCCTCGTGAAGCCGCCCGCACGACCGCTGAAGACGCTCTCGATGGAGGACTGCATCGGGTGTCACGAAAAGGCTGGGGCGTCGGCGGAGAAGGTGGCGGCCCGCGCCCGCGGCCCGGCGAGCGGGATCCGACCCCTCTCGACCGATTGCAACTCCTGCCACCGCTGAGGACGATCATGCGCGTCACGCGGCGAGGATTCATTCAGGCGGTCGGCGTCAGCGCTGGCGCGGCAGCCGTGGTCAGGGGGCAACTCGCCAAGGCCGACGTGGGCGTGGGTGACCTCGAGCGCTGGGCGACGCCCGAAGAGAGCCTGCCGCCCTCCATCTGCCAGCAGTGCCCCGGCGGTTGCGGACTCGTGACCCGGACCCTGGACGGCGAGCTTGCGGGGATCGCCGGGAACCCGCTCCATCCGATCAACCGCGGCGCGCTGTGCCCCAAGGCCTACGGCGGGCTCCAGCTCCTCTACGACCCGAAGCGCTTGCGCGGCCCCTTGGCGCGCGACGGGGCGCGCGGGCGCCTGCGCCCCGTCGGCTGGGACGAGGCCCTGCGACGGGTGATCACGCAGCTCTCCCAGTTGCGCGCCAAGGGCCTCGCTCACACCGTGGCGATCCTCGGCGGTCAGTATCGCGGCTACCGCGACACGGTGTGGAAGCGCTTCGCCGAGGCCTGGGGCACGCCGAACTACGTCCGCGTCCGCTGCCTCGCACCGGAGCAGCCCGCGCTGGCGCACCAGCTCATGCAGGGCACGACGAGCCCCCTGAGCTACGACCTCGCCGAGGCCCGCTGCATCCTCTCCTTCGGCGTGGGGCTGCTGGAATCCTGGCTCGGCCCCGTCCACGCCAGCCGCGCGTTCGCCGGGCTCCGCGGGGGAGCGGACCGTCCGCGCGGCCGGCTCATCCACGTCGACCCGCGCCGTTCCCATACCGCGATCAAGGCAGACCGCTGGGTTCCCATCATTCCGGGGACCGACGGGATCCTCGCGCTCGGAATCGCGAACGCCCTGATCCGCGAAGGGCTCTACGACCGGGAGTTCGTCGAACAGCACACCCACGGCTTCGAGGACTGGGTGGACGCGCGCGGCCAGCGCCACGAGGGGTTCAAGGACCTGCTGCTCGGCGAGCACGGCCTGCTCACCGTCTCCGGCGCGACCGGCGTCCCCGTGAGGACGATCCTCGAGATCGCCCGCGACCTCGCCACCCTCAAGCCCGCGGTGGTCGTCGGCGAGCGGGGCCCCTCCTACGGGCGCGACGACCTCCACACGCGGATGGCGATCCACAGCCTCAATGCGCTGCTCGGCAACATCGGCGCCACCGGCGGGCTCCTCGCCCAGGCCGCGCTTCCGCTCACCCCCCTGCCCCCCGCCCGGCAGGACGAGGCGGCAAAGCGTGGCCTCGATCATCCGAGAATCGACGGGGCGGGTCGAGGGCGCTACAGCCTCGTCACCAGCGCGCCCCAGGTGCTCCCCGAGCGGATCCTCGCCGGCGATCCCTACCCCATCAACGCTCTCCTCCTCTTCGCCACCAATCCGCTCGTCAACCACCCGGCGAAGGAGGCGCTCGCGCGGGCCTTCGAGCGGATTCCGTTCATCGTGAGCTTCTCGCCGTTTCTGGACGAGAGTTCGGCCACGGCCGACGTGGTTCTCCCGGACTCCACCTACCTGGAGCGGTGGCAGGACGACCAGATCACGCACGTGGCGGGCTTCACCTGCTTCAGCCTCGCGGGCCCCGCGACGCCCCCGCGGCACGACACCCGAAACACGGCCGACGTCGTGCTCCAGCTGGCCAAGTCCCTGGGCGGGAGTATCGCGGAAAGCCTGCCCTGGGAACGCTTCGAGACGCTCCTCGGCGCCGGGGCGCGCGGGCTCTGGGAGTCCGGCCGCGGATACGTGATCTCGACGCCCGCGGAGGAGTCGTTGCGCCGGGTCCTCGAGCGGCAAGGCTACTGGGTTCCGGAGTTCAAGTCCTACGAGGAGTTCTGGAAGGCCCTCGTCGAGCGCGGGGCGTGGTGGGATCCCACCGGTCTCCCCGTCGGGCGAAAGGCGTTGCTCCGGACGGCGTCGGGGAAGTTCGAATTCTACTCGACGGCGCTCAAG
>JACPCH010000226.1 GCA_016179875.1 Candidatus Rokuibacteriota bacterium | reverse complement strand
GTCGTGAGGATCGCCGCCTCGGTGTCGCGCGAGAAGACGGCGAGCGCCCCGGCGTAGTTCGCGAGCGTGAAGTCACCCGGGCCCGTGTACCACGAGGGCGCCGCCACCTTCAGGCCCTGGAAGTTGAAGATCCAGCGCTCGGTCACGCCGAGCGCGATCGCCCACGGCAGCCACCGGTGGAGCGTGTCGGGCGGCAGGCGCTCGAGCCGGTCCTTCTCCGCGCGCTCGAGGAACTCCTGGAAGCCGCGCACCTGCACGAAGGTCTGGGCGCCGGCCCAGGTCTTCTTGGGCATGTAGCGCGACCAGCCGACGAAGACGAGCCCGCAGAGGATGATCGCCGCCGGCAGGATCAGCCCATAGCGCCCGAGCCAGGGCCACCAGTCGGCCACGAAGAACGCCGAGGCGGCGAAGAGGAGCCCCGCCAGCATCCAGCCGCGACGCACCAGGGCCGGCGACGACGGAAAGAGGCCGTCCTCCACCATCGTGCGGTAGAGTTGGTCGCGGAGCGGCGGGAACACGTTCTCGTAGTCGCGGCGCACCTCGGAGAGCTGGCGCGCGTTCAGGAGCCAGTCGCCGCCGAAGACCCGGGCGAGCACGACGAGCTCGAACGGCTTCAGGTCCGGATCGCCGACGACGGGCTTGAGTCGCGTGAACAGGAAATCGGACTGTCCAAACGTGGCGGGCACCGGCTCGATCTTCAGGTAGCCGCGCACGGCCAGGTCCACGAGCGTCGCGATCACGTCGCGCGGCTCCGCGCGCTCGTCCACCAGCGCGCCCGCCTCGGCGGGGATGAGGCCCTCGGGCGGCGCGTACTCCGGCTTGACCGTGCGCCGCGCGCCCGGGTCGCGCCCGAACGCCCACCAGACGATCCCGCCCCAGAGGAGCGCGGCGAGCGGCAGCCCGAACGGCCAGTAGTCGGCCAGGACCCACCAGGCCCGGCGGAGCGCCGACGGCCCCGGGACGTGGCCGTGCGGCCAGCCGACGACGACCGTGAGGCCTTCGCGCGGGCGGAAGGCCCGCGTCGTGGAAAAGCGCAGGAAGCCCTCGACGTGCTCGACCGTGTAGTCCTGGCCGGCGCCGCCACGCGGGCCCGTGAAGGCGAGGGTGCGCACCTCCCCGGGCGGAACGCCCGGCGGCACGTTCACGTACACCTCGGCGTGGCGGATCGGCGCCTCCCACTCGTCCCCGGTGGCGTTCCAGTAGATTTCGTCGTGGTCGTCGTAGCCGAGCACGCCGCGCCGCACGCGGTAGACGAGCGTCACGCTCTTCGTCGTGTCGGCGGCGCCGGGGACCCACGCCTTGATCCGGACGTAGCCGCCGGGGTAGGAGACCTCGGCGCGCAGCGGCTGGCCGGCGTCGTCGTAGGCGCCGAGGCCTTCGAAGTGCACGGGCACCTCGACCCCGCCGCGGGTCCAGCTCCGCGGGATCGTGCGGACGATTCCCTGGTGGGCGCCGCGGAACTCGAACGCGATCTGCTCGCGGACGACGAGGCTCGCGTCGGGGTTGATCTGGAGGGTGACGCCGAAGCTCGCGATCGCGAAGCCGCGCCCCGCGGCGGCCGCCGGGCCGGCGGCCAGCAGGAGCGCCGCGGCGACGACGAGGGGCCGGATCGGCCTAGCTCCCGAAAGAGACCCGGGGCACCTGGCGGTCTTCGGGGCGGTCCAGCTCGAAGTAGGCGCGCCGGGCGAACCGGAAGAACGACGCGATGAAGTTCGTCGGCACGCTGTCGATCGTCGTGTTGAAATCGCGCACCACGGCGTTGTAGTACCGGCGCGAGTCCTGGATGGTCCCCTCGATCTCGGCGAGCGAGGCCTGGAGCTGCTGGAAGCTCTCGTTGGCCCGGAGCTGGGGGTACGTCTCGGCGAGCGCGAAGAGCTGGCGCAGCGCGCCGGTCAGCGCATTCTCGGCCTGGGCGCGCGCCTCCGGTGTCTGCGCGGCGACGGCGGCGCCCCGGGCGCGGATGACCTGCTCGAGCGTCGTCTTCTCGTGGGCGGCGTAGCCACGCACGGTCTCCACGAGGTTCGGCACGAGGTCGGTGCGGCGCTTGAGCTGCACGTCGATGTCCGACCACGCCTCCTCCGAGCGCTGCCGGAGCGAGACGAGCTTGTTGTAGGCCGCGACGAGGGCGAAGACCAGCGCCGCGACGACCGCCAGGAAGATGATCCCGCCGATGTCCATGGACGCCCTCCCACGCGCTATCTTAGCAGCAGCTAGCGTCCTTCGGGGAGGACGAAGACGAAGTCGCCCTCGCCTTCGAGGGCGCTGTACTGCGGGTGCTGGCGCCCGCCCGAGTCGCGCACGACGCGCGGCGAGAGCCACGCCGCGAGCTGCGTGACGGTCAGGAAGCCGCGCCGGTCCTGGTCGGCGAGCCCGCGCAGGCCGTCGAGCAGCCGGCGCGTGAAGAGCCCGTGGCCCTCCTCCTCGACCGCCTTCTGGCCGCGGCGGCCGGCCGTCAGCACCTGGACCACCGGCTCCTCGAGCGCCGCCGCCAGCTCGGCGTCGGCCGCCGGCTCGGTCGCGATGTCGCGGGTGAGGGCGAAGCCCGAGAAGCACGAGTCGATGGCGAAGAAGACGTGCTTGGCGTTCACCCGCTTGCCCATCTTCTTCACCTCGTCCATGGCGATCGCCGTCAGCTCGGGCCGCTGCGGGTCGCCGTCCACCGGCATGAGGTAGCCTTCCTCGCCGCCGCGCGGGAGCTTCACGGTGATCCCGTGGCCGGCCCAGAAGACGAAGAGCCGGTCGTTCGGCCCCATCTTCTCCTTCAGCTCGCCGTAGATGACGCGCTCGATCTCGGCCTTCGTCGCCTGCTCGTCGAGCAGCACGCGGACCTCGTTGAACCCGAGCCGGGGCAGCGCCGCCGCCACCGCGCGCGCGTCGGCGACCGCGGCGTTGAGCGGGTCGGCGTGGCGGTAGTTGTTGATCCCGACGACGACGGCCCACGAGCGCCCGGCGAGCCCACGGACGCGCGCCCGCAGCGTCGCGGGATCCATCGGGCCGGCGGCCCCGGCGCGCCGCGCGCCCCCGCGCGAGGCCACCAGCTCGTGGAGCTTCGCGGCGCCGTCGAGGTTCTTGGCGAAGTCGGCGAAGGCGTCCTTGAGCGCGCCCGGAAAGCTCGGGATGAAGGCCGGCCACGGCACGATCGAGGTGCCCTTGCCGCTCACGGTCTCGACCGGCTGGCGCGACTCGTCGGTGAAGATGCCGGCCAGCTCGACCGAGTTCTG
>JACPCH010000221.1 GCA_016179875.1 Candidatus Rokuibacteriota bacterium | reverse complement strand
GAGCGCCGGCTTCGTGTCGAACCAGGGGCGCGCGGCTTCGAGCTGGGCGCCGAGGCGGAAGAGCGTCGCCTCGTCGCCGTAGCGGGCGACGAGCTGGACGGCGACCGGCAGGCCCTCGGGGCTCCGGCCGAGCGGCAGCACCAGCGCCGGCTGGCCGCTGAGGTTGAACCACACCGTGAACGGTGAGAAGTGGAAGACGCGCCGCCAGTACTCGTGCACGTCGTCCATCATCATGTCGATCCAGCCGAGCTTCACCGGAAGCGTCGCGAGCCCGGGCGTAAGCAGCACGTCGGCGCCGGCGTGGAACGCGGCCATCTGGCGGCCGAGCCGGTGCGCCGCCTGGGTCGCGCGCACGTAGTCGGCGGCCGTCACCCGCTCGCCGAGCTGCGCCGTCGCCCAGGTGATCTTTTCCACCTCGCCCTCGCGCGCGGGCCGCCCGGCGGTCGGGTGGCTCGCGAGGTTCACGACGGTGTTGGCGGATGCGAGTGTGAGAAACGTCGGGACGATCGCCGCGCCGTCGATGTCGGGGTCGCGCTCCTCGACCCGGTGGCCGAGGTCGGCGCAGAGCCGCGCGGTCTCGGCGAGCACGCGCAGGGGCTCGGCCTCGACCGGCGCGCCGTTCGGGGCCTTGGCCGTCCACGCGATCCTGAGCTGGCCGCGGTTCGCGCCGGCTTCCGCGAGGAACGGCCGCGCCGGCGGCGGCGCGAAGTACGGATCGCCCGGGCCGGGGCCGCAGGTGGCGTCGAGGAGCGCCGCGCAATCGCGCACCGTCAGCGTCACCGCGTGCTCGGTCGAGCAGCCGCCGAGCCCCTCGCCCGAGAAGGGCGCGAAGGTGTTGCGGCCGCGCGTCGGCTTGAGCCCGACCAGGCCGCAGCAGGCGGCCGGCGCCCGGATCGAGCCGAAGCCGTCGGAGGCGTGGGCCATCGGCAGCATGCGCGCCCCGACGGCGGCGGCGGCCCCGCCGCTCGAGCCCGCCGAGATGCGCGTCGGATCCCACGGGTTCTTCGTCGCGCCGTGGAGCTGCGGCTCGCAGGTGAGCGAGAGCCCGATCTCGCAGGTGTTGGTGCGCCCGAAGATCACGAGGCCGGCGCGCTTGAGCCGCCGGACGTGCTCGCTGTCGGCGGAGGCCGGCGGCGTGTCGGCGAAGAAGCGCGAGCCCCGCGTCATCCTGACGCCGGCGACGTTGCTGGTGAGGTCCTTCATCAAGTAGGGCACGCCGCGAAACGGTCCGTCAGGCAGGCCGTCGGCGATGGCCTTCCGCCCGTGGTCGTAGAGCTTCATGGTCACCGCGTTGACGCGTCCGTTGCGCGCCTCGACGCGCTCGATCGCGGCCTCGAGCAGCTCCTCCGACTTCACCTTGCCGCGCCGCACGAGGTCGGCGAGGCCCAGACCGTCGTACTGCTCGTAGTCGGCGAAGCCCGCCATCAGCAGCAGCCGCCGGCGAGCTTCTTCACCGGCTGGACCAGCTCGAGCCGGGTCTCGTCGGGGCCCTGCAGGAACGCGATGCGCGGGCCGTTCGGCACCTGGGTCGGCCCTTCGAGGAGCCGCGCGCCGAGTCCCTCGAGCCGCCGGATGTCGGCCTCGATGTCCTGGGAGTCGAAGCCGAAGTGCTCGAGGCCGTGGTGGGCCGAGGCGTCGCCGGGCCCCAGGCGCTCGCCGGTGCGGGCGCCCGAGATGTTGACGGCGATCCCGCCGTCGTCGCTCTGGCAGCGCACGAAGCGGTCGCCGAACGAGCGCGTCTCGTCGCTCAGGATCTTGAAATTGAACGCGCGCACGTACCACTCGGCGGTCTTGCGCGGGTCGGGGGCCTTGAGATGAATGTGGTTGATCCGGTAGGGCATCACTGACCTCGCTGGAGCACGATGGGTTGTCCGTGCGGCGTGGCGCGCGCGGCGCGGTCCCAGGCGTCCTTGCGCTGGAGCAGCTCCGTGGACGACACGAGGCGCTTGGTGGCCACGAGCTTCTCGAGCGCCGCCAGCCAGTGCTCGTAGTAGGGCGTCGTGGCGTCGCCGCGCGCCCGGGCGGCGGCGATCTCGGCGGCCAGGGCGTCGGTCCACTCGCGCCAGGTGAAGCGGCCCACCGGACCCTCCGCATCCCGTGGGATGGCCGGCAGCGCCGACAGATCGGGCGTCCCGATCGCGGGCTCGGAGGGCGTGGAAGAATCGGGCACCAGGGTTACCGGTGGGGGGTGTCGGGGGGAGCGGCGGCGCTCCCCCCGACCTCGACGGGATCGAGGTAATCGTCCCAGAGGTCCAGGTAGATCGCGTCGCGCGCGGAGGCCGCGGGCCCCCACAGATCGCGCGCCTCGAAGCGCACGCTGTAGAGGTGCTGGGGCTTGGCGCCCCGCCCGGCGGCGCTGCTGTCGGGGAAGATGAAGACGCCCCAGTCGCGGTCCACCACGCCGCGCCGGCCGCGCGCGTAGCGCGGCAGCCGCGTGTGGCCGGTGGGGTTGATGGTGCGCGTGTGCACCCGGTCGCCCGGCCGGAACCTCGGGGAGACCGGCTCGTTCACGCGCGCGGGCCCGCCCTTCAGCAGCACCTTGCCGACGTCCTGCGCGCGCAGCACACGCATCAGCGCACCGCGCCCTTCCGCAGCTCGGCCACGCGCGCCTCGATCTCCTCCTTCGTCAGCAGGCCCTTCTCGACCAGCAGGTGCTCGAGTCCCCACAGCCAGTGCTCGTAGTAGCTCGTCGCCAGGTACTCGGCCGGCGGCATCAGCTCGCGCGAGTGGCGCGACATGTCGATGTTCCACTCGCCCAGGAAGCCGGCCGCCATCGTGATCGCGAACGCGCGGCGCTCCCACTCGGCGTGGAAGACGGGCTCGTTCTCCTCGCGCACGATCGGCCCCAGGCCGTGCATGCCGCCCAGGTCGTGGACGCCGTTCACGCCGGCGTCCCGGCGGCCGGCCGCACGGGCGGCGCGACCCGGGCGACGCCGATCATGCTGTCGCGGGTGACGAGCGCCGCCAGCTCGCCCTCGCTCATCCCCTCGGTGCCCGGCGGCCGCTCGGGGAGCACCAGGTAGCGCACCTCGGAGGTCGAGTCCCACACGCGCACCTCGACGCCGTCGGGCAGCGCGACGCCGAACTCGCCGAGCACGCCGCGCGGGTCGAGCACCGCGCGCGACCGGTACGGCGGCGACTTGTACCAGACGGGCGGCAGCCCCAGCACCGGCCACGGATAGCACGAGCAGAGCGTGCACACGACCATGTTGTGGACGGTCGGGGTGTTCTCGAGCACGACCATCTCCTCGCCCTGCCGCCCGGTGTAGCCCAGCTCCGCGATCGCCGCCGTCGCGTCGTTCAGCAGGCGCGCCTTGTACGCGGGATCGACCCAGGCCCGCGCGACGACGCGGGCGCCGTTCCTCGGGCCCACCTTGGTCTCGTAGGTGTCGATGAGCGCGTCGAGCGCCTTCGGGTCCACCAGCCCCTTCTCCGTCAGCAGCGACTCGAGCGCCCGCACGCGCAGCTCGGTCTCCGTGAGCGGCCGCTGGGGCGTGCCGCCGTGCTCGTGGCGGTGCTCGTGGCTCACCTCGCGCTCCCTCCCCAGATGCGGCGGTACTCGTCCCAGGAGAGCATGACCCGCTTCACGTAGTGCCGCGTCTCGTCGTACGGGATCTGCTCGACGAACGCCTCGACGTCGTCCGAGCGCCGCACGCTCCACCACTGGCGCAGCCGCTTCGGCCCCGCATTGTACGCCGCCAGGGCCAGCCGCGGGTCGCCGAAGTCGCGGAGGAGCCCGGCGAGGAAGCGCGCGCCGATCCGCAGATTCAGCGCCGGGTCGTCCAGGTCCCCCCCGGGCGGCATCGGCTTCGCCGTCCCCGGCATGAGCTGCATGAGCCCGCGCGCCCCGGCGGGGGAGACGGCGCGGGGGTGGTAGCTCGACTCCTCGCGCACGACGGCGGCGACGAGCAGGGGGTCGAGGCCGGTCTGGCGCGCCGCCTCCTCGACCGCGCCGCGCCAGCCGAACGGGTAGAGCATCTCCCAGAACGCGCGCGGCAGCGCCGGGTCCCCGGTGGCCGCGGGCGCCGCGAAGTGCTTCCGGAGGATCCGGAGCGCCAGGTGGTAGCGCGCCTCCTGGACGTACGCGCCCGAGAAGCCGTAGAGCTTCACGGGGTCGCCCGCGGCCCGCTGCACGACGTCCTCCAGCTCCTGCCAGGCGTGCTCCACGAGGCCGATGCGCCGGAGCAGGTCCACCCGCGCCCAGCCCGGATCGTGGGCGAGCGCGGTCCCCGGCTCGGGCGGCAGGGCGAGCGCCGCCTTCGTCCCGCGCGTCGGGCCATTCCCGAGGCGCGCCGCCGCCAGGACGCCGTAGTAGGTGCGCGGCGCCTCGGCGAGCACCTGCTGGTAGAGCCGCGCCGCGTTCCCGCCGCTCCGCTCGCGCGCCCGCGCCGCCCAGTAGAGCCCGGGGGCCCGATACGGTCCGCCCGTCGGCCCGGTGAGCCGCGTCCAGCTCTCGCCGGCGCCGCGGACGTCGCCCGCGAGCCACGCGAGCCAGCCGAGCCGCCAGAGCCCCGCGGCGGCGATCTCGCGCTCGGGCCAGCGCGCCGCCAGCGCGCGGTAGGCCTCGGCGGCCTCGGCCGGGCGGTCGAGGTCCTCGAGGAGCCGCCCGCGCTCCCAGAGCGCCTGGGCGGCCTCGGCCTCGGCGGGCGACCGCGCGATCTGGTCGAAGAGCGCGAGCGCCCGCTCACGCCGGCTGCCGCGCGCGATCAGGCGCGCGGACTCGAGCCGCAGCGCCGGCTGCTGCTCGGCCGGCGCCCGGGCGATCAGGAGCTCGAGGGCGCGCGCCGCGACGTCCCAGCGCCGGAGCTTCCGCGCGCCGTCGGCCACGACGCGGAGCGCGCGGAGCAGCACGCCGCCGCCCTCGCGCGTGTCGTCCACGATGCGCTCGGCCTCGCTCGTCGCGACGTCGGACACGCCGCCGTGCAGCAGGCGCTCGGCGCGGTCGATCCGCTGGGCGAGCGAGAGCGGCGGGAGCTTCACGCCGAGCGACTCGAGCCGGCGGAAGCGGTCGCCCGCGCCGTCGGCGTAGCCGCTCGCGGGCGCGAGGATCCGCAGCTCACGGTACGTGCGCGCGGCCAGCTCGAGCTGCCCGAGGGCCTCGGCCGACATGCCGAGCAGGTAGAGGGCACCCGCGGCCTCCGGCGCCTCCGGGAACGCGTCCACGAGGCGCGCGAGCACGGGCTGCGCCGCGGCATCCTGGCCCGCGCGGAAGTCGAGCGTCGCGGCCAGCAGGAGCGCGCGGGGGGCGAGCCGGCTGGTCCGGTACCGGTCGGCGACGCCGAGCGCGGCGGCGCGGGCGGCGGCGAGATCGCCCTGCGTCGCCAGCGCCTCGGCGAGGAGGAGGCGCAGGTGGTCGCCGATCACACTCTGGCGCGCCGCCTCGCGCGAGAACTCCCGGACGAGCGGCGCCGGGTCGCCCCCCTGCAAGGCCTCGACCGCCTGCGCCCACGCCCTCTCGGGCGCGAGCGCCGGCTTCGGCTCGGCCCACGCGCCGCCGGCCGCCAGCAGCAGGGCCCCCGCGGCCACGACGCGCAGCACGGCGGGAGCCCGGGCGGCCCGGCGCGTGAAGGCGATGCGCTGGAGCGCGGTGAGGTTTGACAGGATCGCGAGGATCCAGAGCGCGGGCTCGAGGAGGCCGAGCAGCGCGCCCGCGATGAGGCAGATCATCCGCTCCGGCCGCTCCATCATCCCGACGGTGCACTGGACGCCGATCGACTCGGCGCGCGCCTTCGTGTAGCTCACCATCATCGAGCCGATCAGCCCGGCCATCGCGACGACGGCGCCGCGCGCGTGCGGCATCCGGGCGAAGAGCACCACGATGGCCAGGAGCACGACGAGGTCCGAGTAGCGGTCGATGACCGAGTCCAGGAACGCCCCGAAGGCCGTGACCTGCCCGGACGCCCGCGCCAGCGAGCCGTCGAAGAAGTCGCAGAGCCCCGCCAGGGCCAGCAGCACCCCCGCCGAGCGCAGGTGGCCGGCGATGAACGCCGCGGCGGCCAGGAAGCTCACGCCGAGGCCGAGGATCGTGAGGTGGTTCGGCCGCAGGCGCAGCCGGAACAGCGCGCGCCCGACGGGGTCGGTCCACACGCGGACGGGCTCGCGGTACCGCCCGAGCATCGTCAGATCGGCTGGACCAGCGCCTGCTCGAGGGCCTCCCGGATGCGCGCGAGCGCCGCCGGATCCTCGACCTTGCGCCCCTGCCGGTCGTGCACGTAGAAGGTGTCGAGCGCCTGGTCGATCTCGGTGGCGATGCGCGCGCTCGCGATGTCGAGGTCGCAGGCCGACAGCGTGCGCGTGATCAGGTAGAGGAGCCCCAGGCGGTCGGGGCACTTCACCTCGAGCACCGTGTGGGTGTCCGAGAGCCGGTTGTCGAGCGCGACCCGGGGCGGCCCGGCGGCGGTGGCCGCGCGGCCGGCGGCGCGGCGGCGCTCGAGCAGCGTCTCCACGCGCTCCTCGCCGCGGATCACGGCGCGGAGCGCCTCGAGGGGGCGCGCCCAGTGCGCGGCCGAGCCGACCGTCTCGCCGGTCGGATCGTTGACCTGGAAGGTGTCGATCGCGATCCCGTCGGCGCGCGTGTGGATCTGCGCCGACATGATGTTGACGCCGTGGGCGGCGAGGGTGCCGGCGATGAGCGCGAAGAGCCCCGGCACGTCGCGCGTCACCACGACGAGGTCGGAGGAGCCGAGGTCGGGGTGGTGGAACAGCTCGGTCACGACCGGCGCCGCGTCGAGCTGGCGCAGCATCCGTAGATGCTCGGCCATCCGCTGCACGCCCGTGCTGGCGACGTAGCGGTCGGACGTCATCGCCAGGTGCGCCTTGACGGCCTGGAGGTCCGTCTCGCCCTGCGCCGCCGCGTGCAGGCGCCCGGCGAGCTGCGTGCGGCTCGGCCCCTCGGCCCGGCCGCCGGTGAGCCGCGCGAGCGCGCGGACGTACAGCTCGTGGAGGATCCGCGCCTGCCAGGGCGTCAGCACCCCCGGGCCCACCGCGCGCATGTCGGCGTAGGTGAGCAGGTAGAGCATCCTGAGCCGCTGCGGGTCGCCCGCCGCCGCCGCGAAGTCCTCGACGGTCTTCGGGTCGTCGATGTCGCGGCGCTGGGCGACGTGCGACATCGTCAGGTGGTGCGCGACCAGGAACTCCACCATGGCGCCGTCGGCGGCCGGGAGGCCCAGCCGCTCGACGAGCTGGCGGATCAGCGGGATGCCCTTGGCGACGTGCCCGTGGCCCCGGGCCTTGCCGATGTCGTGGAGCAGCATGCCGAGCATCAGCAGCTCGGGCTTCTCCACCTCGTGGAACACGAGCGCCGCGCCCTCCGACTCCGCCGACTGGCCCGGCGCGAGCGCCTCCAGGTGCTCGACCGCGAGCAGCGAGTGCTGGTCGGCGGAGAAGCGGTGGTAGACGTCGTACTGCACGAGGCACGTGAGGGCGCCGAACTCCGGCAGGTACCGCCCCAGCAGCCCGAGCTCGTGCATCTCGGAGAACGTCTGGGCCACGCGCCCCCACCTCCGGCAGACGTCGAGGAACAGGTCGCGCACCTCGGGCGAGCGCCGGACGCGGTCGTCCACCAGGTACAGCGCGTCCTCCACCGCCCGCTCGAGGTCGAGCGACAGCTCGCAGCCGAGCCGGTGCAGGTGCCAGAACACCTTCATGAGGCGCGCCGGATCCTGGCGGAGGAGCCGCGGGTCGCGGTCGGCCAGGTGGAGCTGGCCGTCGAAGAACACGAGGCCGTCGGCGAGCGCCTGCTGGCGCTGCCGGCGCTCCGCCGAGCCGCGCCGCGAGAGCGTCTCCTGGCAGCGCGCGATGAGCCGCCGCGACACCCGGTGGATGACGCGCGCGTGCAGGTAGTGGTCGCGCATGAAGCGCTCGACGCCCAGGCTCGTGTCGTCGTCCTCGTAGCCGAGGCTCTTCGCGATCCGCGGCTGGAGGTCGCGCGCCAGCACGTCGTTCTTGTGGCCCGAGACGAAGTGCAGCTCGTTGCGCACCCGCCAGAGGAACGTGAGCGCGGCGTCGGCCGCCGCCTGCTCGCGCGGGGTGATGAGCCCCTTGTCGGCCAGCTCGCGCAGCGTGCGCGCGCCGAACTTGGCGGCGCCGAGCCACATCGCGGTGTGCATATCGCGCAGCCCGCCCGCCGACTCCTTGACGTTCGGCTCGCCGATGTAGGGCGAGGCGCCGAACTTCCGGTACCGCTGCTCGCGCTCGGCCAGGGTCGTCTCGAGGAACTTGCCGAAGTCGCGCCGGTAGACGTTCTCGCGCAGCACGCGCTGGAAGCGCGCGAAGAGCCGCCGGTCGCCGGCGAGGACGCGCGCCTCCTGCATCGAGGTGCGGCTCGAGAAGTCCGTGCGCGCCATGGCGACGCAGTCGTCGAGCGAGCGCAGGCTGTGGCCGATCTGGAGCCCGAGGTCCCAGAGCGCGTAGAGGAGCTCCTGCATCACGCGCTGGACGTACGGCGAGAGCTCGCCCTCGTAGATCACCATGAGGTCGATGTCGGACAGGAGGTTCAGCTCGCCGCGGCCGTAGCCGCCCAGCGCCATCACCGCGACCGGCGTGGGCCGGAGCCCGTCGCGCGCGGCGTCGGCGGCGAGCAGGCGCGTGAGCGCGAAGATCAGGTCGTCGATGAGCCGCGCGTGGGTCCGGACGGACTCCTGGCCCGACGCGCCCTCGGCATGCCGGACCTTGAGGGAGTCGACTCCCTCGGCGAGGGCCTGGCGGAAGAACTCGAGCCGGAGGCGTCGCCGGTCGTCCGCGCCCCTGGCCTTCGCCTCGGCGCGCCGGGCCCGGCGATACAACTCGACGGACATGTCGGGCAGAGGGTAGCACAGGGCCCGCGGACTGACTAGAATGGCCCGGTGCGAACGCTCTGGCGCTCCGTGCTGGACCCGATCGTCCCCTACGCGCCCGGCAAGAGCCTCGAGGCCCTGGCCGCCGAGCTCGGCGACGTGGACCTCGTGCGGCTGTCCGCGAACGAGAACCCGCTCGGCCCGTCGCCCCGGGTCGTCGCCGCCATCGCGCGCGAGGCCGCGCGCGTGCACCTCTACCCCGACGGCGGCTCGACGGCGCTCCGCGAGGCGCTGGCGCGCCACCTGGCGGTGGTGCCCGAGCAGGTGATCGTGGGCAACGGCGCCGACGAGCTGATCGGCCTCATCGCGCTCGCCGCGTTCGAGCCGGGCGACGAGGTCGTGGTCCCGCACCCGTCCTTCGAGCCCTACACGACGTGCGTCGCCCTCGCCGGCGCCGCCCCGGTGGCCTCGCCGCTCGCGAAGTACGAGACCGACCTCGAGGACATGCGCCGCCGCGTGAGCGCGCGCACCAAGGCCGTGATCGTCTGCTCGCCTCACAACCCCGCGGCGACCATCGTTCGCACGAAGCCGCTGCTGGCGTTCCTCGACGCCCTCGGCGCCGACCCGCCGCTCGTCGTCCTCGACGAGGCCTACGGCGACTTCTGCGACGACCCGGAGTACCCGGACGGCCTCGCGCTGCTGCGCCGCCACCCGCGGCTGATCCTGCTGCGGACGTTCTCGAAGATCGCCGGGCTGGCGGGCCTGCGCGTGGGCTACGCGATCGCGAGCGGCGAGACGATCGACCGCCTGAACCGCGTCCGCGCCCCGTACAACGTGAACCGCCTCGGGCAGGTCGCGGCGCTCGCCGCCCTCGAGGACGGCGAGCACCGGCGGCGAACACGGCAGCTCGTGATCGAGGAGCGCGCGTTCCTGTCCGCGGGGCTCGCGCGGCGCGGCCTGGCCCACCCGCCGTCGCAGGCGAACTTCCTGCTGGTCCAGGTGCCGGACGCGGCCGCGTCGCGCGAGCGGCTCTTCCGCGCGGGGATCCTGGTACGCGACGGCGCCGGCGTCGGCTTCCCCGGCCACCTCCGCGTCTCGGTCGGCCTGCGCGCGACCAACGAGAAGCTCCTCGCGCTCATCTAGCGCGGATTATTCATGAACGCCCAACGCGCGAGGCGAGCGGGTCCTGGCGCCGGGTGCGGCCCCGACGGGGCCGCACCCTGCGCCACCCGCTCGGTCGCCGCCAACCCGTTCATGAATCATCAAGGCTAGCGGCGGCGGCCGCGCAGCGCGCCCAGCTCGCGCTCGAGCGACTCGAGGCGCGTGACGAGCGCGTCGCGCTCGGCCGAGAGCGCGCCGAGCTGGCGCTCGCGCAGCGCGTGGCGCTGGTCCTGCTGCGCCAGCCGCGTCTGCAGCTCCGCCTCGCGCGCGTAGAGGTCCCGGAGCTCCCGCTCGAGCCCCGCCACGCGCCGCTTGGCCGGCAGGTAGCCGACGAAGAGCACGTAGAGGAGCAGGGCGGCGAGCAGGACGCTCGCGCCGACGAGGAGCCACGGGAACTTCGCGCGCGGGCGGTCGGCCACGACGCCGCATTCTAGCAAATCTGCTATCATCCCCCTCGTGGAGCTCAGGCGGTTCTTCGAGCGGGCGGTCTCCGCCAGCTTCAAGGACCTGGCGTTCGGCGACGACCCCGTGTCGGGGTACCTGGCCGACCTGCTGACCCGCTTCGCCCGCACCGAGCACCTCTACCCGCGCGGCCTCGTGGTGCCGCGCCTCGAGACGGTCGTGGACATGCTGCTCGAGACGCAGGCCCTCTGGGAGGACGCGGCGAGCTTCCGGCCCGAGCGCGAGGTGACGGTGCGCCGCCACATCGGTGACTTCACCCTCTTCATGACCGGCATCTTCCGCGAGCGCGTCGAGAGCACCAGCTCGACGAGCTATTACGTCATCCAGGGCACGCGCGCCTATCGCTTCGTGTCCGAGCACGACCGCGCCAGCGCCCGGCCCGGCGCGCGCGCGGCGGCGCCGGTCTACCGGCGCCTCGCCGACCGCTTCGAGGTCTACGCGCGCGCGCTCGACTACGCGCGGCGCGTCCATTTCGTCGAGCCTCCGCGGCACCCGTTCTTCCGCCTGAGCCTCGGATGACCGGGCCCCCCGCGCGCCTGGACGCCGCCGGGCTGCGCGCGCTCCCCGACCCGGCCCTCGAGGCCGAGCTCCGGGCCTTCGCGGACGCCCACGGCGCCGGCGCCCTGCCCGCGCTCACCGCGCTGGCGGCCGAGGGCGGCGCGCTGCGCCGCGCGGCCAGGCGCGCGCTCTACCGCCTGGGCCAGCGCGGCATCGCGCCCGTCCCGCGGCCGGCGGCGAAGCCCGTCGTCGAGCGCCGGGCCGCGCGCGCCTGGATCTCGGGCATCGACGGCAGCGGCTCGCGCGCCCTCTGGGTGCTCTTCGAGGGCGGCGCCGGGGACCTCGTGCTCTGCTCGCTGATCGTCAACGATACCGTCGGCGTCGTGGACGCCGCCGGCGGCGCGATGACGAAGAAGCGCCTCGCGGCGGAGCTCGACGCGCTCCGCGCCTCGCAGAAGCTCCCGTGGATCGAGACCGAGCCGGCGCGGGCGTGCGGCCTCGTCGCCGAGGCGCTCGCGCTCCACGGCGCGCGAGGCACCACGCCCCCCGCCGCGTTCGCGCGCTGGCGGCCCTTCTTCGAGGGCGTGGCGCCGGCCGCGCCGCCGGCGCTTCCACCCGCCGAGCCGGCGCTCGCCGGGCGCGGGGCCGAGCTGCTCGAGCTGCCGGAGCTGGCGGGCTGGTTCCTCGAGCCCGAGCACGTGCAGACGGACGCGCTCGAGCTCGGCGAGGCGCGCCAGAGCCGGCTCGTCGTCTCCGACCAGATCAAGGCCGAGCGGGAGGAGGCGATCCTCGCGCGCGTGGTCGAGCGCGAATTCACGCCCGAGGCGCGCCGCGGCTGGGCGCGGCGCCTCGCGGAGATGGCGCTCGTCTTCGCGGCGACGGGCCGCGCCGAGCCCGCCGCGATCGCGGGCGCGGCGGCGGCGGCGCTCGCCGCCGACGGCGCCGACCCGGCGCGCCAGGCGTTGCCGCGGGCGCTCGCGCGGCGCGCGCTCGAGGTCGCGGGCGAGGTGGCGGCCGGGCGGCTCTCGGCCGCCGACGTGAGCCGCCGGCCGTCATGATCACCGACGTCCCGGGCATCCGCGTCGGCCACGCGACCGACGGGGAGGGCCTCACCGGCGTGACGGTCGTCCTCGCGGACCGCCCCGGCGCCTGCGGCGCCGAGCTGCGCGGCGGCGCCAACGACGTCGTCGGCCTCGACTACCTCGACCCGCGCCACCTCGTGCCCACCGTGAACGGCGTCGTGCTGGGCGGCGGGAGCCGCTTCGGCGAGGAGGCGGTCTCCGGGGTCCTGCGCTGGCTCGAGGAGCGCGGGGTCGGCTTCGCGGTGGGGCCGACCGTGGTGCCGCACGTCCCCGGCGCCTTCCTGTTCGACCTCGGCGTCGGCTCGAGCCGCGCGCGGCCCACGCGCGAGATGGGCTACGACGCGGCCTCACGCGCCGCCGCCGGGCCCGTCGCCGAAGGGAACGTCGGCGCCGGCACCGGCGCGAGCGTCGGCAAGCTCTACGGGATCGCGCGCGCGATGCGCGGCGGGCTCGGCACGGCCTCGGCGCGGCTCGGCGACGTCGTGGTGGGGGCGCTGGTGGCGGTGAACGCCGTCGGCGACGTGCGCGATCCCGACACGGGCGCGCTGCTCGCGGGGGCGCGCGACGCCGCCGACGGCCGGCGGCTCGTGGACTCGGCGCGCGCGCTCGCCGAGGGCACGGCGCTCGGGCGGTTCGCCGGGCCCCAGCACACGACGATCGGCGTGGTCGCGACCGACGCGCGGCTCGCGCGCGCGGAGGCGGCGACGCTCGCGGCGCTCGGGATGCTCGGCTTCGCGCGGGCGCTCTCGCCGCCCCACACCGCGTTCGACGGCGACACGCTCTTCGCGCTGTCGGTCGGCGACCGGCCGGCCGACCTCACGCGCCTGGGCCTCGCCGCCGCCGACGCCGTCGCCCGCGCCATCGCCCGCGCGGTGCGCGCGGCGGAGTCGCTCCCCGGCCTCCCCGCCGCGCGCGATCTCTAGGCCTGCTCCGGCGCCGTCAATCGGTGTTGGCGCGCCGAGCGGTCGTGGGCCTACAATAGCGGTGATGGGGAAGCTCGCGATCGCCGTCGTGGTCGCGCTCGTGATCGGCCTCGGCGCCGGCTGGTACTACGTGGCCGGCGCTCCGCAGTATTCCCTCTACCTCCTCGCGCTCGCGTTCCAGGACCGCGACGAGGCCGCCATCGCCCGGCACTTCGACGTCGAGCAGGTCGCCGCCGACGCCGCGGATCTCGTCTGGGCGACCTTCCGGGAGAAGGGGGGCCTGCGCATCGACTCGAGGGCCGAGGCCATGATCAGGGACGCCAAGCCCCAGCTCGACCTCGTGATCAAGACGGCGGCGCGCCAGGGCGCCCAGAAGGTCTTCGGCGAGGCGTTCGGGCCGGTCTCGTTCCCGTTCGGGCTCGTCACCGTGTGGCAGCGCGCCGGCGTCGCCCGCGACGGGGCGAGCGCCGGCGTCGCCCTCCGCGGCCCCGGGGGGAAGGACGTCCACCTCTGGATGGCCACGAAGCCGGGGCAGGGCTGGCGCGTCGTCGTGTTCGACCGGGCCGGGCTCGCGCGCGCGCTCGACGAGACGCTCAAGTAACCGGCGCCCGAGCCGCCCGCCGCGCGCGACGGTCGCCGCCCGCTACCGCCCCGTCCACCCCACCAGCGTGTAGAGCCCGAGCGCGCCGATCACCCAGAGCCACCGGCGCACGCGCGCCTGCTGCGCCGGGGCGAGCGGGGTGATCGCCACCGGGTGGAGCCGGCGCGCGACGAGGGCACCGCCGAGCGCGCCGCCGAGGTGGGCCCCGTTGTCCACGAACGGCGTGAGGAGCCCGGTGACGATCGTGTACAGCGCCCAGATCAGCAGCACGAACCCGATGCGCCGGTCGCGCAGGAGCAGCCGGTCGCGGTGCTGGCGGAAGAGCACGATCGCCGCCCCCTGCAGGCCGAAGATCGCGCCGGAGGCGCCGACCGAGGGCCCCGGGCCCCACAGCAGGCTCACGAGCGAGCCGGCCAGGCCCGAGAGGACGTAGAGCACGACGAACTGGCCGCGGCCGAACGCGTGCTCGCAGATCATCCCCAGGATGAAGAGCGCGATCGCGTTGCCGATCAGGTGGTCGGGGCTCCCGTGCAGCAGCGTGGCCGTCACCAGGCGCCAGTACTCGCCGGCCGCGACGCCCTGGCGCACCAGCGCGCCCATCCCCACGATCGCGCGGGCCGAGTCGAGGGCGTGGGCGCCGAGCTCGACGGCGAACACCACGATCAGGAGCGCGATGATGGCGGCCGTCACCGGCGGGAAGCGCCGCATGCGCCGCTCGAAGTCGATGCGGCGCGAGAGCAGCATGTCGGGCGTGATGCGCAGCGGGCGCTCGGCGGCGAAGTCGCTCATCTCATCGGCGCTCGCCGGTGTCGAGCATCACGCCGAGCGCCAGCGCGATCCGCCGGTCGAAGGTGCGCTCGGGATCCGCGGAGAGGTCCAGCACGTAGCGGTCGAGCAGCGTGAACTTCCGGTTCAGCTCGCCGACTATTGTCTCGTCGGGCCGCTGGATCAGGAAGTTGGTGCGCAGGAACCCGAAGAACGGGCCGAGCAGGCGGCGAAGGAGCGACAGCACGATCGAGTCCTCGATGGCGAGGGCGAGCGGCCGGCCGCCCGGCGTCTCCACGTACCAGCGCTTGCGGACGACGTTGTGGAGATAGGTCTTCCGGAGCTTCGCGATCGGCTCGCCGGTCGCCGCGACGACCGTGTACGTGCGCGTGAGCAAGGCGACGCGCTGGTCCTGCCGCACGCGCAGCAGGACGGTGCGCCGCGACTCGTCGCGCCAGACGGTGACGTGGCGCAGGGGGCGCAGCGACATCGAGACGACGAGGAAGACGAACGCCGCGGCCGGGTAGAGCAGGACGATCATCAAAATCGCGGCGCCCGGCGGCGCGGCGCTGGCCGCCTGGACGGTCCAGCCGATGATCATGATCGCGGCCACCACGGCCACGAAATACGCGAACAGCGTGCGGAACAGGTACGTCGGCCGCGCGACGTAGAGGATGGGCTTGCCGTCCGGGTCCCAGATCTCGTACTCGGAGGCGACCGTGAACACGCGCTGGCGGAGCAGGAACACGTCGCGGTCGAACGCGGGGTCGGCGCCGGGCGGCGCCGGCGGCGGCGGCGCGCCGGGCGCGCGGCCCGCCCGCAGGTGGCGGCCGCACGTGGGGCACTCGAGCAGGCGCCCGGCGTACTCGGGCTTGAGCTCGTAGACCTCCCCGCACGGGCAGGCGACGACGAGACTGGACGCCGGCCGGCTCACGCGGCGGGCGGAAGGCGACGGCGCGGCATCATCGCGCGCTCCCGCCGAAGGCGGGCAGGACGTGCTTCGCCAGCAGCTCCATCGAGCGGAGCACCCTGGCGTGCTCGAGGCCCCCGAAGTTGGTGATCGCGAGGAAGTCCGTGAGGCCCGCCTGCTCGTAGCGGCGCGCCACGCGGATCACGTCCTCGGGGCTCCCGAAGGCGATCAGGCTCTTCTCCACCAGCAGCTCGTACGGCCGCTGGCGCGCGTAGAGCCGCGTCCGGACGTAGCGATCCATCGCGGGCTTCGCCTCGGCGGTGGCGCGCTCGAGGCTGTCCGAGCAGTAGGCGTGGAGCCCGAACGGCACGCTCGCGGCCCGCGGGTCGCCGCCCGCGTCCGCGAACGCGCCGCGGAACCCCGCGACCGTCTCGGCCAGCTCGTCGATCCGCTCGGTCGTCGCGTACGGGATCATCATCATCGGGAAGCCGCGCTTGCCGACGTGCGGGGCGGCCTCGTTGCGGAGGACGGCGATCCACACCGGCGGGCGCGGCCGCTGGACGGGCACGACGTTGAGCCGCACGTCCCGCACCGTGTGGAAGCGGCCGTCGTAGGAGAAGCGCTCGCCCGTCCACGCGCGCAGGACGACGTCGAGCGCCTCGTCGAACCGCTCGCGCTTGTCCTCGACGCGCACGCCGAAGCCCTCGAACTCGTGGCGGAGGTAGCCCGAGCCCACCCCGAGGTTCAGGCGCCCGCCCGAGAGGACGTCCACCATCGCGTAGTCCTCGGCGACCTGGAGCGGGTTCCGGAACGGCAGCACGACCACCGCCGAGCCCAGCCGGATCCGCCGGGTGCGCTGGGCGGCGGCGGCGAGCCACACCGCGGGCGACGGGATCGCGCCGTACTCGTGGAAGTGGTGCTCGGCGACCCAGAACGAGTCGAACCCGAGCTGCTCGGCCGCCTCGGCCTGCTCGAGGAGCTCGCCGAAGAACTGCCCGGAGGTCCGCGGCAGCTCCGCCGGGTAGTGGTCGACGACCGAGAAGACGCCGAAGCGCATCACTCGCCGCCCTTGGGCCGCAGCGCGTCGCGCGCGCCGGCGTGGCGCTCGGCGAGCGCGCGCACCTCGGCGAGCCGGCCGGGCCGGTGGGTGAAGCGCGGGTCGCTGGTATACGCGCCCCACGCCGCCATGTAGTCCGGCCGGGACAGGCCGAGCGCGTGCTCGGAGATCCGCGTCGGGTTGGCGAGGTCCGCCATGATTGCGACCTCGTCGTGGACGGCGGGGTCCCGCCCGTCGAGGAACTTCTTCAGGGCGGCGGGCTTCGGACCGTGGGGCAGCCCGACCGGGTGGAGCGTCATCATTCCCGCCTGGACCACGCCGCCGCCGCTGAAGAAGTCGCCGAAGTGGTAGCCGAGCGTCTCGAGGTAGTCGAGATTTCGATGGAAGAAGGGCAGCCACATGCCTTCCTTCTCGACCGAGCGCACGGTGAAGACGCACAGGTAGCAGCCCGGGAGCTTGAAGATCGTGTGGCCCGAGGGCGGCACGTGCGAGCGGTCGGCGACGAGCGGGCGCACGTCCTCGACGGCGAACTTGTAGGGGAGATAATCGCCGCGCCAGCCGACCACGTCGAACGGATGCGTCGGGTGCACCCGCCGCGTGTAGACCTCGTCCACCTTCGAGACGATCTCGAACCGCCCGGCCTCGTTGCGCGTGTCGAGCGTGCGCGGGAACCGGTAATCGCTCCGGCTGTGCGTGAGGAACTGCCCGGTCGTCGGCGCCTCGGACTTCTCGGGGTCGCCCGCGAACGACTCGTACACCCAGTAGTACTGCGGCCCCGGCGCCAGCTCGAACCGGTGGGTGACGCCCTTCGGGACGATCAGGAAGTCGCCCGTGCCGAACTCGATCGGGCCGAACATGGTCTCGAGCGTCCCGCCGCCCTGGTGGACGAAGTAGACGAGCGTCGCGGAATGATGTTCGAAGAAGGACTCCATCGGCGCCGCCGGCGCCGTCACGTTCATCGCCACGGTCGCGTTGGCCACCAGCCGCGTCATCCCGCGGTAGACGTCGCGCGGCGCGTCGGGCGCGAGCACGTTCAGCAGGTGGTGCGTCCCGCCCATCGGCCGCATCGGCGCGTCCCAGCGCGGCGCGAACGCGTCCGCCTCGAGCGCGCGCGTCTCGCCGGCCAGCCAGTTGGTCGGCGGGTAGAGGTGGTAGGTGTGCGTGACCTTGCCGGCGAACCCGCCGCGGCCGTGCTCCTGCTCGTAGACGTGGCGGAGCAGCGGGCCGGCGTGGGGCGCGCGGGGGACGATCCCGACCTCGGGGGTGCCGCTCGAGTACTCGAATTTCTCCACGGCCGACCTCCTGGCTCCGGGCTCGGTCAGGCCCCGATTGTAAACCAACGGCCGTGCGAAGGGCGCCCGCGCGCTCGTCAGAGCCCGTGAACGAATCGCCTGTCGAGCCGCGCCCCGGGTCCCCCCGGGGCGCGTGCGAGCGCTGGGGGGATTGGGGGGCCCGTCGAGGCCCCCCATGTTCTCAGTCCGCGAGGAGCTTGAGCGACCCGGCGACCGCG
Organism: Candidatus Rokuibacteriota bacterium; assembly: GCA_016179875.1. GTDB lineage: Bacteria > Methylomirabilota > Methylomirabilia > Rokubacteriales > CSP1-6 > GWA2-73-35. The sequence goes on along the minus strand of JACPCH010000221.1, from coordinate 108 downwards.
ACGTGGTTCGAGCTGGCCAGCGGCGCGGGAGCCGGCGGTTCGCCCGTTAGCCGAGCCAGGTCCCCAGGGTAGCGCCAGGACGGACAACAACAGGATCGGGCCCGTGAG
>JACPCH010000220.1 GCA_016179875.1 Candidatus Rokuibacteriota bacterium | reverse complement strand
GGGACCAGGGCGCATGCGTGCGGAGCGGACCTGCCGGAGGCCCTGCGGCTCCTGGGCTCCCGCAGCGGGCGCTGGACCGACATCGCGCCGACGATGCTCCCGCTCGAGCGGCTCGTCGAAGATGGCATCCTGCCCATGGCGGAGCGGCGAAGCGGCCGCGTGAAGACACTCATCGACCCGTGGGCGGCTGCCTCCCGCGGGAGGGCGAGCTGAGTGGCCGGCCCCGTCGTCGGGCTGGCGGCCCCCGGTGCGCCTGCCGGGTATTAATGGTGCATCTGGCGCATTGCACGGGGCGTCGCGCGCACCCTAGAGTGTTTCTGCACTAGATGTCCAATATATTGAACACCGCGGGGCGCCCGAAGGCTTCTGGCGCCGTGAACCGCCGCGCTCGCATCCCGGAGCCGGGAGGGACCCGATGGGAGAGCTGACCCGAGACCAGCTCGTCGGCTTCTACCGCACGATGCGGACGATCCGGCGGTTCGAGCAGCGGGTCGTGGAGCTGGTGAACCGGAACGACATCCCCGGGGCCGCCCACGAGTACGTCGGCGAGGAGGCGGTGGCCACCGGCGTCTGCCACGCGCTGCGTCCCGACGACGTCATCACCTCGACCCACCGCGGCCACGGCCACATCCTCGCGAAGAGCGGGGACCCGCGTCGGATGATGGCCGAGCTCATGGGCAAGAGCTCCGGCTACAACCGCGGGCGCGGCGGCTCGATGCACATCGCCGATCTCCGGCTCGGGATCTTCGGCGCCAACGGCATCGTGGGCGCCGGCGCGCCGATCGCCTGCGGCGCGGCCATGGCCGCTAAGCTCAAGGGGCGCGACGGCGTGGCCGCCGCTTTCTTCGGCGATGGCGCCACGAACCAGGGCGTCCTGCTCGAGGCCCTCAACCTCGCCGCCATCTGGAAGCTGCCGGTCGTCTTCGTCTGCGAGAACAACGGCTACGCGATCAGCGCCTCGATCCGGGAGATGTCGCCGCTCCACCACCTGGCCGACCGTGCCTCGGCGTTCGGCATGCCGGGCGACACCGTGGACGGCATGGACGTCCTGGCCGTCAACGAGACGGCGTCCCGCGCCGTGGCGCGGGCGCGCGCCGGCGACGGCCCCAGCTTCGTCGAGTGCCTGACCTACCGCTTCGTCGGTCACTTCACCGCGGAGAAGGCGCTCGGCATCAAGTACCGGTCGGACGAGGAGATCGAGGAGTGGCGGCAGCGGGACCCGCTGGTGACCTACCCTGCCTGGTTGCGCGAGCGGGGGATCTGCGACCCGGCGCGGGTCGATGCGGAGGTGGAGGCGGTGCTCGAGGAGGCCGTCGCCTTCGCGCGCCAGAGCCCGCTGCCCGCCGCCGAGGAGGCTCTCGACGGCATGTACGCGACGACCTACCCGGGCCTGCCCGCCCGCGGCTGGTGAGGGAGCCGGAGGCCACGACGATGCGCGAGATACGGTACCTCGAGGCGATGCGAGAGGGCCTCTTCGAGGAGATGCGGCGCGACCCCTCGGTCATCGTGCTCGGCGAGGACGTGCGCCACAGCGTCCGCGGTCTGACGAAGGGCATCGTCGGCGAGTTCGGGCCCGCGCGGATCTACGACACCCCGATCTCGGAGGCCGCGTTCACCGGGCTGGCGACGGGCGCGGCGCTGGCGGGGATGCGGCCGGTGGTGGAGTACCAGATCAACGCGCTGCTCTTCGTGGCCTTCGACCAGCTCGTGGACCAGGCCCAGAAGCTCCGCTACATGATGGGCGGCCAGGGGACGATCCCGGTGACCTACGTGATCACGGCGTCGGGGGCGCGACGCGCGCTCGCGGGCCAGCACTCGGACCACCTCTACCCGCTCCTGCTCCACATGGGCATGAAGACCGTGATGCCGACGACGCCCGAAGACGCCAAGGGCCTCTTCAAGGCGGCGATCCGCGAGGACGATCCCGTCATGGTCCTCTCGCCCGCCGCGCTCCTGGCGACCAAGGGGCCCGTGCCGGACGGCGACTACGTCACCCCCCTCGGCCGGGCGCGCGTGGCCCGCGAGGGCACCGACCTCACCATCGTCGCGGTGGGGCCGCTGGTGCCGGAGGCGCTCGTCGCCGCCGAGACCCTCGCGGCGGAGGGCATCTCCGCCGAGGTCATCGATCCCCGGAGCCTCCTGCCGCTGGACGCCGAGACCCTGCTCGAGTCGGCGCGGAAGACCGGGCACGTCGTCCTCTTCGACGACTCCAACCGCACCTGCGGCTTCGCCGCCGAGCTCGCCGCGCTGTTCGCCGACCGGGCCTGGGAGGCGCTGCGGGCGCCGGTGCGGCGGATCACCCGCGCCGACGTGCCGGTCCCGTTCAGCACGCCTCTCGAGAGCTACGTGCTGCCCTCCCGTGAGCGGCTCCTCGACGCCTGCCGCGCCTGCCGAGCCGCGGTCCAGGCATGACCGTGCACGAGATCAGGATCCCGAAGCTCGGCATGGACACCATCGACTGCGAGATCAAGAGCTGGCTGGTCCGGGTCGGCGACCGCGTCACACCCGGCAGCGGGCTGCTCGAGGTCGAGACCGAGAAGGCCACGGTCGTCATCGAGGCCGAGGTCGGTGGCCTCATCACGGAGCTCCGGCACGGGCCCCTCGAGCGCGTCGAGGTGGGCGCCGTCGTGGGCCTGATCGAGGCGGCGTAGCGCGGCCATGAGCCCCCTCGGCTTCGTCGGCCTGGGCGTGATGGGCAGCCGCATGGCCAGACGCCTGCTTGCCGCCGGCCACGCGGTCCAGGGGTACAACCGCACGCAGGAGAAGGCCGATCCGCTCGTCGGGCTGGGCATGACGCGTGCCGGGTCGCCCCGCGCGGCCGCCGCGGGCGCGGACGTGGTCTTCAGCAGCGTGACCGACACGGCGGCCCTGAGCGCCGTCGGCCTCGGCCCCGACGGGATCCTGGCCGGGCTCCGCCGCGGCGCCGTGTGGGTCGAGATGAGCACGGTGAGCCCGCGCGCCACGCGCGAGCTCGGCGCGCTCGCCCAGGCGCAAGGCGCCGCGCTGCTCGATGCGCCGGTCTCCGGCGGCCCGGGCACCGTCGAGCAGGGGCAACTCTCGATCTACGTCGGCGGCGAGACGGCGGCCCTCGAGCGCGTGCGCCCGTACCTGGAGGCGCTCGGGCCGACGATCACGAGCGTCGGCCCGCTCGGGGCGGCCATCAGCATGAAGATCGCCATCAACCTCGCCGGCCCGGTGCAGCTGCTCGGCTTCGCCGAGTCCGTGCTCCTTGCGGAGAAGGCGGGAATCGCCCGGGGCGCCGCCGTGGAGGCGATCCTCCGGAGCGTGATGGCCTCCCCCATGCTCCGGTACCGCGGCCCCTTCGTGCTCGACATGCCGCGCGAGCCGTGGTTCACCGTCTCGATGATGCAGAAGGACCTGGGGCTCGCCCTCGAGCTCGCCCGCGAGCTGGCCGTGCCGCTGCCGACCACCGCCGTGGCGAACGAGCTGCTGTCGGCGGCGCGCGGCCTCGGGCTCGCCGCGGAGGACTGCGCGGCGATCTTCGACGTGGTCGCGGGCATGGGCGGCGCGCGCGGCACCAGCAAACGGTCGGGACAGGACGGAGGCGCGTGATGGGGATCCACAGCTACGGCAGCATGAGCGTGGACTGGGAAGAGCGCGTGAACGTCGAGCGGCTCCGCCGGGAGCGCCTGGCGCGCGCCCAGGCGCAGCTCGAGGCCTCGGAGCTCGGCGGCCTGCTCTGCTTCGACATGTACAACATCCGCTACATCACCAGCACTCTCATCGGCACGTGGGCGCTCGACAAGCTGTCGCGCTTCTGCCTCCTGCCGCGGGGCGCCGAGCCCATCATGTGGGATTTCGGGTCGGCCGCCCGGCACCACGAGCTCCACTGCCCCTGGATGGGCGGCGGCCGGTCGCGCGCCGGCATCTCGCTGCTCCGCGGCGCCATGACGCCGGAGATGGGGCGGGCGGAGGACGTGGCGCGGAAGATCAAGCGCGAGCTGGAGATGCGCGGGCTCGACAAGGCCCCGCTCGGCGTGGACATGATGGAGCCGCCGGTCTTCTTCGCGCTGCAGAAGGAGGGCATCACGGTCGCCGACGGCCAGCAGGTCATGCAGGCGGCCCGGCGGATCAAGACGCAGGACGAGATCACGCTGCTGAACACGTCGGCGGCGATGGTGGACGCCGCCTACGAGGAGCTCTACCGCGCCATGCGCCCCGGCGTCGCGGAGAACGAGCTGGTCGGGCTCGTGGCGAAGACGCTCCACGACCTGGGCTCCGAGGGCGTCGAGACCGTCAACGCCGTCAGCGGCGAGCGCTGCAACCCGCACCCGCACATCTACTCCGACCGCGTCGTGCGCCCCGGCGACCCCGCCTACTTCGACATCTGCCACTCCTTCACGGGCTACCGGACGTGCTACTACCGCACCTTCGCCGTGGGCAGCGCCTCCCCGGCCATGGGCGACGCCTACAAGCGCTGCCGCGAGGACCTGGACCGGGCCATCGCCATGATCAAGCCGGGCATCACCACCGCCGACATCGCCAGCATCTGGCCGCGCGCCCAGGAGTTCGGCTTCCCCAACGAGGAGTCCTGCTTCGGGCTCCAGTACGGCCACGGCGTGGGGCTCAACGGGTGGGAGCAGCCGGTGATCAGCCGCCTGGTCTCCCTCGACCACCCGGTGACCATCGAGGCCGGCATGGTGATAGCCCTCGAGACGTACTGGCCCTCCACCGACGGCTGGTCGGCGGCCCGGATCGAGGAAGAGGTGGTCGTCACCGAGATGGGCCACGAGATCATCACGCGCTTCCCGGCCGAGACGCTGCTCGTGGCCGGCGCGCCCTACTGGACGGGGACCGGGCCCCTGTCCACCACGCGCGAGCTGGAACCCGGACCGGGCAACGGACGCTGAGCCCCAGGGAGGGAACGCGATGAAGATCGGGATGGCGCTGCCCGTGCAGGCCGCAGGCGTGACGCGACGAGACGTGCTCGGCTTCGCCGAGCGCGTCGAGCGTCATGGACTCGACTCCATCTGGTCGCTGGATCGGCTCGTGTACGAGAGCCTGGCGCCCCTGCCGGCGCTCGCCGCGGCGGCCGCCGTCACCGAGCGCGTCACCATCGGCACCTCGATTCTCCTCGCCAACCTGTGGAACCCCGTGCTGCTGGCCAAGGAGGCCGCCACGCTCCAGCGGCTCAGCGAGGGCCGGTTCATCCTCGGCATGGCGCTGGGCGCGCGGGAGGCGGACTTCCAGGCGGCGGGGGTGTCGATGAAGACCCGCGGCCGGCGGTTCGAGGAGACCGTCGCCCTCGTGCGGCAGGCCGCCGCCGGCCAGCCCATCGCGCACCGGGGCTCGGTGTTCCAGATCGAGGTCGGCCCGGTGGCGCTGCCCGGCACCCCGGTGCCCCCGCTGTGGCTCGGCGGGTTCGCCGAGGCCGCCGTGCGGCGCGCCGTGCGCCTCGGCGACGGCTTCCTCGTCGGGGGCCGCGGCCCCGCCTACGCCCGCGAGGCCGTGCCCCTGGTCCGCAAGCTCGCGGCCGAGGCTGGCCGCGACCTCAAGACCTTCCCCATCGCCGCCGGGATGTACGGGCACTTCGACTCCAACCGCGACCGCGCGGCCCGCACCATGGCCGATTACATCCAGGCCTATTACGGGCGGCTCATCTTCGACCCGCCCGCGGGCTCCATCGTCGGCGGCGTCCCCGAGGCCGTCGCCCGCATCAAGGAGTACGCCGCACTCGACATCGACACGCTCCTGATCGTGCCGGTGGCGCGTGACCCCGAGCAGGTGGACCGGCTCGCCGAGGCCGTCGCGGCCTTCCGGCAGACCCAGTGAGGAGGCGAACATGAAGAAGCACCTGGTGCTCGCTCTGGTGGCGCTCGTCGCGGCCGTGGTCCTCGTCCCCGCCGCACCGGCGGCCGAGAAGCCGCCGATCAAGATCGGCTTCATCGCGCCGAAGACCGGGAACTTTGCCCAGTTCGGCCTCGACATGCTCAACGGCTTCAAGCTCTACCTCTCCGAGATCGACTACATGATCGCCGGGCGGAAGGTGGAGCTGATCGAGGAGGACGAGGGCGCGACTCCGGCCAACGCGGTGACCAAGGCGCGGAAGCTCATCGAGCACGACAAGGTGCAGCTGATGGGGGGACTCCTCATGGCCGCCGCGGCGTACGCCGTGGCGCCCGTCGTCCAGGAGGCGGGGGTCCCGCTCGTGATCACGGTCGCCGCTTCCGACGACCTGACCCAGCGGAAGGCCTCCAAGTATCTTGCCCGCGTGAGCCTCACGGGTGGAGAGCACGGTCACGTGGCCGGCGACTACGCCTACCGGAAGCTCGGCTGGCGGAAGGTGGCGGTCATCGCCATGGACTACGGGTGGGGCCACGAGGTGACGGGTGGCTTCCAGCGCGTGTTCGAGGAGCTGGGCGGTCAGGTCATCCAGAAGATCTGGACGCCCGTCATCACCACCGACTTCGGCCCCTACGTCGCGAGCCTCAAGCCCGAGGCCGACGGCATCCTCGACGTCGTGACGGGCGCCGCCTCGATCCGGTTGATCGGCGAGCTCCGGAAGGCCGGGGTGCTGGACAAGAAGAAGGTCCTCGCGGCCGGCACGGCGACCGACGAGACGCTGCTGACGGCGCTCGGCGACACCGCGCTCGGCGTGCTGACGTTCCTTCCGTGGAGCCAGGCGCTCGACACGCCCGAGAACAAGCGGTTCGTCGAGCGGATCAAGCAGGTGACCAAGAAGGACTACGTGGGATTCTCGGGCGCGATCAACTACGGCGCGGCCATGTGGATCGCCGAGGCGATCCGGCAGGTCGGCGGCGACGTGGAGAACAAGGAGAAGTTCTTCCAGACGCTCCGCGCCACCGAGATCAAGAGCTCGCCGCGCGGGCCGATCAAGATCGACAAGTACGGGCACATCATCCAGAACATCTACATCCGGCGCGTCGACAAGGTCGGGAACCTCTACCAGAACACCGTCATCGAAACCTACCCCTCGGTGTCGCAGTTCTGGAAGTACAACCCGGAAGAGTACCTCAAGCAGCCGATCTACAGCCGCGACAACCCTCCCTGCAGGCACTGCTGAGCCCGGGCCACACCGGGATCCCGGGTGAGGAGCGTTGACCGAGACGGGCGGGTGAGGCCGCGGGTGGCCTCCCCCGCCCGCCCCTAGCGTCATGGAGTTCTGGGTCAACCAGACCTTCAACGGCGTCTCCTACGCCGCGCTCCTGTTCCTCCTGGGCGGCGGCCTCACGCTGATCTTCGGCGTCATGAAGATCGTCAACATCGCCCACGGCTCGTTCTATCTCGTGGGAGGCTATCTCGGCGTGGCGCTGGTCGCCGCCACCGGCAACTTCTACCTGGCGCTGCTCGGGGCGGCGCTCGCCGTGGCGGCCGGCGGCGTGATCCTCGAGCGCGTCTTCCTGCGCGCCGTGGAGGGCGACGACCTCCGGCAGATGCTGCTGACCATGGGCATCGCGCTGTTCTTCCAGGATGCCTGCCTGCTCGTCTGGGGCGGCGACCCCTTCAACCTCCGCGGACCGGCGTACTTCGCCCAGAGCGTGAAGCTCGGCGGCTTCACCTTCCCGATCCTCCGGCTGTTCATGATCGCCGCCGCGGGTGTCCTCTTCGTCGTCCTGTGGTGGTTCCAGGAGAAGACGCGCGCCGGCGCCATGGTCCGCGCCGCCATCGACAACGCCGAGATGACCGAGGCCCTCGGCATCAACGTGCCTATCTTGAAGATGGCCGTCTTCGGGCTCGGGGCCTTCCTGGCCGGCGTCGCCGGCGTCGTGGGCTCGGCGTTCATGGGCATCTACCCCGGCCTCGACTTCGAGATCCTGCCCTATGCCTTCGTGGTGGTGATCGTGGGGGGCATGGGCAGCCTCAGCGGCGCCTTCGTCGCCGCCCTCGTCCTCGGTCTCCTCGACAACTTCGGCAAGGCCCTGTTCCCGGAGATCTCCTACTTCACGCTCTTCGCGCCCATGGCCATCGTGCTCGCCTTCCGGCCCACCGGACTCTTCGGGAGGGCGTGATGGACGTCGCCGCGACCCGCGCGCCGATGCGGCTGGTGACCGGCCTGGCGGTGGCGCTCGTGATCCTGGCCGGCCTGGCGCCCGTCCTGCCCAGCTACGTGGTGATCCTCATGACCGAGGGCCTCATCTACGCCATCGCCGCGGCGAGCCTCGATCTGCTCCTCGGCTTCGCGGGGCTGGCATCCCTCGGGCACTCCGCGTTCTTCGCCGTCGGCGCCTACACCACGGCGATCCTCGTCACCCGCCACCAGGCCTCCTTCGGCGCCGCGCTGGCCGCCAGCATCGTGCTGGCGGCCGTCGCCTCGGCGGCCATCGCCATCCTGGTGCTCCGCGCCACCGGCATCTACTTCATGATGATCACGCTCGCCGTCTCGCTCTGCGCGTGGGGGCTGGCCTACCGGTGGGTCTCGCTCACCGGCGGCGACACCGGCATCGTGGGGATTCCGCGGCCTCGCGTCCCGTGGGTCGGCCTGGCGTCGGGGACGCTGTCCTTCTACTACACGGTCCTCGCGCTGTTCGTCGTCTGCCTCGCGCTCTACCTGCTCCTCATCTGGTCCCCCTTCGGCAAGACGCTGGTCGGCATCCGGGACAGCGAGAGCCGGATGCGCGTGCTCGGCTACAACGTCTTCCTCCACAAGGCCGTCGCGCTGGTGGTCGCCGGCGCCTTCGCCGGCCTCGCCGGCAGCCTCTACGCCTACTACAACGGCTTCGTCGGGCCCAGCGCGGTGGACCTCGCGCACTCGATGCAGTTCGTCCTGATGGTGATCGTGGGCGGTCCGGGCACGCTCGTGGGACCCCTCATCGGCGCCTTCGCCATCACCTTCCTCGAGAAGATGGTGAGCGTCTTCACGGAGCGCTGGGTGATGGTGCTGGCGGCCGCCTACGTGGTGACGGCGCTGTGGGCGCCGCGCGGCATGCTGGGCCTGCTGAGAGCCGCGCGGTGACGGGCCACGCCGGGGACGGCGGCGCCACGCCGGCCGTGCAGTGCGAGGGCGTCACGCGCTGGTTCGGGGGCCTCGAGGCGGTGAGCCAGGTGTCCCTGAGCCTGGCCGCCGGCGAGCGGCGGGCCATCATCGGCCCCAACGGCGCCGGCAAGACGACGCTCTTCCGCCTGATCAGCGGCGAGATGCCGGTCACGGCGGGCCGGGTGCGGCTCTTCGGCCGCGACATCACCACGACGCCGTGCCACCGCCGGACCCAGCTCGGCCTCGGCCGCACCTTCCAGATCACGAACCTCTTCCCCACGCTGAGCGTCCTCGACAACCTCGTCCTGGCGGCCCTCGGCCTCGGGCGGACCAAGTTCTCCATGCTCCGGCCGCTCTGGACCTACCCGGAGCCCCGCGCGCGCGCGCTGGAGACCCTCGACACGGTCGGTCTCGCCGACAAGCGCGACGCGATCGTGCGCACGCTCTCGCACGGCGAGCAGCGGCAGATCGAGATGGCGCTGGCGCTCCTCACGTGCCCCCGCGTGCTCCTGCTCGACGAGCCCACCGCCGGGCTCTCGCCCGCGGAGTCGGCCCTCATGACGCGCGCGATCCAGCAGCTCGATCGAAGCATCACGATCCTCCTCATCGAGCACGACATGGACGTCGTCTTCGACATCGTGAGCCGGATCACCGTGCTCCATCTCGGTCGCTTCTTCGCCGAGGGCTCGCCCGCCGAGGTGAGGCAGGATCCGCGCGTGCAGGAGATCTACTTCGGCGCGGGCGAGGTCACGGCGTGCTGAGGGTGGACGACGTCCACACCTACTACGGCGACAGCCACATCCTCCAGGGCGTGTCGCTCGAGATCCCGCGCGCGGCCATCGTCGGGATCCTCGGGCGCAACGGCGCGGGCAAGACCACGCTCGTGCGCTCGGTGATGGGCTTCACGCCGGCGCGGCGAGGCCGGATCCTGTTCGACGAGGCGGAGATCACGCGCCTCCGGCCCTATCGCATCGCGCGGCTCGGCCTCTGCGTCGTGTCGCAGGGCCGGCAGATCTTTCCGTCGCTCGACGTCGCCGAGACGCTCGCGGTCGGCGCCCGGCCGAAGCCCGACGGCTGGACGGTCGAGAAAGTCTACGAGCTGTTCCCGCCGCTGCGCGCGCGCGCGCACCATCCGGCGGGACGGCTGTCGGGGGGCGAGCAGCAGATGCTGGCCATCGGGCGGAGCCTGATGACCAACCCCTCGCTGCTCCTGCTCGACGAGCCGACGGAGGGGCTCTCGCCGCTCTACATCGAGGCGGTCGGGCACGTCATCCGCACGCTGCAGCAGAGCGGGATGTCGATGCTGCTCGTGGAGCAGCGGCTGCGCTTCGCCCTGCTCTACGCCGATTACGTCCACATCATGAGCCGCGGCAAGATCGTCCACTCCTCGTCACCCCAGGAGCTGGGGAGGGACGCGGACGTGCGGGCGAGATACCTCGGCGTCTGACGCCGGCCGGGCGAGCGACCACACTCCATGCGAGCCGACGGGCGGGCGGTGATGGTGCCACGGGTGGCCGCGGGGCCCCTCGGGCGCCTGCGTCCCGGGCCGGCCGCCGCGTCACTCCGCCGGCAGCAGCTGGCCCAGATAGTCCCAGTCGCGAGTGAACCGGTACGAGTGCTGCCGGGGCGGCTGCGGCGCCTGGGTCTCGAGCCATCGGACCCTCGCATCGGTCCGGTTGTAGAAGGCGTGGACCGAGCCGACGCCGGTCCAGAACACGTCCCCGGGGCGCAGCACGTAGGACCGGCCGTCGCCGACCGCTTCGACCTCGCCCTCGAGCATGAAGTACGCCTCCTCGAAGGGATGGTCGTGGGGGTGGGCGACGCCGCCGGCCTGGTACTCGACCATGAACATCGTCAAGAGGTTCGCCTCGAGGCGCTGGTCCACGAGCATCTTCACGGCGATGCCGCTGTAGGCGAGGAGGGCCGTCGCCATGCTCGCGGACACGGTGGGCTCGCCGACGGCGCTTCCCCGCTTCAGCCGGTCCACGTCCATCTGCCCCTCGTCGAGGCGGAAGAAGTGCCGGCAACGCGGGTCGCGGATGTCGAGCGTGCGCGGGCGGTCGCCGAACGCGGGCTCCGGCGTGAAGAAGGTGTCGGGGGGCTCCTTGTGCTCGTCACGCGGACGGGGCGCGAGCATGTCGAGCCAGCGGCACGCCCGCGCGCCGCGGTTGCGCCAGGCGTGAGGGACGCCGAGAGGGATCAGCCCGCACTGCTGCGGCGCGAGCTCGAAGGTCTCGCCGCCCATGGCGAGCTGCGGAGTGCCCTCGAGGACGTAGAAGGCCTCCTCGTACGAGTGCACGTGCGCGCCGAGGTGCCCCTCGGGGGAGAGCTCGCAGGCGCCGAAGCCCATGTGGACCGAGCCGGCCAGCCCGTCGATGAGCGACTGCCGACGGAAGCCGAGGCTCCGACCGCGGTAGGCATCGGGTGTGGACATGGACGCTGCATCCAGGCGGCCGACGTGATGCATGGCGGCTCCTCTCGGCGGCGGCATGATGGCCGGCGGCCCGGACACCCCGCCGCGACGGTACCGGGCGTTCCATATATGCAGCGCGGCCCGCGCGTGTCAAGTCGCGGAAGCGGGGGCCGGCGAGCGCCGCATCCGCCTTGCCGTACCGGGGCCCCCGGTATACGCTGGCGCCCCCTGACCCGGCAAGCGGACAGGAGAACGACGGAATCGCTCGGGAGCGTGGGGCTGACGGCCGAGTTCATCGTGAATCGCATCCAGGAGGGACACTCATGACTCTCAGACACCGTGGGTTCCTCAGCGCACTGGCCGGCCTGACCGTCCTCGCCCTGGTCGCCCCGGCCGGCGCCGCCCCGTCCGGCCAGCCGATCCGGATCGGCGGCACGCTCTCGATGACCGGCCCGCTGGCCGCGACCTCGCTCATCCACCAGATCGTCGGCGAGATCTACGTGGAGCAGCTCAACAAGAAGAACGGGCTCCTGGGCCGGCCGGTGGAGTGGGTGCTGTACGACGACCAGTCCAAGCCCGACCTCACGCGCACGCTCTACGAGAAGCTCATCACCGTCGACAAGGTCGACCTCCTCATCGGCCCCTACGCGACGGGCAACATCCTCTCGGCGATGGCCGTCGCCCAGCGCCACGAGAAGATGCTGGTTCACCACTCGTTCGGCATCCCGCACCTCGCCAAGTACGACATGCAGTTCTCGATGTGGGCCATCGGGTCCGAGCCGGGCCGGACATTCCCCGGCAGGCTCCTCGACGCGCTGGCCGCCTCCGGCAAGCCGCCGAAGACGATCGCGATCGTGACGAGCAAGTTTCCCTCGGTGCACTTCATGTCGGTGGGCGCCCGGGAGGTGGCGGCCAAGCGTGGGCTCCGCGAGGTGCTCTACCTCGAGTTCGAGTTCGGCAACCGGGACTTCGGGGCCATCGCGGCGCGCGTCCGCGACGCCAACCCGGATTTCCTCTGGATGGGCGCCATCGGGCTCGAGGGCAACGGGCTCCTCGAGGCGCTGAAGAAGCTCGACTACACGCCCAAGAGCCACTTCTACCTCTATCCGGCGCCGGGCCCGATGGCGCTGGCCCCGGAGGGCAAGTACGCGCTCTCGTCCACCATCTTCGAGGAGCACCCGCCGTTCACCTCCAGTCCGACCGCCGCCGAGTTCGTGAAGCTCTACCGCGAGCGGGCGGCCAAGGCCGGTCTCCCCTACCAGTTGGCCGAGGTCCAGGCGTCTGGCTCGTACTCGGCCTGGCAGGTCATCGAGGCGGCGGTGACGGCCACCAGGAGCCTGGACGACAAGACCCTCGCCCAGTGGCTGCGGGCCAACCGCGTCGAGACCGTCAACGGCAAGCTCCGGTTCGACGGTCCCAACAACTACGGCGACGACCTGTCCAAGGTGAAGCAGGTCCAGGACGGCAAGTGGGTGGTCGTCTGGCCCAGGGAGTTCGCGGCGCCCGGCGCCAGGCTGATCGTGCCCTGACGGGCAGCGGTCGAGTTCATCGTGAATCGCATCCAGGAGGGACGCGCATGACTCTCAGACACCGTGGGTTTCTCGGCGCACTGGCCGGCCTGATCGTCCTCGCCCTGGTCGCCCCGGCCGGCGCGGCCCCGTCCGGCCAGCCGATCCGGATCGGCGGCACGCTGGCCCTGACCGGCCCGCTGGCCGCGACCTCGCTCGTGCACAAGATCGCCGGCGAGATCTTCGTGGAGCAGCTCAACAGGAAGAACGGGCTCCTGGGCCGGCCGGTCGAGTGGGTCCTGCTCGACGACCAGTCCAAGCCCGACCTCGCCCGCACGCTCTACGAGAAGCTCATCACCGTCGACAAGGTCGACCTCGTCATCGGCCCCTACGCGACCGGCGCCATCATGTCGGCGATGGCCGTCGCCCAGCGCCACGGCAAGGCCCTGTTCCACCACACGTTCGGCATCCCGCACCTGGCCAAGTACGAGATGCAGTTCCCGACGTGGGCGATCGGGCCGGAGCCGGCGCGGACCTTCCCCAACCTGCTCTTCGACGCGCTGGCCGCCTCCGACAAGCCGCCGAAGACGATCGCGATCGTGACGAGCAAGTTCCCCTCGGTGCACTTCATGTCGGTGGGCGCGCGGGAGGTGGCGGCCAAGCGGGGCCTCCGCGAGGTGCTCTACCTCGAGTTCGAGTTCGGCACCCGGGACTTCGGGGCCATCGCGGCGCGCGTCCGCGACGCCAATCCGGACTTCCTGTGGATGGGCGCCATCGGGCTCGAGGGCAACGGGCTTCTCGAGGCGCTGAAGAAGCTCGACTACACGCCGAAGAGTCACTTCCACCTCTATCCGGCGCCGGGCCCGCTGGCGCTGGCCCCCGAGGGCAAGAACGCGCTCTCGACCACCGTGTTCGAGGAGCATCCGCCGTTCACGTCGAGCCCGACCGCGGCCGAGTACGTCAAGCTCTTCCGCGAGCGGGCGGCCAAGGCCGGCCTGCCCTACCGGTCGGCCGACACCCAGGCGGGCTCGTCGTACGCGGCCTGGCAAATCATGGAGGCGGCGGTGACGGCCACCAGCAGCCTGGACGACAAGACCCTCGCCCAGTGGTTGCGGGCCAACCGCGTCGACACGATCATCGGCAAGGTCCGGTTCGACGGTCTCAACAACTACGGGGACGACCTCTCGAAGATCAAGCAAGTCCAGAACGGCAAGTGGGTGGTCGTCTGGCCCAAGGAGTTCGCGGCGCCCGGAGCCAGGCTGGTGGTGCCCTGACGGGCGGTCGCTGAGCCCCCAGTGATATGCCGAGCCTGACGCTCCTCGGGCAGTCGATCGTTTCCGGGCTCTTCATCGGCGGGCTGTACGGCCTGCTGGGGCTCGGGCTCGGGCTCTCCTGGGGGCTCCTGCGCCTCATCAATCTGGCGCACTTCGCGCTCGTGTTTCTGGGCGCGTACCTGACCTACCAGCTCGCCGGGACCGCGGGGTTGAACCCCTTCCTGACGCCGCTGCTGATCGTCCCCGGGTTCTTCCTCCTCGGCGTGGCTCTCCAATGGGCCTTCGACTTCTTCCGCGTCAACGAGTTCGCGTCGCTGCTCGTCACGTTCGGCATCACCGTCGTCATCGAGAGCGTGATCCAGTGGGTGTGGACGGCCGACTTCCGCCGGCTCGAGACCCCCTACGCGACCCTGTCAGTCCGTGCGGGCCCGCTCTTCTTGCCGGTGACCGAGATGGTCATGCTGCTCGTCGCCACGGCGCTGTCGCTCCTGACCTGGGCGTGGCTCCGGTTCACCTGGGTCGGCAAGGGCATGCGGGCGAGCGTCGAGGACCCGGATATCGCGGCCGCCTTCGGCGTCTCCCCCCGGCGGCTGGCGCTGTTGCTGTCCGGCGTCGGCGCGGCCTACGCCGGCGTGGCCGGGATGTTCGTGGCGCTCGTCTACACGCTGGCGCCCTCGCAGATCTACGCGTGGATCGGCGTGGTCTTCGCCGTCGTCATCCTCGGGGGCCTCGGCAATCCGCTCGGTCCCCTGGTGGCGGGCATCGGCATCGGGATCAGCGAGTCGCTCACGATGGCGGTGGCGGAGCCATCCTGGGCGCCGCTGGTCTCGTTCGCGCTGCTCATCCTCGTCCTCGTGCTCCGGCCCGATCGGATCTGACGTGCGCCGATCTGCCCACGCGGCCGCCTTCCTCGGGCTGGGGCTGGCCCTCGCGGCGGTCCCGGCGCTCCGACCGCCGGCCTTCGTCGAATCCTTTCTCTACCTGGTCTTCCACTGGATCGCGCTCGCCACCTCGTGGACGATCCTGAGCGGCTTCTCGGGCTACTTCTCGTTCGGGCACGGCGCGTTCTTCGGCGCGGGCATGTACACGGCGGCGACCCTCGCCGTCGCCTTCGGCGTGCCGTTCGTGTGGACGCTGCCCGCCGCCGGAGTCGTGGCGGCGCTCCTGGGCGTCGGGATCGGCGCGGTGGTGTTCCGGGTGCGGCGGCTCCGGGGGGAGCTGTTCGCGCTGCTGACCCTGGCCGTGACGTTCGTGCTGGCGACCATCGTGCTCAACACGCGGATCGACGGCGGCCCCGGGGTCTTTCTGGCCGCCGTGGCGGTCCCGAAGATCTTCGCGAGCGCGGCGTCCACGATCTACGTGCTGGGCCTGGTCGCAGCCCTGGCCGCGGTGGGCGCCGCCTGGACCGTGCAGCGAGCCCGACTCGGCCGCGGGCTCTTCGCCATCGCGGACGACGAGGACGTGGCCGAGGTGCTGGGCGTGCCGACCTACCGCTTCAAGCTCATCGCCTTCGGGCTCTCCTGCTTCCTGGCCGGCGTGGTCGGCGGCATCCACGCGATCTTCGTCACGTACGTCACGGTGGCCGAGACGTTCTCGATCACGGTGCCGCTCTACGTCGTCCTCATGAGCGTGCTCGGCGGCGCCCGACACTGGCTGGGCCCGGCGGTGGGTGCGACGTTCGTCACCGTGCTCACCTACGCCTTCGTCGGGGGCGAATGGGCCGTCGTCGGGCGCGCCGTGGTCGGGCTGACGCTCATCGCCGTGATCCTCTTCCTGCCGCAGGG
>JACPCH010000093.1 GCA_016179875.1 Candidatus Rokuibacteriota bacterium | reverse complement strand
CACGGCGCCCTCGGCGAGGCCGAGGGCCTCGGCCACCGCGCCCGGGTGGCCGAGGAACGCGGAGGAGAGCACGACCAGGTCGGCGGAGTCTTTCAGCAGGGCGCCGGCCAGAGCGGCGACGCCGAGCGGCACCAGCTCGAGCGTCGCACCCGGCGCGTCGGGGTAGCGCACGACCCATTCCCGATCCTCGCCGTCCAGGAAGAAGCGCACGCGGGCCAGCGCGGCCTCCAAGTCTTCGCGCTGGCCGAGCAGCTCCTGCTCCTCGCGCGACGGGGGCATCCGGAGGAAGAGATCGGCGGCGATCTCTGGCGGCCGGAGCGCCTCGAGGGCCCGGCCCGGCCGATCGCCTCGCGCCGGCCCTCGAGGTCCGCGAGACGGTCGGCCATCAGGCGCCGGTAGTCCTCGGCCGCCGGCAGGCGCGGCAGCGGCGCGCCGAACCACGCCCGCATCTCGTCGTGCGCGAAGGCCACGGTGAAGACGCCGGCGAGCTGGGCCTCGAGGTTGTGCGCCTCGTCGATGACGAGCAGGCGGCGCTTGCGGAGCTGCTCGGCCTGCCAGTGGCGCAGCGTCGCGAAGTAGCTCGTGTTGGTGCAGAAGATCGGGCCCGCGAGCGCCGCCGCCTTGGCGCGCGCGTACGGACACTGGCAGAACGGGCCGCGCGGGCGCCGGCACATGCCGCGCGAGGTCGGCACGCGCGCGCCGGGATAGCGCTCGCAGAGATAGTTGTCGCGCCCCTTGACGAGCTGCAGCTCGGGGCCGAACTCGCGCTCGTACTGGTCCTGGAGCAGCTTCTGCGAGGTCAGGAGGTAGGCGTCGCCGCTCCAGCGGGCCAGCGTCATCGCCACGTGGCTCTTGCCGACGCCGGGGGGCGCCTCGACCAGGAGCACGCGCGGCGCCGCCGGGTCGTCCTCGGCCTCGGCGAGGGCGTCGGCGAGCGCGGCCAGGAGCCGCGCCTGCTCGGGACGCGGCGTGGCGCCCGGCGGGAAGTGCGCGAGGAGATCGAGCCTACTCGTCTTGGAGCATCCTCTGGAGCTCGGCGCGGGTCTGCCGGCGGTGCTCGATCAGCGCGGTGAGCTCGGCGACCGCCGCCTGGTAGTCCCGCAGGGTCTTGGCGTCGCGCGCGTCGAGGAACTCGAGGACGGCCAGGGAGGTCTCGGCGTACCGGCGCCGTGCGCCGCGGACCCTGGCGATGAAGGCGGCGCGCAGCTCGGGGCCGGCGGCGGCGAACTGCGCCTCGGCCTCGCGCAGCTCGGCGACGCTCCGGTCGCGCGCCTCGCGGAGCGCCGTGAACGTCGCGGCCGCGGCGGGGTCGGTGCGCCGCAGCATCTCGATGAAGGCCCGCGCCGGGTCGGCCTCCCCGCGCTCGGCCGGCGGCGCCTGGGCGGCCGCTGTCGCGGCGATTCCGAGCAGCAGCACGGCGAGCACCGCGCCGGCGAGCGGGCGGCCCACGGGCGGGACGGGCATGCGCGAGCGTCTCCCTCCGATTCGGGTGGTGTCGGGGCGCATCGTATCATGGGGGCGTGAGCGACGACCGGACACGCCCCGTGATCGAGTTCTCCGCCGGCGGGCTCGTGGTGGACGCGGCGGGCCGCGTCCTCCTGATCCGCGCCCGCGACCTCCGGGCGCGCCCGGTGTGGACGCTCCCCAAGGGCACGCTCGCCCCCGGCGAGACGACGGCGGAGGCGGCGCTGCGCGAGGTGCGCGAGGAGACGGGCTGGCGCTGCGAGCTGGTGCGCCCGCTCGAGCCCGTGACCTACTGGTTCCAGCGCGACGGCCGCCGCGTGCGCAAGACGGTGAGCTGGTTCCTCATGCGGCCCGTCGAGAAGGCCGGCGACCACGACCACGAGGTGGACGAGGTCGCGTGGGCCGACCGCGCCGAGGCGCTCGCCCGGCTGCGCTACGAGTCGGACCGGCGGCTCGTGGAGGCGCTCGTCCCGGGTTAGGGCGCCGGGAAGAGGCGCTCGCCGTTCTTCCAGGCGATCTGCTCGGCGACCTCGCGCGGCAGCTCGCCGAGCCACTTCTGGACCTCGAGGTGGTAGTCGCGCACGACCTCCCAGCGCGAGGTGATCCACGTGTCGGTGCCGACCATGAACCGGGCGGGGTGGCGCAGGAACACCGCGCGCCACTCGGGCGCGAGCGCGCCGCCCGACGCCACGTCGGTGCGGAGCGCCAGCTCCACCCAGAGCGTCGGGAACCGGTCGAGCAGGCGGCCGACGGCGGCGCCGCCGGTGGACATGCCGGCGTGGGCCCACAGGAAGCGGACGGCCGGGTACCGCTGCAGCAGCTTCTCGATCGTCGTCTCGTCCACGTGGGCCCACATGAAGATGCCGCGCTCGGCCGCCAGTTCCGCGAGGCGCCGCACCACGGGCGCGTCCACGTCGGCGGCGTCCAGGTGGAACTCGCCGATCCCGCGATAGACCCCGCGCTTCAGGCGCTCCTCGACGTAGGCCGCGACGCTCAGGTCGCGCGGCCAGCCGCCCATGTCCTCGCGCGTGCGGTAGGGCCGGAGGAACGGCACGATCCCCTGCGGCGATTTTTCGTAGAGCTTCAGCGTGCCGTCGTCGGGCGTGCTCGACACGATCGCGCGCCGCACGCCGGCCCGCGCCAGGATCGAGAGCGCCCGCTCCGGCGTGTAGGCGTCCCAGTCGGGCCGGCTGTAGTGGATGTGCGCGTCGAAGATCGGGTACTGGGCCGCCGCGGGAGCCGCGGCGCCTAGCAGGAGCGCGGCGACGAGCAGGACGAGCGCGCGGGGCCTCACGCGCGCGATCCTATCATCTTTCCGCTCTTCACCCTGCCAGGCACGCTTCGTTCGGCCTTCTTCGGTCCGCTCCACCATGCCGTTATGCGATCCTTTGGGCGTTCGTTGTACCGCGTCAGAACTGAACCGCTCAGGGTGGCGAATGACAATAGTCTCAAAGGCAAGATCCTATGTATCCTCGGGCCGGCCGTCACTCGTGCGATGACGGTGTGTGGACGAACGTGTACTCGGCCAGAAGCCGCTCGCCGTCGGCGTCGGGGGCGACGAGCCTCACGCGCTGCACGCGCGCGGGGAGCGCGCGGATGCGATCGATCCGCTCGAGGAGCACGACCTCCTGCGCTGACGCGCTCACCGGGATATCTTTCAATCGGTTCTCCTCGCGCCCGTCGGCGTCGCACTTGACGAGGTCGACATGCTCGGCGCCGCGGAGGTCGGCGGCCAGGCGCGCCGCCACGAGGTCATCGCTCGGCGTGACGGTGCACTCAGCGCTGCCGCCCGGAACCAGGCGGTACTCCCGCACCCTGAGGCCTTCGTCGATGAGACGCTCGAGAAAAGCGCTCGTCACCACCGCCCGTACGACGCCAAAGTTCGCCAGGCTGCGCACGCCGCCAGTCAGGGCGACGAAGTCGCCCGTGCGCTGGCTGCACGCCGCGCAACCCAGGAGGTGCTCCTCGACGCGCTCTTCCGCGTCCGGCGCGAGATCGCCGAGCCAGTAGTCGATCAGGACCGCGAGGTCCAGCGGTTCCGCGCAGGCCAAGGCGCTCACGCCGCCGGCTCCTCGCCGTTCATGCAGAGGCGCAGGCGCACGAGCGCGCGGTGGCGAATGACGCGCACATTGGCCGCCGTGAGGCCCAGCTCCTGCGCCACCTCG
>JACPCH010000092.1 GCA_016179875.1 Candidatus Rokuibacteriota bacterium | reverse complement strand
TCACGCCGTCGATGGTCTGGCCGCGCCGATCCGCCGCCCGGTAGACGAAGACGGGCATCGCCGTCCTCAGGCGTCTTCTTGGGTGACGCGGAGGATTTCTCCGACCGTGGTGACGCCCTCGCACGCCTTCCGCCAGCCGTCGAGCCGGAGCGTGAGCATGCCCGCCTCGATCGCCTCGCGGCGGATGTCACGGCTCGGCACGCGCCGGAGGATGAGGCTCCGCGCCTCCTCGGTGATCGGGAACAGCTCGTAGATGCCGGTACGCCCGCGGTAGCCGGTGGAGCGGCACTCGTCGCAGCCGCGGCCGCGGTAGAGGCGCACGCCGCGTGCGCCCTCGATGCCGAGCGCCTCGAGGTCGGCAGGGTTCGGGGTGTCGGGCACGCGGCACGCGGCGCAGATGCGCCGGACGAGCC
The DNA here is from genome assembly GCA_016179875.1 of Candidatus Rokuibacteriota bacterium. Taxonomy (GTDB): domain Bacteria; phylum Methylomirabilota; class Methylomirabilia; order Rokubacteriales; family CSP1-6; genus GWA2-73-35. The sequence continues at coordinate 3,749 of JACPCH010000092.1, read as the reverse complement.
GCTGGGCCAGCACGGCCTCGATCCTGCCGGACGATGTGGCGGAGGCCGGTGGCGAAGGTGAGCCCGATCTTCGGCTTCACCGGGATCTGGTTGACGCCCTTCAGCTGGTACTCGACCGGATCCTCGACCGTGATGATCTTGTGGTCCGGCGAGTTGATCTTGTCGAGCGCGGCGTAGAGCGTCGTAGTCTTGCCGGAGCCCGTGGGCCCGGTGACGAGGACGATGCCGTGCGGGCGCTTGATGAGCGTCTCGAAGCGCCCGAGCGTGTCCGGCCCGAAGCCGAGCTTTTCGAGCGGGAGGAAGACGCTCGAGCGGTCGAGCAGCCGCATGACGATGGACTCGCCGTGCACCGTCGGGATGGTTGAGACGCGGATGTCCACGCGCCGATCGCGCAGCGTGACGCGGATGCGTCCGTCCTGCGGCAGCCGCCGCTCGGCGATGTTCATCTCGGCCATGAGCTTGATGCGCGAGGTGACCGCGGCCTGGAGGCGCCGCGGCGGCGCTTCCTGGTCGAACAGGATGCCGTCGATGCGGTAGCGGATCCGGAGCGTGTCCTCGTAGGGCTCGATGTGGATGTCGGAGGCCTCGCCGTCGATCGCGCTCTCGATGAGCAGGTTCACCAGGCGCACGACCGGCGCCTCGAACGCCATGTCGCGGAGGTGGTTGATGTCCTCGTCGCCCTCGGGCTTGCCTTCCTCCTCCATGCCCTCGACGATGCGCTGGAGCGGCGTGGCCGCGCCGTCGTACGTCCGGTCGATCGCCTCGATGATCGCCTCCGCGGGGCTGACGACGATCTTCACGGTGAGGCCCGTGAACTGGCGGAGGTCGTCCACGATCACGGGGTTCAGCGGGTCCGCGGTCGCCACCGTCAGGAGGCCGTTCTCGACGCTGACGGGGCAGACCGTGTACTGGCGGAGGTACTTCGGCGAGAGGTTCTTGAGGAGCGGCAGCGGGGACGGGAGCTCCCCGCGCGAGAGGAACGCGAGGTTCTGCTGCTTCGCGAGCGCGCGCAGCACGTCCTCGCTCGTCACCGCGCCCATCGCCACGAGCGCCTCGCCGAGCCGCTCGCCCGTCGCCTGGCCACGGGCGAGCGCCTGCTCGACGGCCTCCGCAGTCGTCACACGCTCGTGCACGAGAATCTCGCCCAGCCGGCGGGGAGGCGCCGCGGTGACCATGCTATGCTCGCGTGATCATGTTAACATACCTGGCCTTCGCGGCCGTCGCGGCGGCCGCGGATCTCGCGGGCGCGCTGCTCGTCGTGCGCGCCCACCGGAAGGGGCTGGCGCCGCTCCGCTACTTCGTCGCCGCCGGCGCGGGCTTCATGCTGGCCGCGGCCTTCGTGCGGATGCTGCCGGAGAGCGCCCAGGTGCCCCACGCCTTCCTCTTCGTCCTCGTCGGCTACTTCGGCGTCCATCTCTTCGAGCACACCGTGGCCCCGCACTTTCACTTCGGCGAGGAAGTCCACCCCGAGGCGCTCCTGGATCCGGCGGCCGGCTACCTCGCGCTGCTCGGGCTCGGCGTGCACACGCTCTTCGACGGCGTGGCCATCGCGGCCGGCTTCATGATCGCGCCGTCGCTCGGCGTGCTCCTGTCGATCGCCGTGTTCCTCCACAAGGTGCCCGAAGGCTTCACGATCGCCTCGGTCATGCTCGCGGGCGGCCACTCGCGCGCCGCCGCCGTCGGCGCCGGCGCGATCCTGGGCGTGCTGACGATCGCCGGCGCGCTCGTGACGGGCTTCGTGGCCGAGCGCCACGTGGGCTACGCGCTGGCGCTCTCGGCGGGCGTGACGATCTACGTCGCGGCCTCGGACCTGATTCCCGAGGTGAACCGGGAAGGGGGGCCGGCGCTCGCGTGGACGGTCTTCGGCGGGCTCGTGCTGTTCGCGGTGGCCGACTGGCTGCTCTCGCCGCTGCTCGGCGCCCACTGAGTAAGTGGGGGGCCCCGACATGGCCCCCCACACCCCCCAACGCTCGGAAGCGCCCCGGCGAAGCCGTGGCGCTCCTCGACGCCGCGGTCGGTTCACAGGCCCCAAGGTGGGGGGCCCCGACCTGGCCCCCCACACCCCCCAACGCTCGGAAGCGCCCCGGCCAAGCCGGGACGCTTCTCGACGCCGCGCTCTGCTCACAGGCTCTGAGCTTCCCCGCGGCGTGGCTCAGAGCCCGTGAACCAATCGCGTTGTCGAGGGGCGCCACGGCTGTGCCGGGGCGCCCCGAGCGCCGGGGGGCTTGGGGGGCGCCCGGAGCCCCCCCATGTACTCAGTTCAGCGGGATGACTCGGAGCGGGACCAGCGCCGGTTGCGGCGGGGGGACGGGCTCCGGGTCCGCGGGCAGCTCGTCGGCCCGTGGCCGGTCCGGCTCCGTCACCCGCATCAGCTCGTCGTAGGCGATCTGTCCGTCGGCGACCTTCACGAGCCCGTCCTGGAACATGGACGGGAAGTCGTCGGAGTGCGCCGCCTCCCGGATCTCGGCTTCGCTCGCGCGCGTGATGATCAGCGAGCGGAGCTTGGACGTGACAGTGACGAGTTCGAACACGCCGATCCGGCCGACCGCGCCGAGGCCATGGCATTTGTCGCAGCCCGGCCCGCGCTGGTAGAGGCGGCTGGCGGTCGGGTCGAGGAGATTGGCGCAGAGATCGGCAGCGGGCTTCGCCGGGACCTTGCACGCCGGGCAGAGCACCTGCACCAGGCGCTGCGCCAGCACGCCGCTGAGCGACGAGGCGATGAGGTACGGCGGGATCTCCATGTCCAGGAGCCGAGTGATCGCGCCGACGGCGTCGTTGGTGTGGAGCGTGGCGAAGACCAGATGGCCCGTGAGCGAGGCCTGCATCGCGATCCGGGCCGTCTCGCGGTCCCGGATCTCGCCCACCAGGATCACGTCGGGGTCCTGCCGCAGGACCGAGCGGAGGCACCCTTCGAACGTCAGGCCGATCTTGTCGTGGACCGCGATCTGGGTGACGCCGCTGATCTCGTACTCGATCGGGTCCTCGATCGTGATGATGTTGATCGCTTCCGACTTGATCTCCTTCAGGCAGGCGTAGATCGTCGAGGTCTTGCCGCTGCCGGTCGGGCCCGTGACCAGGATGAGTGGCCGTTCTGGCGGATCCTGATCCGTCCGTCCTGGGGCAGCCGGTGCTCGGCGATGTCGAGGTTGGCCATGATCTTGATCCGCGAGACCACCGCGGCTCGCTCCAGCGGCGCGACCGTCATCACGTTCTGGAGGAGCCCGTGCACGCGGAACCTGACCTGCATGCCCGCCTCGTTCGGCTCGAGGTGGACGTCGCTCGCGCCCCAGGCGAGCGCTTCTTCGATGAGACTGTCGACGAGCTCGGCTGCGGACTTGGGCGACGTCCAGACAGCCGGTGCCGTCCCGTGCTCGGCTTTCAAACGCCTCGTCGCCACTGATCTCATGCGCCTACCCTCCGGGCTTGTGCCGGCGTGTCCCCAACCGGTGCCGAATTTTCTGCCGCCGGTCAGCAGAGCAACCCGGGTACCAAGCCGATATCCGGCCACGAGGTCAGCGGGAACAGCTCTTTTCACGACGCACGAACCACATTGAATTTGCGGAAACGACACCGCGTGCCATCGGGGCACGACAACTCCGACTCCCGGCCGTGATATCCTTGGCCCGCAAATGAGCGACGCGCACCTTTCTCAGCCCACCCACGGTCGACGCCGGCCTCGCGGACCCCGCTACAAATGAGCGACGCGCACCTTTCTCAGCCCACCCACGCTCGACGCCGGCCTCGCGGAC
>JACPCH010000219.1 GCA_016179875.1 Candidatus Rokuibacteriota bacterium | reverse complement strand
TGGTGAGGTCGAGCCCCGCCGTGTCGCGGACGTTCCTCACGCAGTTCCGGTAGCCGAAGTCGGGCGCCACCGTGAACGTCGCGCGCACCTCCGTCACCAGCTCGAGCCACTGGCGCGGGTTGCGGAGGTCGGGCGGCAGGAGCCAGAGCGGCGTGCCGGTGAGCGGCGGGGTGAAGGCGCAGCCGATGAGCCCCATGTCGTGGTAGAGCGGCAGCCACGACACCACGCGGTCGTCGGCGGTCAGCCCGGCGGCCTCGGCCATGAACCTGATGGTCGAGACGACGTTCCGGTGGGTGAGCATGACGCCGCGCGGGTGCCCGGTCGAGCCGGAGGTGTACTGGAGGAACGCGAGGTCGTCCTCGGCGGCTTCGTGGAGGGTCGGCGACGGCGCGTCAACGTCGAGGTCCGGCGGCTCGAGCACGGCGCGGACGTTCGGCGCCAGCGCGACCGACTCGTCCACGCCCTTGCGGAACCAGCCGATCGTCGCGACGGCCACGGCCTCGGAGTCCGCAAAGACGCGGGCGGTCGCCTCGACGCCGAGCGTCGGGTAGAGCGGCACCGGCACCGCCCCGAGGCGCAGCGCCCCGAAGAACGTGTAGAAGAACTCGGCGCACGTCGGGTAGATCAGGCAGACCCGATCGCCGGGGCCCACGCCGGCGCGGGCGAGCCCGGCCGCGTAGCGCGCGCTCTGCGCCCAGAGCCGCCCGTACGTCACCTGCTCGCCGTACAGATGGAAGTACGGCTTGTCGGGCGACAGCGCGACGCGCCGTCCCACCATGTCGGTCAGCGTCGCGGCGGCTTCCACCGATCGATCGGCCATGCGCGCTCCTGTGCGCTCGCGGGCTCAGCGCCCGATGACGATCCGGTCGAACGCCTCGGCGTACGCGTGGCCCTTCGTCTTGCCGAGCGCGGCCGAGCGCTCGCGGACGCGCTTCTCGACCGCGGCGAAGTCGGCGAACTGGCTCGCGTGGCAGGCCAGGGCCTTGATCTTCAGGTCCATGAAGTCCGCGATGTCGACCACGACGTGCGGGCTCTCCCACTGCATCAGGTAGACCTCGCGGACGCGGTGCGGCTCGAACTCCGGCATCAGCTCGGGGAAGGCCATGTGGTCGCGCGCCAGGGGGTACACGCAGTCGAGGGCGACGCCGGCGGCGGTCCGGTGGTCGCGGTGCGACGCGCCGAGGTTGTACGTGCGGTTCGGGTTCTGCGCGATGACGAGGTCGGGCCGCCAGCGGCGGATCTGCCGGGTGACGTCGCGCCGGAGGTCGCGCGTGTCCTCGACCTCGCAGTCGGGGTAGCCGAGGAACTCGACGCGCGCGACGCCGAGCGTGCGCGCGGCGTTCCGCTGCTCCTCCTCGCGGATCCGGGCGAGCCGCTCCGGGGTCATCGAGCGGTCGCTCGAGCCCTTGTTGCCGCTGGTGACGATCACGTAGGTGACCTCGCGGCCCTCCTTGACCATCTTCGCCACGGTGCCGCCCGCGCCGAACTCGGAATCGTCGGGGTGCGCCGTCACGACCATCACGCGCTCGATCTCATCCGTCATGCGCGCTCCTTTGGTGGTTGGACGTTGCCCGACAGGATACCGATTCCCGGGCTGGGATGCGAGCCGGCTATAATCGCGCGGTGTCCACGACCGCCGGGCGACGCGCCGGGGTGCTCGCGTGCCTCGCGCTGCTCGCCGCCGGGCTCCTCCTCGCCGTCGCGCCGGGCGATCCCGGGGCGCTGCGGCTCGGCGGCGTCGGGCTCCTCTGGTGGTACGGGCTCCTGGCCGGCCCGCTCGCCGCCATCGTCCTCGGGCTCGCGTGCGGCGCGCGCGCCACGCTCGCCGCCGCGGCCGCGTGGACCTCGCCGGCCCTGCTCGGGCTCGTGGTCGCGCGCGTCTTCGCCGGCGCCGCCGAGGCGCCCCTCCTCGTGCTCGCCGCCGTGACGGCGCCGCTCCTCGCGTGGCTCTCGGCCGGCACGCCGGCGGCGCCCGGTGGCCCCCCGGCGCGCGCGGCGGAGGCGGCGGGCGGGGCGCTCGTCCTGTGGGCGAGCCTCCTCGTCCTCGCCGACGCCGGCGAGGCCGTCGAGATCCCGCGCTGGTTGACGCTCGCGCTCGCCGTCGCCGCGGCCGGCGCCGTCGGCGTCGCGCGGCGGACGGCCGCGGCGCGCGTGCTGGCCGCGCTCGGGCTGCTCGCGTTCCTCCTGCCGGTCGTCGCGGCGGGGGGCGCGCTGCGCCTCCCGCCGTGGGCCGCGTGGCGCGACGTCGCGTCGCGCCCCGCGCTCGCGTTCGCCGAGGGGAGCGCGTGGGCGGGCGCCGGGCGGGCGCTGGCCCGTCCGGCGACGCTCGCGTTCACCGAGGCCCATCGCGTCACCGCGCTCTCGCCGGGCGCTTGGCGGGTCGACGACGGAACGCGGAGTCACGAGTGGCGTCTCGAGGCCGGCGACTCGCTCGAGCTGCGCCCCGGCGACCGGCTGACGCTCGAGGCGGGCGCGGCCGTCCGGTTCGAGCGCGGCAAGCGGGTGCCGGGCGCGCCGGTCTCGGGGATCGCCTGGGCCGACCCGCCCGGACGGGCCTCCGCCGGGAGCGCGCTCGAGCTGAGCGGCCTCGTGCTGACGCTCGCCGGCGGCGCCCTCGCTCTCGTCGGCGCGCCCGTCGCCGCGCCACGCGCGGTCGTCGGCCCGGCGCTCCTCGCCGCGCTCGTCCTCGGCGCCGCCTGCCTCGCGGTCTACGGTGTCGGCGCCGCGCCGGAGCTTCCGCTCGGCGCCCCGCCGCTCGCGTACGCCCTCGGGCTGCCGGCGCTCGTCGTCGAGGCGCCGTGGGGGGGCCTCCTCGCCGCCGCGCTCGGGCTGGCCCTGGTCCTGCTCTTCGCGGCCGCCGCCGGCGGCCTGCGCGCGCGGCTCGGCGGGGGCCGGCCCCCGCTCCTCTGGCTCGGCGTGCTCGTGGCGGCGGGCGCGGCGAGCGTCGTGCCCGTCGACGCCTGGCGCGTCCTGCTCCTCGGGCTCGGCGTGGCCGCCTCGGCGGTCGCCGCGCCCGCGCTCGCCGGCGCGAGCCGCCGCGCCGCGCTCGTCGGGTCGGCGGCGGGGCTCGTGGCCTTCGCCGCCCTGGCCGCGGGCGAGCTGCCGCCCTGGGCCGGCGCGCTCGGCCGCTATCCCGCCCTCGTGGCGGCCCCGCTCGCGTGGGCGCTCGCGCGGGTGGGGCGGGTTGCCGCCGCGCGGCGGGGCTGACACAATAGGCCGTCATGGCGAGCGATCGGATCGTCATCCGCGGAGCGCGCGAGCACAATCTCAAGAACATCGATCTCGAGATCCCCCGCGACCAGCTGGTCGTCATCACCGGGCTGTCGGGGTCCGGAAAATCGTCGCTCGCGTTCGACACGATCTACGCGGAGGGCCAGCGCCGCTACGTCGAGTCGCTCTCCGCCTACGCGCGCCAGTTCCTCGAGCAGATGGAGAAGCCCGAGGTGGACTCCATCGAGGGGCTCTCGCCCGCGATCTCGATCGAGCAGAAGACGACCTCGAAGAATCCGCGCTCGACGGTCGGCACCGTCACCGAGATCTACGACTACCTGCGCGTGCTGTTCGCGCGGATCGGCGTGCCCCACTGCCCGACCTGCGGCCGGGCGATCTCGGCGCAAACCGTCCAGCAGATGGTGGACCGCGTGCTGGCCCAGGCCCCGGGGACGCGCCTCCTCGTGCTGGCCCCCGTCGTCCGCGGCCGCAAGGGCGAGTACAAGAAGCTCTTCTTCGACCTCCAGCGGCAGGGGTTCTCGCGCGTCCGGGTGAACGGCGCGGTGCGCGAGCTCGGCGAGGAGATCGAGCTCGACAGGAAGCGCAAGCACACGATCGAGGTCGTGGTGGACCGGCTGATCGTGCGCGACAACCTCGGCGCGCGCCTGGCCGACTCCCTCGAGACCGCGCTGCGCCTGGCCGACGGCGTGGTCCAGGTCGAGCCGGTGACCGACGGCGGCAAGAGCGGCGAGCCGATGCTCTTCTCCGAGCGCCTCGCGTGCGCCGGGTGCGGCGTCTCGCTGCCCGAGGTCTCGCCGCGCATGTTCTCGTTCAACAACCCCTACGGCGCCTGTCAAGAGTGCGGCGGCATCGGCGCGCGCGACGAGATCGACCCCGAGCGGCTCGTGCCCAACCCCGCGCGCACGCTCCGGGCCGGGGCGCTGGCGCCGTGGGCCGGGCGCGAGACGACGTACTTCCGGCAGACGCTCCAGGTCCTGGCCCGGCGCCACCGGTTCTCGCTCGACACGCCCTGGAGCGGGCTCAAGAAGCCGGTGCGCGACCTCATCCTCCACGGCGAGCGCGACGGGGGCTTCGAGGGCGTGATCGCGACGCTCGAGCGGCGCTACCGCGAGACCGCGTCGGAGGACGCCCGCGCGGAGATCGAGCAGTTCATGGCCGAGCGCCCGTGCCCGGCGTGCGCGGGCTCGCGCCTGCGCCGGGAGTCGCTCGGCTTCAAGATCGCGCGCCGCTCGATCGCCGACGTGTGCCGGCTGACGGTCAAGGAGGCGGCGGCGTTCTTCGCCGAGCTCCGGCTCGGCGAGCGCGACCTGGCGATCGCGCGCCGCGTCCTGAAGGAGGTGCGCGAGCGGCTCGGCTTTCTGCTGAACGTCGGGCTCGACTACCTCACGCTCGACCGGCCCGCGGGCACGCTGTCGGGGGGCGAGGGCCAGCGCATCCGGCTGGCCACCCAGATCGGCTCCAGCCTGGTCGGGGTGCTGTACATCCTCGACGAACCGTCCATCGGGCTGCACCAGCGCGACAACCGCCGGCTGCTCGAGACGCTCAAGCGGCTGCGCGATCTCGGCAACACCGTGCTCGTCGTCGAGCACGACGAGGAGACGATCCGCTCGGCGGACTTCGTGGTGGACCTGGGCCCCGGCGCGGGCGAGCTGGGCGGCCACCTCGTCGCCGTCGGCACCCCCGACGAGATCGTGGCCAACCCCGCGTCGCTCACCGGCCGCTACCTGGCGCGGCAGCTCGCGATCCCGGTGCCGGCGGCGCGGCGGAAGGGGAGCGGGCAGGCCATCACGATCCACAACCCGCGCGAGCACAACCTGAAGGGCATGGCCGTGAAGATCCCGCTCGGGACGTTCACGGCCGTCACCGGCGTGTCGGGCTCGGGCAAGTCCACGCTCGTCAACGACATCCTGTACCGCGCGCTGGCCCAGATGCTCCACCGCGCCCAGGACCGGCCGGGCGCCCACGACCGGATCGAGGGCGCCCAGCGCGTGGACAAGGTCGTGGACATCGACCAGTCGCCGATCGGCCGCACGCCGCGCTCGAACCCCGCCACCTACACGGGCGTGTTCACGTTCATCCGCACGCTGTTCGCGCGGACGCCCGAGGCGCGCGTGCGCGGCTACCAGCCCGGCCGGTTCTCCTTCAACGTCAAGGGCGGCCGCTGCGAGGCGTGCCAGGGCGACGGGCTCGTGAAGATCGAGATGCACTTCCTGCCCGACGTCTACGTGACGTGCGACGTCTGCAAGGCGCGCCGCTACAACCGCGAGACCCTGGACGTGCACTACAAGGGCCGGAGCATCGCCGAGGTCCTCGACATGACCGTGCGCGAGGCGCTCGGGTTCTTCGACGCGGTGCCCGTCATCAAGTCGAAGCTCCAGACGCTCGACGACGTCGGCCTCGACTACATCCGTCTCGGCCAGTCCGCCACCACCCTGTCCGGGGGGGAAGCGCAGCGTGTGAAGCTGTCCACCGAGCTGTCCCGTCGCGCCACCGGCCGGACCCTCTACATCCTCGACGAGCCGACCACCGGGCTGCACTTCGCCGACATCCAGCGCCTGCTGGACGTCCTGAACCGCCTCGTCGAGCAGGGCAACACCGTCGTGATCATCGAGCACAACCTGGACGTCATCAAGACGGCCGACTGGGTCATCGACCTCGGGCCGGAGGGCGGCGACGAGGGGGGCCGGGTCGTCGCCACCGGCACGCCCGAGGACCTCGCGCGCCAGGCCGGCCGCTCCTACACCGGGCACTTCCTGGCGCCGCTCCTCGAGGCGGGGTAGGGCGGTGCGGCGGACCCGCATCGTCTGCACCCTGGGCCCGGCGTCGAGCGCCGCGGCCGAGCTCGATCGCCTGGTCGCGGCCGGCATGGACGTCGCCCGCCTCAACTTCTCCCACGGGACCCACGCCGAGCACGCGGAGGTCATCCGGCTGATCCGCGCGGGCGAGGCGCGCTGGGGCCGGCCGGTCGCGATCCTCCAGGACCTCCAGGGACCGAAGATCCGCCTCGGCGTCTTCGGCCCGGCGGGGGGCGGGCGGGTGGACCTCGAGGCCGGCCAGGCGTTCACGCTGTGCGCACGGCCCGTGGAAGGCACGGCCGAGCGGGCGTCCCTGAACCACCCCGAGTACCTCGCCAACGTCCAGCCCGGCGACGAGATCTGGATGGACGACGGCATGATCCAGCTGCGCGTCGAGGCGGTGGCGGCCGGCGAGGTCCGCTGCCGCGTCGTCGTGGGCGGGCGCCTCAGCGACCACAAGGGGATCTCGCTCCCGCGGGTGGCGCTCCCGACGTCGTGCCTGACCGACAAGGACCGCGAGGACCTGCGCTTCGGCGTCGAGCACGGCGTGGATTTCGTCGCGGTGTCCTTCGTCCGCTCGGCGGCCGACGTCGGCGACGTGCGCGAGTCCCTGGCGGCGCTGGGCGCCCGCGTGCCGCTCGTGGCCAAGCTCGAGCGCCACGAGGGGATCGCGAACCTCCCCGAGATCCTCCGCGCGGTGGACGCGGTCATGGTGGCGCGCGGCGACCTCGGGGTGGACGTGCCGCTCGAGGACGTGCCCCACCTCCAGAAGGAGATCATCCGGCAGGCGCGCGCGGCCGGCGTCCCGGTGATCGTCGCGACGCAGATGCTCGAGTCCATGGTCACGCACCTCCGGCCGACCCGGGCGGAGGCCTCCGACGTGGCCACCGCGATCTTCGAGGGCGCCGACGCGATCATGCTCTCGGCCGAGACGGCCACCGGCCGGTACCCGGTCGAGGCGGTCGAGGTGATGGCGCGTATCGCCGAGCGGGCGGAGCGGGACGTCCTCGGGGATCCGGCGCGCCGACGGCGCCACGAGCGCGTCGGGGTGACGTTCGCCGAGGCGATGTCGGACGCGGCCTCGGGCGCCGCCCACGCGCTCGGGGCGCGGGCGATCGTCGCCTTCACCCAGTCGGGCTTCTCGGCGCGGCTCATCTCGCAGGCGCGCCCGGACGTGCCGATCATCGCCCTCACGCCGTTCGTCGAGGTGCAGCGGCGGCTCGCGCTGTCGTGGGGCGTGTCGTCGCGTCTGATCCGCAAGGTGCAGACCACCGACGAGATGATCGAGGAGATCGAGGCGACGCTGCTGGGCGACGGGTCGGTCGCGAGCGGCGACCTGCTCGTGATCATCTCCGGCTCGCCGATGTGGGTGGCGGGGACGACCAACCTCCTGAAGCTCCACCGGGTCGGCGAGCGTCCCTGAGGCCCCCGGTGCCGCGCCGCCCGCTGGCCCGCCGGCTGCTCCTGACGCTCCTGGCGCTCGTCCTGGTGTGGGCGGCCGCGGGCGCGCTCCTGACCCGCCAGCGCGCCGAGCGCCGGGAGGCGGCGCTGGGCGCGGCGGTCGCCGGCGCGCGGACGCTGCTCGAGGCGGTGCACGCGGAGCTGCGGCGCGAGGCGCGGCTCCTCGCGCAGGACCCCGCCGTGGTCGAGGGCACGCTCCGGGCCTCGCCGCGGATGCTCGCGCTCACGCTGGAGCGGCTCGCCGACCTGCTCGTGATCGTCGACGCCGCCGGCGTGCCGCTCGTGCAGGTGCCGGCCACGCCGCGGATGACGCTGCCCGCGCTCGCGCCGTCGGGGGAGGGGCCGCCGCGCGTGGCCGTGATCAACGACCGCGCCTACGTGCTCGGCGTCGCGCCGCTGCCCGCCGGCCTCGTGGTGGTGGGCCGCCGGCTCGAAGCGCTCGAGCGCGCGCTGGCGCGCCTGCCGTCGCGGACGGCCCTCGTCGCCGTCGTGGGCGACCGCGCGGTCGGCTCGACGCTGCCGGGCGCCCCGCTCGCCGGCTGGGCGGGCGTGCCGGGCGCGGGGCTGACGGTCGGCGGCGAGCCCTGGGTCGCGCGCGCGCTCGCGCCGGCCGATGCCGTCGCCGTCACCGTGCTCGTGTCCGACGCCGCCCACCGCGTCGACACCCGCCGGTTCTGGCTCTGGTGGGTGGGCTCGCTCGCCACCGCCGCCTGTGTCGCGCTGGTGCTGCTCGTGAAACTATCCCGGCCGTCGTCGGCGCCCGCTCCAACGGCCCCCGTGCCAACCGACCCCGCGACCACGGACGAGCGGCGGCGTCGGGAGCTCGAGGCGCTCTACGCGGTGGCCGTGGCCACCGCCGGCGGCGAGGACCTCGTGGCGACGGCCGAGCGCACGCTCGAGGTCGTCTGCGGCGTGGCGCGCATGGCGTTCGGCGGGGTGTTTCGCCTGGACGCCTCCGGCGAACGGCTGCTCCTCGTGGCGCACCGCGGCCTGTCGGCCGCCGACGTCGAGCGGCTCCGCGTGCGGCCGGTGGCCGCGAGCCACGTCGGCCAGGCGGCGCGCTCGGGGCGCTACGTCGTCACCGATCTGACGGCGTCCACGGTCCTCACGCCCGACGTGCGGGAACGGGTGCACGCCGGCCGCTACCGGACCCAGCTCGCGCTGCCGATCCCGGTCGCCGGGCGCACCTGGGGCGTCATGGCCCTGATCTCCACCGAGGCGCGGGCGTTCGACGCCGCGGAGCTGACGATGCTCCAGGCGGTGGCGCACCAGGTCGGGCTCGCGGTGGGCCGCGCGACGCTGCTCGCGGAGACGGGGGAGAAGGGCCGCCGGCTCGAGACGCTGGCGCGCCTGGCCCAGACGCTCACCGCCACGCTGGCGCTCGACGACGTGCTCCAGCGCGTGGCCGACGCGGCGGTCGAGCTGTTCGACTCGAGCATCGCCCGCCTCTGGCTCGTGGACGACGACGGCCAGCACGTGGCGCTCCGCGCCTCGGCCGGGACGCGCTCGTCGGTCGCGGGCGCGCAGCGCTTCCGGATCGGCGAGGGGCTCGTCGGCACGGTCGTCGCCACGCGCGCGCCGCTCACCATCGCCGACGCGGTCACCGACCCGCGCTCGCGCAACGTCGAGCGGATTCGCGCGGAGGGCACGGTGTCCGTCGCGATCGGGCCCCTCCTGTCCGGGGACCGCGTGCTGGGGGCCCTGTCCATCGGGGTCCGCGAGCCCCACGAGTACACGGCCGAGGAGCTCGGCGTGCTCGGGCTCCTGGCGGGCCACGCGGCCAACGCCATCAAGAACGCGCGGCTCTTCGCCGAGGAACAGGCGCGCCGGGCCTACCTCGGGGCGGTCCTCGAGATCAACAAGAAGATCGGCGGCGTGGTCCCGACGGAGCCGCTGCTGTCCTCGATCGCCGAGGAGGCGATGCGGCTGCTCGACGTGGACAACGCGGGCTTCCGCCTCCTGGAGGGCGACGACCTGGTCGTGGCCGGCCTCGCGGGCTCGGCGGGCCAGACCATGCAGCGGCCCCGCATCAAGGTCGGCGAGAGCCTGAGCGGCAAGGTCGTGTCGGAGGGCCGGACGCTCTGCTGCGACATCGAGTTGGTGACGGTGCCCGAGCACCTGGCGGCCGACCACCGGCTCGGCTACACGACATTCCTCGGCGTTCCGCTGAAGGTGGGCGACCGCACCATCGGCGCCCTCACCTTCCGCGCCCGCCGGCCGTTCACCGCGCGCGACCAGGAGCAGGCCGAGGCGTTCGCCGGCCAGGCGGCGCTCGCGCTCGAGCACGCCCGGCTCTTCCGCGAGGCCGCCCGCCAGGCCGAGCGCATGGCCGCCCTCGCCGACCTCGGGCGCCTCCTGTCCGAGACGCTCGACTTCGACCTCGCCGCCCAGCGCGTCGCCAACAGCGTGTGCGCGCTCGTCGGCGCCCGGTCGTCGTGCCTGTACCGGCTCGACGCCGAGACCGGCGCGCTGGTGGCGGTCGCGACCTCGACCGACGCGGGCCAGGGGTTCCAGTGGACTGCGGTCCTGCCCCGGGGCACGGGGGTCGCCGGCCTCGCCGCGCGCGAGCGCCGGGCCATGACGAGCGAAGACCTCCTGGCCGACCCGCGGATCAGCTACGCGCCGGACGCGCTCGAGCGCGTCAGGCGCGAGGCGCACCGGGCCCTGCTGGCGGTGCCGCTCGTCGTGAAGGACCGCCTGTTCGGCGCCCTCGCCGTCAGCGACCGCACCGGGCGGCGCTTCGACGAGGCCGAGATCCGGCTGGCCCAGGCCTTCGCCGATCAGGCGGCACTCGCGCTGGAGAACGCCCGGCTCTACACCGAGGCGACGCGCCGCCGGCTCGAGGCCGAGGAGCTGGCGCGGCTGGCGCGGACGCTGACGGAGAGCCTCGAGATCGGCGCCGTGGCCGAGCGCATCGTGGAGAGCGTGCTGGCGCCGTTCACGGCGCGCTCCTCCGGCCTGCGCACCCTCCAGCCGGACGGCTCGCTCGCGCTGCTCGCGCTCGGCGGCACCGCCCGCGGCACGCTGTCGCCGGGCCACGTGGTGCCGCCCGGCATCGGGATCTCCGGCCGCGCCCTCGCCGAGGGCCGCGCGGCGGCGACGCCGGACATCTTCGCCGACCCGGTGATCGCGGTGACGGAGGACCTGGGGGGCGGTCTCCGCGCCGCCGGCGACGCCGCGCTCCTCTGCGTGCCGATGCGGGTGAAGGGCCGGATCATCGGCGCGCTCTCGGTCGGCGACCGCGCGGGTCGGGTCTTCACCCAGGTGGAGGCCGGCCTGCTCCAGGGTTTCGCCGACCAGGCGGCGCTCGCGCTGGAGAACGCCCGCCTGTTCTCGCTCGAGACGGCGCGACACCAGCAGCTGGCGACGCTCGCCGGGATCGAGCGGGAGCTGGCGGCCGAGCTGGACGAGGCCCGCCTCCTCACCCTCATCGTGGACCGCGCGGCGCGCCTGTTCGCGGCCCACGGCGCCATCTACGCCCTCGAGGAGGACCGGACGCTCCGCTCGCGCGCCTGGACCGAGCAGAGCGGGTTCGCCGGCCTCACGGTCCCGGTCGGCCGGGGCGTCGCCGGCACGTCCGCCGAGCTGCGGCGGAGCATCGTGGTCAACGACTACCCGAACTCGCTGCTGGCCCAGGACCGGTGGGTCGAGGCCGGCGTGCGGCGGGTCATGGCCTGCCCGCTCACGATGCAGGACCGCCTGCTCGGCGTCATCCTCATGAACCGCCGCGGCGCGGGCGCGCCGCCGTTCACGGACGACGAGCTGGCCGTGCTCGAGAGCTTCGCGGGCCGGGCGGCGATCGCCGTCGAGAACGCGCGGCTGTACCGGGAGGCGCGGGAGCACGGCGACCGCCTGGCGGCGCTCGAGGAGGTCAACCGGCTCGTTTCCTCCTCGCTCGAGATGGCCGAGGTGCTCCGCAACATCGCGGCGGCGGTGGCCCGGTTCTTCGACGCGCCGTACGTGAGCGTCTGGGTGCTCGACCCCGAGACCCGCCGGCTGACCCGCTCGCTCACCCACGGCTCCGGCCCGGTCGCCGACGAGCTGCACGACGGGCTCGCGCTGGGCGAGGGCGCGATCGGCTGGGTGGCGCTCCACCGGGAGCCAATCTTATGGGCGCCGGTCGCCGAGGATCCGCGCATCGTGGACGGCCCGCAGCTCGCCGCGCGCGACCTCGGGTTCCTCACCGCCTATCCGATCGCGCTCGGCGACCGCGTGCTCGGCGCCTTCGCCCTCCACCGGGCCGCGCCCTCGCCGGTGACGCCCGAGACCGCGTCGCTCCTCGGCTCGCTGGCGGCGCAGGCCGCGGTCGCGCTCGACAACGCGCGGCTCTACGCCGCGACCAGCCGCCGGCTCGAGGAGACCCGGGCGCTGCTGGAGGTGGTGGAGATCCTCAACTCCACGCTCGACTCCCGGCAGCTCCTCAAGCGCGCGGCGATGACGATCGCGCGGGTGTGCCGCGTGGACCGCTGCTCGCTCGAGCTGTGGGAGGGCGAGCACGTCATCCCGCTCATGTCGCAGTACGCCGACGGCCGGAGGGACCTCGCCAAGTGGACGGCGTTCCAGACGGTGGTGTCCCGCCCGCTGCTCGAGGTGCCGATGAACGTGCGCGCCATCGAGACCCGCCGCCCGGTGGTCGTGGAGGACGCCCTCCACAGCGACCAGCTGCCGCGCGAGTGGGTCGAGCTGTTCGGCATGAAGGCCACCATGGCGGTCCCCATGATCCGCCAGGACCAGGTCATCGGCGTCATCACGCTCGACTACTGCGACCAGGCGCGCCCCTTCGAAGCCTGGCAGCAGGACCTCGCGATGACGATCGCCGGCCAGCTCGCGCTCTCGCTCGAGAACACACGGCTCTACACGGAGGCGCAGGAGCGGCTGCGCGAGACGACGACGCTCCTGAACGTGGCCCAGATCCTCTCGCAGCAGGGCCCGATGGCCGAGCTGATGCGCCGGGTGTCCCGCGAGGTGGCGCAGGTGGTGGGCGCCGAGATGGCCGGCGCCTATTTCCTCGACGCCCGCAAGGAGGCGCTGGTGCCGCTGGCCGGCTACCGGGTGCCGAAGGACCTGCTCGAGAGCTTCACGCGCCGGCCGATCGTGCTCGCGCGCGTGCCCGAGTTCCTCCCGGCGTGGCGCGAGGGCCGGGCGGTCTGGAGCCCGGACCCGCGGACCGACTCGCGCTTCGACCCCGCGTGGATGGGCGCGCTGCCCCCGCACTCCGTGCTCTTCGCCTCGGCGGTGGCGCACGGCGAGCCGGTGGGGGGCCTGTTCCTGGTGTGGTGGCGCACCGGACGGCAGGTCACGCCGGCGGAGGTGCGGCTCGTGGAGGGCGTCGCGGCCCAGGTGGGCCTGGCGATGGAGAACGCCGAGCTGTCGCGCCAGACGCAGGTCAAGCTGCGCGAGTCCGAGACGCTCCTGTCGGTGAGCCGCACGCTCTCGTCCACGCTGGATCTCGAGTCGCTCCTCCGCCACTTCCTGCGCCGCGTCGCCGGGGCGCTCGAGGCCGACTCCGCGGGCGCCTGGCTCCGCGAGGGCGACGGCGAGTGGCTGGAGCCGGTCGCGGGCTACCACGTGCCGCCGGAGCACCTGGAGCGGGTGCGCTCGATGCGCATCTCGCTGGCGCGCGATCCGTTCTACGCCGAGGCGGCCCGGACGCGCCGCCCGGTGTCCTCGTCGCACGTCGCCGCCGACCCGCGCGCCGCCGGGGTCATGACCGACATCCTGCCCCACCGGAGCCAGCTCTTCGTGCCGATCGTGTCGAAGGAGCGGATGATCGGCGGATTCGGCCTCATCTGGTACGAGCGCGCCCGCGAGTTCTCGGACGACGAGCTGGCGCTCATGGAGGCGATCGCCAACCAGGCCGGTGTCGCGATCGAGAACGCGCGGCTGTTCGAGCAGAACCGCCGCCAGGTCGAGGAGCTGTCGGTGCTGCACGACCTCTCGCGCGCGGTGACGGGCCAGCTCGACCGGGCCGCGCTCCTCGACGCGATCCGGGCCCACGTCGCGCGCGTGTTCGACGCCCGGAACATGTTCGTCATCCTCCGCGACGCGGCGCGGCGGGAGTTCGAGGTGGCGCTCCGCATCACCGACGGCGCGCCCGACCTGCGGGAGCCGTTGCGCTACCCGGCCGGGTCGGTGGGGCTCATGTCGGTGGTCTTCGAGACGCGCCGGGCCGTGCGCACCGACGACTACCAGGCCGAGTGCGCGCGGCACGGGGTGGAGCCGTCGGCGTTCGCGGCCGACCGGCCCTACTGGCTCGGCGTCCCGATGACGGCGGACGACGAGGTCCTGGGCGTGATCGCGCTGCGCAGCGGCGCGCGCCCGTTCACGGAGGCGGACGAGCGCCTGCTGACCAACATCGCGCACCTGGGCGCGCTCGCCCTGCGCAGCGCCCGGCTCTTCGAGGAGCGCACGCGCGCGTACGGCGAGCTGGCGGCCGCGCAGGACCAGCTCGTGCGCACCGAGAAGCTCCGCGCGCTGGGCGAGATGGCCTCGGGCATGGCCCACGACTTCAACAACCTGCTGGCGTCCATCCTCGGCCGCGCGCAGCTCCTCCTGCAACGGGTGCAGACGCCCCAGCTCCGGCAGTGGCTCCAGGTCATCGAGCGCTCGGCGCTCGACGGCGCCCAGACGGTGCGGCGGCTCCAGGAGTTCACGCGGATCCGGCGCGACCAGCCGTTCGTCGCGGTGGACCTCAACGAGATCGTCCTGGACGACCTCGAGATCACCCAGTCGCGCTGGCGGGAGGAGCCGCTGGCGCGCGGCGTGCTGATCGACGTGCGCCCCTCGTACGGCGACCTGCCCCGGATCGCCGGCGACCCCGCGGAGCTGCGCGAGGCCCTCACCAACCTCATCCTGAACGCCGTGGACGCCATGCCGTCGGGCGGCGTCCTCGCGCTGACGACCCTGCGCGTGGACGAGGAGATCGTCGTGAGCGTGGCCGACACCGGCGTCGGGATCCCGCCGGGCGTCCGCGAGAAGATCTTCGACCCGTTCTTCACCACCAAGGGGCCGCAGGGGACCGGGCTGGGCCTCTCGATGACCTACGGCATCCTGGCGCGCCACGGCGCGAAGATCGTGGTGGAGAGCCAGGAGGGCCGGGGCACCGTGTTCCGGCTGACGTTCCCGGTGGCGACCGGGCCGCTCGCCGTCGAGGCGCCGCCGGGCGCCGCGCCCGCGGGCCCCACGCCCTCGCTGCGCTGCCTCGTCGTGGACGACGAAGCGCCGGTGGCGATGATGCTCGGCGACGTGCTGGAGGCGGGCGGGCACCGGGCCGTCGTGCTGCACGACGGCGGCGAGGCCATCGCGCGGTTCGGCGCCGAGCCCTTCGACCTCGTGATCACGGACCTCGCGATGCCCCGGGTCTCGGGCTGGCAGGTGGCGCGCGCGATCAAGGAGATGGCGCCGACGGTGCCGATCTTCCTCGTGACCGGCTTCGGCGTCGAGCTGACGCCCGAGGAGCGCCGCGCCCACAACGTGGACGCGGTGCTGGTCAAGCCGCTGAGGATCCAGGAGATCCTGGACGTCGTCGCGCAGGTGGCGCGCCGGCGCGGGGAGCCCACCCGAACGGAGGAGGAGCGATGAGCTTCGAGACCCTGACGCTCGAGAAGCGCGACGGCGTCGCCACGATCACGCTCAACCGGCCGGACGCCTTCAACGCGCTCAACCTGACGCTCGGCCGCGAGCTGTTCCACGCCGCGCTCGACGTGGACGACGACCCCGCGGTGCGCGCGGTCGTCGTGACCGGGGCCGGCAAGGCGTTCTGCGCGGGCGGCGACGTCAAGGACTTCGCCGACAACCTGCCGCGGATCGGCGCGCTGGTGAAGGAGCTGACGACGTACCTGCACGGGACCGTCTCGCGCTTCGCCCGCAGCGACAAGCCCGTCATCATGGCGGTCAACGGCGTCGCCGCCGGCGGCGGCTTCTCGTTCGCGCTCTCGGGCGATCTGGTGATCGCCGCCGAGTCGGCGCGCTTCACGATGGCCTACTCGAAGATCGCCGCGACGCCCGACGGCTCGTCGTCCTACTTCCTGCCGCGCCTCGTCGGCCTGCGGCGCGCGATGGAGCTGTACTTCACCAACCGCGTGCTCTCGGCGCGCGAGGCCTTCGAGTGGGGGCTGGTGACGCGCGTGGTGCCGGACGCCGAGCTGAAGGCGGCGGTGGCCGCGCTGGCGCAGGAGCTGGCCCGGGGGCCGTCGAAGGCGTTCGGCGGGGCGAAGCGGCTCTTCCACCAGTCCACGTGGGAGAGCCTCGAGACCCAGATGGAGCACGAGGCCCAGGCCATCGCCGCCAGCGGCCGCACCGAGGACTTCAAGCACGGCGTGACGGCGTTCGCCGCCAAGAAGACGCCGACCTTCCGGGGGCGCTGAGCGTGGCGGTGCCCCGGCTCTTCTACCGCCCCGGCTGAAGCTCCTGCGCCAAGACGAGGGAGCTGCTCGCGTCTTGGGGGGTCGAGTTCGACCCGGTGGACGTCCAGGCCGATCCGGCCGCGCTCGAGGAGCTGAAGCGGCTCGGCGTGCCGGCGGTGCCCGCCGTCGCCGTCGGCGAGCGCGCGGTCGGGCGCGCGGACCACGGCTGGAACCCACCCGCGTACGCCGCGCTCCTCGGCGTGGCGTATTAGGCGCCGGCGCGGCTCGCGCCCGGCGAGCTGGCGGCGCGGCTCGACACGTTGCTGGCGTCGGCCCAGGCGCTGCTCACGGGCATGACCGAGGCGCACCTGGACCACGTCCCGCCCGAGCGCCACCGGCCCGTGCGCGACCTCGGCTTCCACGTCTTCCACCTGGCGCTGGCGTTCGTGGACGCGATGGACCGGGGCGAGCTGCCGGAGCGCTGGTTCCGGGACACGGCGCCCGAGGACCTCCGCGACGGCGCCGCGGTCGCCCGCTACGGGGCGCTCGTGCGCGGGCGGCTCGCCGGCTGGTTCGAGGGCGCGGCGCCGGGCGAGTACACGCGCGTGATCGCCGTCTACTACGGCCCGCAGGCGGCGCACGAGCTGCTCGAGCGCACGACCTGGCACGCCGCCCAGCACC
>JACPCH010000091.1 GCA_016179875.1 Candidatus Rokuibacteriota bacterium | reverse complement strand
CGCCGCACCGCCGAGAAGATCGCGGGCGCGCGCTTCACGGTCATGCCCGAGATCGGCCACTTCCCGATGAGCGAGAACCCCGCGCAGTTCCGGGGGTTCCTGCTGCCCGTCCTCGAGGAGATCCGCGCGCGGCACTAGGCGCCTTCCCGTCGCCCGTGGCGCTCGAGCAGCTCCGCGAAGTCGCGCACCGCGAGCCCCTGGGCCCACTCGGCGCCCTCGGAGTCCGCGCCGTAGGACTCGCGCATGTACGTCGCCGCCTCCTCCCGCGCGTGGAACAGGCGCCAGAGGTGGCCGGCGCCGCCGCCGACGCGGCGCAGATGGAAGACCGGATCGGCCGGCGACTTCGGCTCGTACTCGGCGCGCTGGCCGAAGCGGTCGAGCGTGATCCAGGCGACGGCGATGCCGTGGGCGGAGAGCACGCGGGTCTTCAGCGATTCCTCGCGGGGCAGCGATTCCAGGTCGGAGAGCTTCGGGCCGTAGTAGACGGGGATCGCGTCCGCGGGCAGGGACAGCTCGACCGCGAAGGGCGGGCCGACCGACTCGAGCAGCGCCTTCGTCTCCTCGCCGAGCCAGAAGGCGGCGCCGTCGGCGAGGTCGGGCCACGCCTCCACCACCCGGCCCTTCGGCACCAGCGCGCGGCGCCGGGCGATCTCGTCCCGGGCGGCGGTCAGGTAGAGCCGGCTCACGGGACGCGGACGAAGCCTTCCATGAGCCGGCGCGCCGTGCGGTAGACCGTCACGCTCTCGGCCCACGGCGCCCCGTCGCGCCGGCCCACGCGCGCCGCGATCGGCAGCACGCCCGAGGGATGGCCGAGGCTCACGTCGCCGCGGGCGCGGCCGGCGCACTCGTGGACCACGGTGCCCTCGATCCGCGCGGCCACGGCCAGGCACATCGCCGCGGTGAGGGCGAAGGCGCGGTGGCAGTTGCCCATCGAGATCACGCGTGCCACCGCGTCCGCCGCGTCGGCCGGGTGCGTCACGCCGTCGAGAGTGGTGAACGGGGTGGGCGGCGCGACGAAGGCGACCTTGGGGACGGAGGCGCTGCCCGGGATGCCCATGCGCCGCGCCGCCTCGAGCCGGATCGTCTCGAGCCGCGCGGCGAGCGCGCGGTCGGCGTCCACCGCCTGCGGCGTCTCCGTGCCGGTGAGCCCGAGGTCGCGCGCGCGCACGAAGACGATCGGATTGGTCGCGTCCACCAGCGAGGCGTCCAGGCCGTCGATGACCTCGCGCGCGGCGCCCGTCGGCAGCAGGCGCCCGGTGCCGGCGCCGCCCGGGTCGAGGAAGTCGAGCGCGATCCGCGCGCCGCGCCCGGCCACGCCGGCCAGCGCGAAGTCGCCCTCGACCGCGGCTTCCCCGTCCTTCACCGGCACGTGGGCCACGATCAGCTTCTTCGTGTTCGTGTTGTGGATACGCACGAGCGTCTCGCCCTCGACGGCCTTCACGAGGCCCTCGTCGATCGCGAACGGCCCGACGGAGGACGAGCAGTTGCCGCAGTTGCCATTGTAGTCCACGACGGGCTTCGTCACCTCGACCTGGGCGAAGGTGTAGTCCACGTCAGCGTCGGGGCGGCTCGCGGGGCCGATGATGCAGGCCTTCGAGAGCGACGAGATGCCGCCGCCGAGGCCGTCGAGCTGGCGGCCGTAGGGGTCGGGGCTGCCGAGCGCGGCGAGCAGGATGCGGTCGCGCGCCGGCCCGGGCGCCGGCAGATCCGGCTCGTGGAAGACGAGGCAGCGGCTGGTGCCGCCGCGCATGTAGACGGCGCGGATCTTCCGCTGGCTCACGCGCGCCCCCGCCGGGTGTGGGCGAGGACGCCGCCGGCCAGGAGGATGTCGCGCTCGCGCGGCGTCAGCGCGCAGGAGGCGGTGAAGGCGGCGCCCGTGCGCGCGTTGACGACCTTCACAGGCACGCCGGCGGCCAGCGCCGCGCGGAGCCCCGGCAGGCGCAGGCGATCGTCGCGCTCGATCCCCGCGCACGCCCCGGCGTCGTCGAAGACGAGCGGCTGGCGAGGACGGCGCGCACGCCGAGGAACATCGGCCCGACCGCCGCCGCCTCGCGTGAGGAGCCCTGGCCGTAGGTCTCGCCGCCCACGATGATCCCGCGTCCGGCCGCCTTCGCGCGGGCCGGAAACTCCGGGTCCACGTACTTGAAGCAGAACTCGGCGATCGCCGGCACGTTCGAGCGGAAGACGAGGACGGCGGCGCCGGCCGGGGAAATATCGTCGGTGGACACTTTATCCCCGAGCTTCAGCAGCACCGGGGCGTCGAGCGTCTCCGCGACCGGCTCCCCCAGCGGAACCGGCTTGATGTTCGGCCCGCGCACGATGTCGCCCTCGCCGTCGGGCTCGACGAATCCCGCGGTCGAGGCCGCGAAGCGCGGCGGCAGCGTCACCGCCGGCGACGCGCCGAGCGTGCGCGGGTCGGTGATCACGCCGGTCAGCGCCGAGGCCGCCGCCACGACGGACGAGCAGAGATAGACCGCGTCGTCCTTCACGCCGCTCCGCCCCGCGAAGTTCCGGTTGAAGGCGCGCAGGCTCTTGGCGCCGCTCGCCGGCACGTGGCCGATGCCGGCGCACGAGCCGCAGGTGGACTCCGACACCGTGGCGCCGGCGGCCAGGAGATCGGCCAGCAGCCCCTCGCGCGCCATCGTCTCGAGGATCTTGTGGCTCCCGGGGAAGAGCACGAACGACACCGACGGGTGCACGCGGCGGCCGCGCACGATCTCGGTGACCGACGCCATGTCGTGCCACGAGCCGTTCGTGCACGAGCCGACCATGACCTGCTCGACCGCCGTCCCGGCGACCTCCTCCACCGGCACCACGCGGTCGGGCGAGCCGGGCAGCGCGACGAGCGGCGTCAGCCCCGACAGATCCAGCTCGATCTGGTCGTCGTACGTCGCGTCCTCGTCGGGCGCGGCCGGCCGCCAGTCCTCGCCGCGGCCCAGGCGCGTCAGGAACGAGCGCGTGACCTCGTCCGACGGGAAGACGCTCGTGGTGAGCCCCAGCTCCGCGCCCATGTTGGCGATGGTCATGCGCTGGGCCGCGAGCAGGCTCCGGAGGCCCGGGCCGCCGTACTCGAAGATCTTCCCGGTCCCGCCGCGCACGGTGAGCCGGCGCAGCAGCTCGAGGATCACGTCCTTGGCCGTCACCCAGGGCCGCAGCGCGCCGGTGAGCCACACGCGCGTGACGGCCGGCATCGGGAAGAAGTACGGCCCGCCGCCGAGCGCCACCGCCACGTCGAGCCCGCCCGCGCCGATCGCGAGCATGCCGGCGGCGCCGCAGAGCGGCGTGTGGCTGTCGGTGCCGAGCAGCGTCTGGCCGGGGATGGCGAAGCTCTCCATGTGGACCTGGTGGCAGATCCCGTTGCCGGGCTTCGAGAACACGGCGCCGTACCGGCGCGAGACGGCCTGCAGGTAGCGGTGGTCGTCGGAGTTGCGCGAGTCCACCTGGTAGACGTTGTGGTCGGCGTAGCTGACGACGCGGCCGGGCACGGCGCGCGGGAAGCCGAGCGCCTCGAACTGGAGCCAGGCCATCGTGCCGTTGGTGTCGGTGAGGAGCACCTGGTCCACGCTGAGGCCGATCTCCTCGCCCGCCACCGCCTGGCCGGCGACGAGGTGGCTCTCGATCAGCTTCCGCGTGAGGCTACGCCCCACGCTGGCCCAGCGGGACGAACGGGCGGCGGCCGGCGCCCACGTAGTCGCCGCGCGGCCGGATCAGGCGGTTGTCGTCGTGCTGCTCGACGATGTTGGCGGTCCAACCCGCGATGCGCCCCGTCGCGATCACCGGCGTGAACAGGTCGACAGGAACGCCGAGAGAATAAAAGAGGGGAGCAGAGTAGAAGTCCACGTTGGGGATGAGCTTCTTTGCCGCGTTGATGCGCGCGTGGAGCTTGACCGCCATCTCGAACCACTTGAACTGGCCAGACTGCCGGCACGCCTCTTCGGCCAGGCCCTTCAGGATCGCGGCGCGCGGGTCGCCCGCGGTGTAGACGCGGTGGCCGAAGCCCATCAGCCGCCGCTTCTCGGCGAGCGCCTTGTCGCTGAAGGCGTCGACGTTGGCGACCTCGCCGATTTCCAGCAGCGTGCGCATGACCGCCTCGCCGGCGCCGCCGTGGAGCGGGCCCTTCAGCGCGCCCAGGCCGCCCGCGACGGCCGAGTGCAGGTCGGACTGTGTCGAGGTGATCACCCGCGTCGTGAAGGTGGAGGCGTTCAGCTCGTGCTCGGCGTAGAGGGTGAGGCTCGCGTCGAAGGCCTTGGTGACGACGGCCGACGGCCGCGCGCCCGTCAGCATGTAGAGGAAGTTGCCGGCGTGCGAGAGGTCGGAGGCCGGCGCCACCGGCTCCTGGCCGCTCCGGATCCGGTGATGCGCGCAGATCGCGGTGGCGAGCTGGCTGGTGAGCCGCACCGCCTTCCGGAGATTCGCGGCATGCGCGTTGTCGGTGGCGTCCGGGTCGTGCATCCCGAGCATCGCCACCGCCGCCTGCAGCGCGCGCATCGGGTCGGTGGCCTTCGGCATCAGCCGGAACGTCTGGAGCAGCTCACGCGGGATCTCCCGCGCCGCGATCAGCGCCAGCGTGGTCTTGTCGAGCTGCACCGCCGCCGGCAGCTCGCCGTGCCAGAGGAGGTGGCAGACCTCCTCGAACGTCGCCTGCCGCGCCAGGTCCGCGATGTCGTAGCCGCAGTAGGCGAGCCGGCCGTTCTTGCCGTCGAGGTCACAGAGCTTGGTCTCGGCGGCGACGACGCCCTCGAGCCCGCGGATGAGCTGGCTGCCGTCCTTCTTGTCCATGGCCGTCCTCGCGTCGTGGATGTGCCTGGATGGTAGCAGGAATCCGCCGACCCGTCCCGCGGCGCCTGCCGGCACTCATCGCGGGTGACGCGGACCGGCCGGGCGTGGAATCCCGACCGAAAGGTGTGGGAAGTGCGGTACGATCGCACCGGCGCGTTTGCCCGGAGGACCGGATCTCCCCAGGGCGCCGGGTCCGAGCGCGGCCCGAGCATCTGATGGTGGATGCCGCACGGGGCGGAGGCAGCATCC
This sequence comes from Candidatus Rokuibacteriota bacterium, assembly GCA_016179875.1. Taxonomy (GTDB): domain Bacteria; phylum Methylomirabilota; class Methylomirabilia; order Rokubacteriales; family CSP1-6; genus GWA2-73-35. The sequence continues at coordinate 311 of JACPCH010000091.1, read as the reverse complement.
ACCCCCAAGATGCCGGTAGGCATCCAGGTGGAGATGGCGGCATCTGCCGGTGGATGCCGGCATCTGAAGGTGGAGGCAGGGCGTTGCGGTCGAATTCTAGTTGGGCGGACCGAGACCGGATGGGCGGATCGTCCATGACCTCGTCGTCCAGGAATATACTCCCCGCATGGCGCTCGACAGACGCGCCTTTCTAGTCGGAATCGCCACGGCGGTCGTGCCATGTTCTGCGGGCGCCCAGCCGCCGCGGGGTCTTGCTGCGCGCATCGGGTGGATCTCCACCGAGGCCCAGCCGGACCCATTCATCGACGGGT
>JACPCH010000079.1 GCA_016179875.1 Candidatus Rokuibacteriota bacterium | reverse complement strand
TCGATCACGGGGTATTTCGCGAGGAAGCGCTCGTCCACCTCGACGCCGATCCCCGGCGCCTCGAGCGGCCGGACGCACCCGTCGCGGTCGAGCGCGTACGGCGCGCTCGTCAGCTCGTCGCGGAAGCGGTTGCCGCGGGACACGTCGGCCTCGAAGTAGCCGCCGTTGTCGATGGCGGCCAGGAAGTGGATGGACGCGGCCATGCTGAGCCCGGTCATCGAGGTGTGCGGGTGGATCGGCAGCTTCCACGCCGAGGCGAGCGCCGCGATGCGGAGTCCCTCGGTGATCCCGCCGGTCTTCGCGAGGTCAGGCTGGAGGATCGTGATCACGCGATCCTCGATCACGCGGGTGAACTCGAAGCGCGTGTAGTGGTTCTCGCCCGCGGCCAGCGGCACGCGCCCGAACGTCGCGGCCAGCGCGTAGCTCCGGTGGTCGTGGGCCGGGAAGGGCTCCTCGAGCCAGCCCACGCCGTGGGCGTCGAGTCCTGGGATGGCCGCCCGCGCGTCCGCGACGGTGTAGCCCGTGTTGGCGTCGGTCAGGATCACCAGCTCGTCGCCGAGCGCCTTCCGCACCGCGGCGACGCGCTCGAGGTCGCGCCGGGGCGTGTCGCCGAGCCGGAGCTTGAGCGCGCGGTAGCCCTGCCCGACGAGGGCGCGCGCCTCGTCCACCAGCTTCGCCGGCTCCTGCCAGCCGAGCGAGACGCCGCCGGCGTAGGCCGGGATCGGCCGCGCGCCGCCGCCGAGCAGCCGGTAGAGCGGCGCGCCGAGCGCCTTGCCGCGGAGATCCCAGAGCGCCATGTCCACGCCGGAGAGCGCGATCGCCGCGCCGGCGCCCATGCCGTGGCTCCCGAGCTGCTTCGTGTAGACGCGCTGCCACACGCCGACCGCGTCCATCGCGTCCTGGCCGAGCACGAGCTGGCGGAGCGTCGTGTTCACGAGGTGGGCGACCGCGCCGGGGGCGCGGCCGTGGTGGGCCTCGCCCCAGCCGACGCGCCCGTCGTCGGCCGTCACCTTGACGACGACGGCGTCGCGCTTGACCGTGCGGCCGATGCCGAGCGTCACGCTCGCCTCCGGCGGCACCGGAAACGACGTCGGGGTGGCCTTCACATCGGCGATCTTCATGGTCGCTCCTCGCCGACCTTGACGATCAGCTTGCCGAAGTTCCGCCCCCGCAGCAGGCCGACGAATGCCTCGGGCGCGCTCTCGAGCCCGGTCACGACGTCCTCCGTGTACTTGAGCCGCCCTTCCCGGTACCACCGCGTACACTCGCGCAGGAAGTCGGCCTGGCGGTCGAGGTGGTCGGAGACGATGAAGCCCTGGATGAGGACGCGGTTGACGAGGACGGGGCGGAGGTTCGGCCCCGGCGGGGGCTCCGTCGCGTTGTACTGCGAGATCAGCCCGCAGAGCGGGATGCGCGCGTTCTGGTTGACCAGCGTGAGCGCCGCCGCCAGCACGTCGCCGCCCACGTTGTCGAAGTAGACGTCGATCCCGTCCGGGCACGCCTTCTGGAGCGCGGGCCGGAGCGGCCCGGCCTTGTAGTTCACGCAGGCGTCGAAGCCGAGCGCGCGCACGACGTGCTCGCACTTGGCCTCCGAGCCCGCGACGCCGACCGCCCGGCAGCCCTTGAGCTTCGCGAGCTGGCCGACGACGCTCCCGACCGCTCCCGAGGCCGCCGAGACGACGACCGTCTCGCCGGGCTTCGGCCGGCCGATGTCGAGGAGCCCGACGTAGGCCGTCATCCCCGGCATGCCGAGGACGCCGAGCCCGGTCGTGAGGGGCGCCTGCCGTGGATCGAGTTTCCGGAGGCCGGCCCCCTTCGAGACGGCGTAGGCCTGCCAGCCGTTGAACCCCTGGACGAACTCTCCCGGCCGGAACTGGGCATTGTTGGAGGTGATTACCTCACTGATGGTGCCGCCCACCATGACGGTGCCGAGGGCGGGGTTCATGCCCCCCGTGTACGACCGGCCCTCGTCCATCCGGCCGCGCATGTAGGGGTCGAGCGAGAGGTAGATGGTGCGGCAGAGGAGCTCGCCCTCGCCCGGGACGGGCGCTGGCGTCTCGACCAGCTCGAAGTCGGAGGGCCGGGGCTCGCCCTTCGGGCGGCTCCGGAGCAGGATCTGGCGGTTCATTAAGTTTGGCATGAGGGCCAGGCTACACTAGGATAGAAGAGGGATGGCGATGCTCTCTCTCGCCATGAACCGGTGACGGAGTACCTGCCGGACACCCCGTCCGTCGCCCGTGCCTACTGCCCCGGTTGTGAGCCCGACGCTGACCCGAGTCGCGAAATCCTCGACGTGCGCTGGTGCGAGAGCCATTGCCCGGCCCGCGAAGGTGCCGACGACGCACTGGTGAGCGCGGCGGCCTATCTGTCGGGGAGCGCGGAGGCGGGCGGCGACGACAACCGGCGCTGGTGCGAGGCGCTGCATCGGCGCTAGCTGACGCGGCTCAGTCGCGAGCCGCGGTGAGCTCGCCGAACGAACGGACGATCCGGTACGGGCGGATCTTGCTCTCTTTCGGCAGCCCCTGACCGCCACGATCGATCCACACGCCACGCAGTCCCAGCCGTTGAGGCGCGTCCACGTCGAACTCGAGGTGGTCGCCCGCCATCCAGGCCTCCGCGGGCGCCGCGCCGAGGGCGGCGAGCGCGTGGCGGTAGACGAGCTCGTCCGGCTTGCCGGTGCCGAACTCGCCCTCGATCACGATCGCGTCGAAGAAGCGCGCGAGGCCGTGGCGCGCGATCTTGTCGCGCTGCTGGCTCGCGTCGCCGTTGGTGACGAGCGCGAGCGCGACGCCGCGCACGCGCAGGCGCTCGAGGCTCGGGAGCGCGTCGGGGAAGAGGCTCATCGCTTCGCGGCGGCGGGCCGCGAACTCACCCGCGATGGCCGGCGCGAGGCCGTCGGGCGCCCGGCCCAGGCGCTCGCAGGCGAACTCGACGATGTGGGTCCAGGCGCCGAGCATGTGCACCCGCTCGCGGCGGTGGCGCTCGGGATCGTCCCAGAACCAGCGCCGGGTCTCGGCCAGCACCCGGACGAATCCGCCCACGTCGAGGCCCGGCGGCGCGCAGGCCGCCACGGCCGCCTCCCAGTGCCGGTCCACGCCGCCCGAGTAGTCGAGCAGCGTGTCGTCGAGGTCCACCAGCAGCGCCTTCACGCTCCTATTGTACCGGGGCCGGCTCCGCGACGACGGCCAGGACCACCTCGACGGCACTCCTTTCTCGCCCACGTCAGTCGCGTCCGCCGCCGAGGCCGGGAGCCGCCGCGCGACGGGATGGCGAGCCCGGTGTGGGGCGTGGTGAGCATCCATGTGCGCGGCGTGCCAGTCGGCGGTGCGCGGGGGCGGGGG
>JACPCH010000078.1 GCA_016179875.1 Candidatus Rokuibacteriota bacterium | reverse complement strand
TATCTCAGGAACGTCGCCGGGCTCCGCATCCCGCCCGGCGCCGGCGACAAGGGGAGCATCGCCGGCAGCTTCAACGTGGCGCTCGCCGAGGACGAGGACGCGGCGGCCGCGATGGGCTGGCCGACGTTCGGCATGGACCAGGGCTTCGGCCGCGAGGACAGCGTCGTCACCGTGCAGAGCGTGGTCGCCGCGAGCCCGCCCATCTACACCGCCGGCACCCGCGCGCTCGACCACGTCCAGGTCCTGGCCGAGGTTTTCGGGAGCGCGAACGCCTACTGGTCGTTCACGGGCATGAAGTACGCGCGCTGGCAGCCGCTGCTCGTCCTGGGCCCGAGCATCGCGAGGGTCATCGCGGCCGGCGGCTGGAGCAAGGACGACGTGCGCGCGTACCTGTGCGAGCACGTGACGATTCCCGCGCGGCAGGCGGAGCGCTACGCGTGGCACCTCGGGAGTACGGCGTTCACCCTGGAGGGACACGTGCGGGACGGCGTGCTGCCGCCCGGCTACGCGGCGTCGGCGGATCCCGAGCGCGCCGTGCCGGTCTTCGTCAGGCCGGAGTGGATCGGCATCGCGGTCGCGGGCGACGCCGGCCGGAACCAGTCGAAGGGCTACGTCAACAACCACATCCAGGGCGGGCGCGTCAGCCGGACGCTCGCGGCGCTCGAACCGTGACCCCGGCTACGTGGGCCGCGCCGCCCGCACCAGCGCCACGGTCTCCTCGACCGTGTCGGTGGCGGTGATGGCGCGGAGCACGAGCTCGTCGACCACGCCCCGCCACCGGGCGAGCGCCGGCGCGATGGCCTCCGGCGTCTCCGCGGCGATCGCCGTCTCCGCCGGCTTCACCCCCATGCGCGCGAAGTTGGCCGCGTAGGCCGGGATCGCCCCGTAGCGGTCCGCCTCCTGCCGCAGGCGGGCGTGCGCCGCGGGGCCGAGGGCGACGCGGACGTACGCGAAGAGCTTCGGCGGCCTCCGGCCCGCCGCCGCGGCGCCGGCGCGCACCAGCTCCGCCGAGCGCCGCGCATGCTCGGGCGTCAGCCAGTTGAGGAGCACGCCGTCGGCGATCTCCCCGGCCAGGTGGCACATCTTGGGGCCGAGCGCCGCGACGATGAGGCGCGTCGCAAGCTGGGACCGCAGCGCGGCGATGCCGTCGCGCACCCGCTTGAGGGCCTCCGGGTTCGGGCTGCCGACGCCGAGGAGGAGGCGATCGAGGGGCAGCGCGTGGGCGCGCACACCCTGCACGATGCTCTCCGGGCCGCGCGTGTGGAGGGGGATCACGCCGATGCCCAGCTCGAGGCGCCGGGTCTCGCCCGCCGCGTGGGCCAGCGCGGCGAGCCCGTCGGTCGCGCCCGGATGGTTCACCCAGAACGAGGTGTAGCCGAGCCCTTCGGCCTCCCGCGCCGACGCGCGGACGATCTCGGGCGCCGTGCCGGCGAACAACGCGAAGCCCTGTCCCATCACCGTCTCCTCTCGAGGTCGCTGGTTTCACTGCCGAGGTACACGTCGACGACGGCCGGGTCGGCGGCGACGGCCGCCGGCGGGCCCTCGGCGATCTTCTCGCCCGCGCTGAGCACGATGATGCGGCGCGAGAGGTCCATGAGGGCCCACACGATGTGCTCGACCATGAGCACGGTCAGCCCCTCGGCCTGGAGCCCCCGGATGAGCGCCATCGCGCTCGCCGTCTCGGCCGGGTTGAGCCCGGCCATGAACTCGTCGAGCAGCAGGAGCTGGGGGGCGGTCGCCAGCGCCCGCGCCAGCTCGAGGCGCTTGCGGTCGATGAGGGTGAGCTGGGCGGCGGGGGTGTGGGCCCGGGCCGCGAGGCCGACGAGGGCGAGCAGCCGCTCGGCCTCGGCGATCGCCTCGGCGGTCGTCCCGCGGGCGCGGCCGTAGAGGCGGCCGACGAGGACGTTCTCCAGCGCGTCGAGCGCGGCGAAGGGCCGGACGAGCTGGAAGGTGCGCCCGATGCCGCGGGCGCAGATCCGGTGGGGCGCGAGTCCCGCGATGTCGTGGCCGTGCAGGCGGATGCGCCCGGCGTCGGGGGCGAGGGCGCCGGCGATCAGGTTGAAGAGCGTGGTCTTCCCCGACCCGTTCGGGCCCATGATGCCGAGCAGCTCGCCCTCCTCGAGGGTGAAGCTGACGTCGGCGACGGCGCGGACGCCGCCGAAGCCCTTCGACACCCGCTCCACCTCGAGGAGGGGCATGCCGGGACGCTATGGTCTCGGTCGCCGCGCCTCGGCGACGCGTCGCAAGAACCTGGGATGATGTTCGAGGCTGTACTCGTATTCCTTCCTGGTCGAGCCAGGCGTCCAGCGCCTCGACGGTCCTGGCGCGACCATTCTGTTACCCATCATCCCGGTCGCTCACCTGCATCGGCAAGTCCAAGACCAGAAGGCTGGCCTCCGAATCTGACAGAAAGGCTTGCACGCGCTCGCGGTGCGCCGCCAACAGTTCCGCGATGGCATCCGTTCCCGCGTTTCCGACGCTGAGCCAGATCACCTTGGGCGGATGGCCCCTGAGGAAGCTGAGCTGGCGGAAGTCATTGTCCTTGGAGCCGAGGGTCGCGCCGTAGCGCGCAGCATACTCCCACAACTCCAGGTCGGACTGCCCCTTGAGCCCGACAAGTTCGACGTGTTCACTCTGGGGATACGCAGCTTCGAGTCGACGGATCAGCCGGGGACTGAGGTTCTCGTCGAACAGCAGGCTCACGCGGTGGGCGAGCCCGAGAGCCGTCGTTCACGAGCCGCGGCAAAGGCCAAGGCGGCCCCGATATCCTCGCGGGTTAGGGAGGGGAAGTCCGCAAGGATCTCGGCCTCGGTCATTCCACCGGCAAGGTACTCGAGGATGTCGTACACCGTGATCCGGGTGCCCCTGATGCAGGGCTTGCCACCGCGCACTCCAGGAGTGATCGTGATCCGTTCTTCCCAGCGCATGCGTTGAGATTAGGCTCCTTGGGCCACGACCGCAAGCCCTCGTCGCTGCGGGCTAACGATTCGCAACAGCCGCGCGATTCTACCGCGGTGGCTGGATGCGAAGGCTGGCCGCGTCGTGCGGTTCTCCCGGGCCCGCTGTATACTCCGGCATCATCACCGTCTCCGTCACGCTCTTCGCCGACCTGCGGCGCTTCCTGCCGCGCGGCGCCGACGGGCCGCAGCGCTACGCCCTCCCCGAGGGCGCCACGCTGGCGGACCTGCTCGCGACGATCGGGATCGCGCCCGACACCGACCTGACCGCGGCGGTGAACGGCGAGATCGCGGGACGGGACGCGCCGCTGCGCGACGGCGCCGAGGTGATGCTGCTCAGCCCGATGGAGGGTGGATGAACGGCTACTGGAACAAGATCCTGCACGT
>JACPCH010000077.1 GCA_016179875.1 Candidatus Rokuibacteriota bacterium | reverse complement strand
GTCGAGGCCATCGGCCAGCTCAAGCGCATCAGCGAGCCGGTCAGCCGCGACGAGGAGATGGGCGCGATCACCTACATGGCCCACCAGGAGATCGGCGCGCCGGCGCTGCTTTTCGAGAACGTCACCGGCTCGCCGCGCGGCTTCCGCTCGCTCTGGAACCCGATCGGCTCGAGCGTGGACCGCTTCGCGCTCGCCATCGGCGAGCCGGCCGGGCTCGGCGTGATGGAGCTGATCCAGCGCTGCAAGACCCGGTTCACCAACCCGATCCCGCCGGTGCTGGTGGACGGCGAGGGCGTCGCCGCCAACGAGAACCACCAGCGCGACGAGAAGGTGGACATCCGCGTCTTCCCGGCGGCGCGCCACTGGCCGCGCGACGGCGGCGAGTACATCGGCACCTGCGACGCGATCGTCACCCGCGACCCCGACGGCGGCTGGCTGAACGTCGGGACCTACCGGCAGATGGTCCAGGGCAAGAACGAGGTGGGCCTGTACCTGTCGCCGGGCAAGGACGCCCGGCTCCACATCGAGCGCTACTGGAGCCGGGATCAACCATGCGAGGTCGTGTGCTGCTGGGGGATCGATCCCGCGACGTTCATCGTCGCCTCGCAGACGTTCCCGAAGACGGCGTCCGAGTTCGACTTCATCGGCGGCGTGCTCGGCCGGCCCGTGGAGCTGGTGAAGGGCGAGGTCACGAGCCTCCTCTATCCGGCGAGCGCCGAGATCGTGGTCGAGGGCGTCATCGCGCCGAACTCGCAGAAGCTGGAGGGGCCATTCGGGGAATTCACGGGGTACTACGGGCGGCCGGAAGACTACGCGTTCCTGGTTCAGGTCAAGGCCGTTCACTATCGTGACAACCCCATCCTCACCCACGCCCTCATGGCCGATTATCCAGCCAACGAGTGCGCGCTGCTCTACGCGGTCGCGCGCTCGGCGCGCATCTGGAACGACCTGGATCGCGTCGGCGTGCCGGGCATCAAGGGCGTCTACGCCCACCCGGCGGCCGCCGGCGGCTTCGGCATGACGGTCGTCTCGCTCGAGCAGCGGTACCCCGGCCACGCGCCCCAGGCCCTGGCGCTGGCCGCGCAGGTGCCGGGCGGCGCCTACTACGCGAAGTGGATCGTCGCCGTGGACGACGACGTGGACCCGTCGAACATCAACCAGGTCATCTGGGCCATGGCCACGCGCTGCAACCCGATCGAGGACGTCGACGTCCTGCGGCAGACGTGGTCCACGTGGCTCGACCCGACCCAGAATCCCCCGGAGGAGCGGCCGTACGGGTCCAAGGCGCTGATCAACGCCTGCATGGAGCACCGCTACCTCAAGCAGTTCTCGAAGCGCACGAAGCTCCGCCGCTCCACCTACGAGGCCGTCGCCGCCAAGTGGCAGCGGCTCGGGCTCCCCGGCGCGCCACCCACGCTCTGGGCGCTCGAAGACTAGCGACCACGACCAAGGAGAACACCATGCGCATGCACTCTGTTCGGCTCGCCCTCGGCGTCGGCCTGGCGCTGGCCCTCGCCGCCCCGCCGGCGGCGCTCGCCCAGAAGGCCGTGATCCTCGCCACCAACCCGCCCGGGACCGCGTTCTACGCGGTGGCCAGCGGCATCAGCAAGGTGGTGAACGAGGCGGGCGCGGCCAAGCTCTCGATCCAGCCCTACACGGGCTCGAGTACGTTCCTGCCGCTCCTCAACAGCGGCGAGATCGAGTTCGGCGTGAACAACGCGGTGGACATGGGCCTGGCCTACCGCGGGCCCGGCTTCAAGATCGGCGGGCGCAACCCGTTTCCCCACACGCCGAACGCGCGGATCCTCATGAACGGCTCGCCGTTCATGGTGGGCCTGCTCGTGAAGAAGGACTCCCCCATCAAGAACGTCCACGACGTGAAGGGCCGGCGCTTCACCGGCGAGTACCCGGCCCACCTGGCCGTCTGGTACAACATGTTCGGCCACCTGGCCAGCGCCGGCCTGACCTGGAGCGACGTCAAGGTGGTCCCGGTCCCCGCCGTCAACGACGGCGTGGACGCGCTCGTGCAGGGGCGCGCCGAGGTCAGCGAGCACGCGATCAACTCCGCCAAGGTGCGCGAGGCCGACGCGGCCGTCGGCGTCCGGCACATCTCCATCGACTGCTCCCCGGAGGGCGAGAAGCGCCTGCGCACGGCGGTGCCCGGGTATTACCCGCGCTGGTGGAAGGCCGGCCAGGCGGCCGCGATGGTCGAGGACACCTGCGTCATCGCCTACGACCTCTACATCACCGTGGGCAAGGGCGTTCCCGACGCCCTTGCCGAAGGCGTCCTCAAGGCCATCTGGGACAACGTGGACAAGCTCGCCCCGATCCACCCCGTCTTCAAGGAGTGGACGCGCGACCGGGCCGCGACCCGCGAGATGACGATGCCGTACCACCCGGCGGCGGTCCGCTTCTACAAGGAGCGCGGCGCCTGGAAGCCGGAGATGGACGAGCTGCAGAAGCGGCTGCTCTCGCTGAATCCCTAGGTCGCGCGTGACCGAGGTCATCGCGAAGTTCAGGACGCTCGACGGGCCGGCGCGGACCGTCGAGCGCCTCCTGCTCTTCACGCTGACGCTGGTGGGCGGCGCCTGGGCGACGCAGCTCCAGCACTATCTGCCGTGGGCCGTCTTCAACGAGCAGTACCTCGGCCTGTTCCTCGGGCTCGGGCTCGCGCCGGTGTTCCTCTGCGTCCGCGCCGGGCCCCGCGCGCCGAACGACCGCGTCCCCTGGTACGACTGGGCGGGCTGCGCCGCCGCCCTCGTGGTCGGCGGCCAAGTGGCGCTGCGCTACCCGACCATCGCCTACTCGCTCGGCACCCTCACCTGGGACAAGGTCTCGCTCGGCGTCCTGGCCGTCGTGCTCGTCCTCGAGGGCGTGCGGCGCATCGCCGGCTGGGCGCTCATGTGGATCGCGGTGGCGTGCGTGCTCTACGCCAGGTTCGCGTACCTGCTCCCGGGCATCTTCCACGCGAAGGGCTCGAGCTGGGAGCGCATCGCCGTCTACCTCTACCTCGATAGCGGCGGGATCCTCGGGGTGCCGCTGGCGGTGACGGCCACGATCGTCGTCGCCTACATCTTCTTCGGCCAGGCCCTCTACGCGGTCGGTGGCGACAAGTTCCTCACGGACGTCGCCCTCGCCGCGATGGGGCGCTACCGGGGCGGGCCGGCCAAGATGGCCGTGGTGTCCTCCACGCTCTACGGAACCGTCTCGGGCAGCGCCGTGGCCAACGTGGTGGTGGACGGCGCGATCACGATCCCCATGATGAAGCGCTCCGGCTACCCCGCGCACCTCGCCGCCGCGATCGAGGCGGTGTCGTCGAACGGCGGCCAGATCATGCCGCCCGTCATGGGCGC
>JACPCH010000076.1 GCA_016179875.1 Candidatus Rokuibacteriota bacterium | reverse complement strand
AGCGGACGTTGGCCGAGACGCGCGGGCGCGGCCTGTTCCGCGTCCTCCTGATCCACCATCCCGTGCTGGCGGGGGCCGTCCACTGGCGCAGGCGGCTGACGGACGCCGGCGCCCTCCGGGCCGTCCTGGCCCGGGAAGGCGCGGAGCTCGTGCTCCACGGTCACACCCACCGGGCGTCCATCGACTACCTCCAGGGCGGCGCCGGATCCATCCCGGTGGTGGGCGTCCCCTCGGCGTCCGCCGCCGGCGTCGCCGACGACCGCCGCGCCCGTTACCACCTCTACACGCTCGCGCGCCGGAGCGGAGGCTGGGCGCTCACCCTCTCGGTGCGCCGCCACGCGGCCGGCGGGCGCTTCGCGGCGGACGGCGCGCCGCGCCCCCTCGCTCCCTAGGGACGGCGCGCGAGCCACAGCGCCGCCACCAGGACGGCGGCGACCGGTGCCAGCGCGATCACCCCGGGGTTGAGGTTCAGGAGAAGGCCCACGCGGGCGACGATCTGGTTCGAGAGGTGAAACGTGATGCCGGCCAGCGTGCCGGCCATCATCCGCTGGCCGGCGCTCGCGACGCGCAGCAATCCGAACACAAAGGGGATCGCCAGCAGCACCATCGCGCCGGTGGCCAGCGGCATGCTCACCTTGTGCCACAAGGCCAGCTCGTAGCGCGCCGGATCCTGGCCCCCGGCGCGCAGCACGCGCACGTAGCGGTAGAGGTCCCAGAGGGAGAGGCTCCCCGCCGGGAGCACCAGGAGGTCGACCTGCTCGCGGCCCAGGAAGGACTCCCAGGCCCGGGCCGGCAGGCGTCGCGTCGTCGTCCCCTCCGGCGCGAACTGTTTCTCGAGGACGTCCGTCAGCAGCCACCAGCGCGCGTCGACGAGGTCGGCGCGGCGGGCGTGGAGGAACACGCGCAGGTCGCCGGCGTCGTCGAACTCGAAGACCTCGACGCCGCCGAGGACGTCGGCCGCCCTCACGTGGCGCACCCGCAGGAAGCGCCGGGCGTCGCGCGACCAGAAGCCCTGCTCGGAGAGCATCGCGGAGACGGCCGATATCGCCCGCACCCGCCGGACGTAGGCCGCCTGATCCAGGGGCGGCGCGACGAACTCGCCGGCGAGCAGCGTCCCGGCCATGAACAGCAGGCCGGGCTTCAGGACGGACCAGCCGACGCGCCGGGTGGAGACGCCGGCCGCCTGCATGGCGACCAGCTCCCCCGCGCTCGCGAGCCCGCCCAGGGCGACGACGCTGCCCAGGAGCGCCGCCACCGGGGAGAGGTCGAGCGCCCGCCGCGGCATGGTGAGGGCGATGAAGGCGACGATGTCGCCCAGGCGGTAACGTCCCTTGCCGAGGTCCTCGAGCTCCTCGATGAGCGCGAGGACGCTGAACAGGGTCAACAGAATCATCAGCACCAGGAAGTAGCTTCGCGCGACGCTCAGCCCCACGTACCGGTCGAGCGTCGGGAGCCGGGGCCACCGTACTCGCCCGCGGCCCCGCCGCGCGGGCCGGCGCGGCCGTCCGCTCACGGCTGTTCCCACCGCGTCCCCCGGAGCTGCCGCCACAGCGTCGCCGCGACCAGCGCCGCCAGCAGCGCGTCCACCCACAGGAGGCCGGGGACGAGGCCGACGGTCCCGTTCCCGACCAGCGTCTTGGCGAGCGCCTTGGCGTTGTAGTAGACCGCGTAGACGAGGACCGCGGCTCCGAACCTCGCGTTCTTGCCGCGGCGGGGCGCCGTCCGGCTGAGCTGCATCCCGAGCAGGCCGAGCAGGACGGTCGAGACCGGCACCGTCAGGCGCCACTGCAGCTCGGCCAGGTCGTTGCGGTCGCTCGACCGGGCCAGCTCGGCGGTGGGCGCGGCCTTGCGGCGGTACTCGGGGGTGACGTTTTCCTCCTTCAGGGCCAGCTCGACGCGCTCGAACCGGAGGACGCGGTCGCGCCCCTCGCCGAGGCGGATTCTGTAGCTGCGGCCGTCGAGCGCCACCAGCACCCGCCGCGCGTTCGGCGCGTCGAACCGCTCGAAGGCCTGCCGGGTGTAGGTCACCCGCACGGTGTCCTCATCCTCCTCGTGGAGGAACACGCCCTCCATCCGGCCGCTGGGCCGGTCGTAGCGCTCGACGAACACGACCTGGGTGCCGCGCCGCCGCTCGAAAAAGCGCCCGGCCTCGAGGCCCGCGACGTCCATCTCCATCGCCGCCCGGGCCCGGAGGCGGTAGCTCTGGTCGTAGGCCCACGGCCGGACGAACAGGGACAGCGCCGCCGCCACCACCGCGGTGAGGCCGGCCAGGCCGAGCACGACCTTCGCGACGCGGCCCGGGTGCACGCCGGAGGCGGCACCGCGTCGGTCAGGTAGCGGGCGAGGGTGTAGCCGACGAAGACGGCCACCAGGACGGCGCACACCCCGCCCAGGGGCTTCACGATCTCGCGCAGGAGATAGCGGTCGATGATCACGTCCGGCTGGCTCTCCCGTGATGATATCGCTGTCTCTTGCCCCCGGCGGAGAGAACGCTCGTGGATCGGGACGATCTGTCTTATGATCGGGGGACGTCATGAAGGCTCTCCTCCTGAGCGCAGGCCAGGGCCGGCGTCTGTTGCCGCTCACCGCCGGCATCCCCAAGTGCGCGCTCCCGATCCGCGGGCGCTCGATCCTCGAGTGGCAGCTCGAGGCGCTGGCGGGCTGCGGCGTCGACCGGGTGACCGTGGTCGTCGGGTTCGCGGCCGACCACGTCGAGCGCCTCCTGGGCGCCCGCGCGTGGCCGTACGAGGTCCGGACCCTCTACAACCCGTTCTTCGCGGTGGCCGACAACCTGGTCAGCTGCTGGGTGGCCGCTCCCGAGCTGACGGAAGACCTCGTCCTCCTCAACGGCGACACGCTGTTCGAGACCGCGGTGCTGCGCCGCCTGCTCGAGGCGCCTCACCGTCCCGTCACGCTCGCGGTGGACCACAAGGCCGCCTACGACGCCGACGACATGAAGGTGAGCCTCGACGGCGACCGGCTCCTCGCCGTCGGCAAGCGGCTGCCGGTGGCGGACGTCCACGGGGAATCGATCGGCCTGATGGTCTTCCGCGGCGACGGTCCCGCGCTGTTCCGCGCCGCGCTCGACCGGGCGGTTCGCCGGCCGGAGGCGCTGCGGCACTGGTATCTCTCCGTGATCGACGAGCTGGCCCGGGCGGGCCACGTGGGAGCCGCCTCCATCCACGGCCTTGACTGGACCGAGGTGGACTCGGCCGAAGACCTCGCGTGCGCCGAGGCGCTGATCGACGCCGCGCGCGGTCCTCAGTCCGACGGCGCGCCGTCGCCGACGATCGCCCGGACGAGCCGCAAGTCGTCGAGCGTGTCCACGTCCACCGCCGCCTCCGGGAAGGGCAGCGTCACCGCCGCCACCCTCAACCCCATCCGCCCCGACACCCGCGCCAAGCCCTCGTCGAGCGTCATCCGTCCGAGCCCGTAGCGGAGCACGGCGACCCACCCGAGCGCGCCCGCCACGAGCCGGAGGGGACGCTTGCGCCCCTGCTCCACGCGGCGCCAGAAGCCGACCGCCGTCCGGGAGGCCGGAGTCAGGAACGCGAAGAGGTTCGAGCCGCAGAAGGCGCCGTCCCGGAGTCGGATGGCGGTGCGGCGGGTGTCGGGATAGGCCGCCTTCACCAGCTCGTACGGCGTGACCGCCACCGCGACGTCGGCGTCGGCGGCGCGGGCCCCCGCGCAGAAGTAATCGACGATGTCCGGGCGGAGCAGCGCGTGGTCGGCCGTCGTCAGCAGCACGGGCACGCCCGCCGGAACGGTCTCGAGCGCGCTCGCCGCGCTCAGGCTCGGCGTGGCGCGGGGCTCGACCCACGCGATCTGGCCCGCCCCGATCCGCCGGCCCAGCTCGGCCTCGCGCGCCAGCATCGAGCGCTCCGGCCCGCAGAGCACGCGCGTGCCGACCTGCCGCGAGGCGCCGAGCGCGTCGAGCACCCGCAGGACCATCGCCCGACCACCGACCGGGACGAGCGACTTGGACGGCACGCCGGCCGCCCGCGCCACCGGGTCATCCGGGCGGCGGTCGCCGGCCAGGACGACCGCCGCGAAGGCGCCGGGGTCGCGCATCAGCGCAGCGGCTTCTCGTACAGGCGATAGCGCTTGTACACGACGCTCCCGATCGCTTCCAGGAGACTCCGCACCCCCTGGTTGTCTTCGAGCACCCAGGACAGCTCGACCTCCCGCACGCCCCGCGCCAGGGCCCGGGTCCGCACGGCGTCGATCATCAGGAAGGCGATGGCCAGGCCGAGCGCGGTGCGCTGGTGGCGCTTGCGCACGCCCATGAGCGCCACCCGTCCGGTGCGGGGCCGGCGCACGCCGAGACGCCACGCCAGCTTGAGCCAGCCGAGGGGCCGGAGGCGCCCGTTCAGGTCCCGGATGGCCTCGTGCAGGTTCGGCAGCAGCACGAGCATCCCCACCGGCTCGCCGTCCAGCTCCGCGATCTGTACGAAGTCGTCGTCCACGACGAAGCGCAGGGCCCGGCCGAGCTCCTCGAACTCGGCGGCCGTGAACGGCACGAACCCCCAGTTCTCCGACCACGCGTCCTCGAAGATCTCCCGCAGCGTCGCCAGCTCGCTCTGGAAGCTCGACCGCCGCAGGGGCCGCACGACGACCGCGCGAGCCACCCGGAGCAGCGTCGCCCGCATGATGTCCGGCGTCGTGAAGTCGGCGGCGAGGCGGTAGGCGAGGAGGTCCTTCGCCGCCCGGTAGCCCTGCTCCTCGAGGCGGGCCGCGTAGTACGGGCGCCCGTGGCCCATGAGGATCATCGGCGGCGTGTCGAAGCCCTCGACCAGGAGCCCGCACTCCTCGTTGATGGACAGGTTGAAGGGGCCGAGGACCCGCCGCATGCCCTCGGCGCGCAGCCAGGCCTCGGCGGTAGAGACCAGCGCATCGAACGTCTGGCCGTCGTCCTCCGCCTCCAGCATCCCGAAGAAGCCGGTGGCGTCGTCGTAGCGCTCGAGGTGGAGGCGGTCGATCTGGGCGCTGATGCGGCCGACCGGCGCGCGGCCGCGATAGGCGATCCAGAACCGGGCGCGGGCGAAGCGCGGACGGTGGCGGGACAGGTGGTGCCGGCGCTCCAGCAGCAGCGGCGGGACCCACGCCGGATCGCCGGCGTAGATGGTCCACGGCAGCCGGATGAAGGCCCCGACGGCGCGGGCCCCCTCGACCGGAACGACCGTCAGGGGCATGGGCTCAGGCGAGCAGGAACTCCTCGGCGGCGGCGAGGCCGGCGCCGGGCCGGACCGGCACCCCGAACTCCTTCAGCATCATCTCCACGCCCGCGAGCCCGCCGAGCAGCTCCAGCTCGTTGAGGCTGCCGAGGTGGCCGATCCGGAACACCCGGCCCTTCACCGCGCCGAGCCCCACGCCGAGCGACATGTCGAGGCGCCGGTGGGCGTGGCGGATGAATTCGTCGGAATCGAAGCCCGGCGGCATCACGACGGCCGTGAGCGTGCTCGAGGCCTCCGCCGGGTTCCGGCAGAGGATCTCGAGCCCGAGCGCCCGCACCGCGCGGCGGCACGCCTCCGCGAGGCGCGCGTGCCGAGCGAACACGTTGGGCAGGCCCTCCTCGTTCAGCATCTTCAGCGCTTCCTCGAGCCCGAACAGGAGCATCGTCGCCGGCGTGTACGGATACTCGCCCCGCTTGTTCCGCTCGAGCACGGGCGTCCAGTCCCAG
>JACPCH010000075.1 GCA_016179875.1 Candidatus Rokuibacteriota bacterium | reverse complement strand
GCGATCAGGTTGAAGAGCGTGGTCTTCCCCGACCCGTTCGGGCCCATGATGCCGAGCAGCTCGCCCTACTCGAGGGTGAAGCTGACGTCGGCGACGGCGCGGACGCCGCCGAAGCCCTTCGACACCCACTCCACCTCGGGGAGGGGCGCGCTGGTGGGGGCGCGCACTACGAGCCCTTCTGGGACGACGGACTCGCGCACGCGGCGGGGGTATAACACCTGCTGGTACAACTTCGGGAGCTCGTCTTGTGGGATGCCGGCGCCCGTGTCGCTGACGCTGATCTGCACGCCGTCGGCCGCCGGCTGCACGGCGAGGCTGACGCGGCCCGCGCCCGTGAACTTGATCGCGTTGGACAGGAGGTTGAGGAGGATCTGCTTGACCTTCGTGCGGTCGGCGGTGAGACGGGGCAGCTCGGTGGCGACCGAGGCCTCGAGCGCCAGGCGCTTGTCGGTCGCGAGCGGCGCGATGGACTCCATGCACTCGTCCACGAGACCGCCCAGATCGATCGGCGCGGGGTGGAACTCCTGCTTGCCGGCCTCGATGGACGCCATGTCGAGGAGCGAGTTGATGAGCTGCAGCAGATGCATGCTCCCGCCGTAGATCAGCCGCACGTGGTTCTCCTGCCGGTCGGTGAGATCGCCGTCGTACCGGTTGAGGAGCACCTTGGAGAACCCGATGATCGAGTTGAGCGGCGTGCGGAGCTCGTGGCTCATGATGGCGAGGTACTGCGTCTTCTCCCGCACGAGCTCCTTGAGCTGCTCGGCCGTCTGGTTCATCTCTTCGATGAGCCGGGCGTTGTCCACGGCGTAGCCCGCGTAGCCCATCAGCGTGCTGAGGAACTGGAGGTCGCGCGCGCTGAACGACGGCTGGTCGGCGGGCGCGTCGCTCGACCCTTGTTTCCTGGACAGGTTGATGACGCCGATGATGCGGTCGCCGATCCGTACCGGCATGCCGATGAACGAGCTGCTCCCGTACCGCGGGTCGTTGACCCGGGCGAAGCGCGCGTCCGTCGCGATGTCCTCGACGAGGACCGGCTCGCCGAGCTGCACGACGCGGCCCGCGACGCCCTCGCCCACCTTCACCTCCGTGCCGAGAGGCGCGGTGTCCGGGAGCCCGCGCGCCACGACCAGGCGCAGGACCTGGCGCTCCTGATCGAGCAGCATGATGGAGCCGATGGTCGCGTGCACGACCTTCATGCTCCGCTCGAGCACGAGGTCGAGGAGGTCCTTGATCTGCGGGATCCGGGCGGCGAGGTCCACCATCTCGTTCAGCGTGCCGAGCTTGAAGACGAAGTCCTCGAGGCGCTCCGTGGAGGCCCGGAGATCGTCGAGGAGCTTGCCGAACGCGCCGGCGATCTCGCTGATCTCGCTGACCTGCCCGAGGCCCGAGACCCCGGGCTCCTTCAGGCCCGGCGTCGTGGCGAGGAGCGCGGGGTCCGGCGCGGCGAGCGCATGGGCGAGCGACGTGATGCGGTCCACCATGCGCCGGAACACGAGGAAGCCCAGGACGGCGACGACCAGCGCGAGGAACAGGCCGATCTGCATCTCCGTCTGCCAGATCAGCTCGAAGCGCCACAGGTAGAAGAGCAGCAGCAGCAGCGGCAGGATCGCGCTGATCGCGAAGATGGTCGCCGCGGCCTGGCGGAGGCTCTGCGGGCGCGACGCGAGGGGGGGCAGGCGCATTAGAACTTTAGGATAGCTCAGTTGCCGAGGTGAGGGAACGTCCTCCGCAGGAGGCGGAGCGGGCGCACCCGCTCCGCCTCGTGGAGGGCTCCGGCGTCAGCGCTTCGCGAACGGCGGCGCCGGGTAGGCGAGCGGCGCCGTCGCCGATTCCTTGGGCCAGACCAGCTCCTGCTTGCCGTTGATCCACTGCACGAACACCGACTGGACCGTGCCCGTGCCGTCGGCCCGGAACTTCACGGGCCCGACGACGGTGGTCGTGTCGGTGGCGGCGATGGCGTCACGCACCTTGTTCCGATCGGGCGCGCCGGCGCGCGTGAGGGCGGCGGCCAGGATCTGCACGCAGGCGTAGGCGGGGCCGGCGATGGGATCGGCGGGACGGCCGATCTTCTTCACGTGCGCCTCGTTCAGCTCCTTCACCCCGGGCGCCTTCACGCCGTGGTGCCAGCCGGGCGCGAGCAATACGAAATCGCCGTCCTTGCCCAGATTCTTCGTCCAGATCGGCGGGTCGGGCGCGCGGATGAACAGCGTGAGCTTCGGCGTGTAGCCGAGCTCCTTCATCTGCTTGATCATGGTCATGCCGTCGGGCGGCGTGGGCAGCGCGAAGACCGCGTCGGCGTTCGCCGCCTTGGCCTTCAAGATCAGGTCGGAGAAGTCCTTCGCCCCCGGGGCGTACTCGCCCTGCACCGCCACCTGGTAGCCGGCCGCCTTGCCGGCCTCGGTCCAGGCCGCGGCCATCTCGCGCCCCCAGTCCGTCTTTTCCTGGAAGATCGCGGCGGTCTTCGGGCGCTCGGCGGCCGGGATCGTCGAGAACAGCCCCTGGGTCGCCTGGCCGATGTCGGGCGACTTCCAGAAGGGCGAGAAGAGGTAGCGGAAGCCCTGCTGGTGGACCTTGTGGAGCGCGAAGGCCACGCCGAGGTAGGGGACCTTGTTCTTCTCGGCCACGGAGGCGGCGGCGGCGTGGAGGTCGGAGCCGAAGCCGCCGAGGTAGGCGACCACGCCCTGCGCGCCCAGCGTCTCGAGGCGCGCGACCGTCTTGGTGGCGTCGGACTCGTCGTCGAGGAGGACCAGCTCCAGCGGCATCTTCCGGCCGCCCACGGTGACGCCGCCGGCGGCGTTCACGTGCTCGACGGCGATCTCGTAGCCCGCTCGCACCTGGGCGCCCCCGGGGCCGTAACGGCCGGTGAGGGGGACCACGGCGCCGACCTTGATGGACTGGGCCAGCGCGGGGAGCGGCCACGCCCCCACGAGCGCCAGCACGAACAGCATGAGTACTCGCATCGGTTGCCTCCTGTCGAAGATCGTGTCGGCCATCCGGTCAGTGGCCCCAGACCAGCCGGGCCGTCTCCGCCACGCGGCGGAGCTTCAGCCGCTGAGCCTCCGGGGTGATGCGGTTGCCCTCCATGGTGGACGCGAAGCCGCACTGGGGGGAGAGCGCCAGCCGCTCGAGGGGGACGAGCTTCGTCGCCTCGTCGAGGCGCCGCCGCAGCTCGTCCACGGACTCCAGGCGCTCCTTCTTCGTCGTCACCAGCCCCAGCACCACCGTCCGGTCCGCGGGCACCACCGCGAGCGGCGCGAAGTCGCCCGAGCGCTCGTCATCGTACTCGAGGAGGAAGCGCTGGAACCGGCTCTTCTCGAACACGCGGGCGATGGGCTGGTAGCCGCCGCTCGCGTAGAACTTCGACTGGTTGTTGCCGCGGCAGATGTGCAGCCCGAAGGTCACGCCGGGGTGATCGCCGATGACCGCGTTGTCCATCTCGATGCAGGCGTCGATGAGCCGGTCGGGATCGCTGCCCCGCTGCCGGTAGCCCTCGCGGAGCGCCGGGTCGAGCAGCGCCGCGTACTGGGGGGCGTCGATCTGGACGTACGTGCAGCCGAGGCGGATCAGCTCCTC
>JACPCH010000218.1 GCA_016179875.1 Candidatus Rokuibacteriota bacterium | reverse complement strand
CGGGCATGACGGACCCGACCACCAATCCCTCGACATCCCTCGGCTTCACGCCGGGGATCGAGTCGAAGCAGGCCTTGCCCGCCTCCCAGATCAGGTCCCGGTAGGTCGCCTTGCGCACCCCAACCTTCGACACGCCAGCCCCCACCAGCGCGACTCTCCTCATGACCGTCGTCTCCTCAGACCGTGGCGCGGCCCTGCCCGACCCGCGGGTGCGGCCGGCCGCCGTCGGCGATCGCCACCACCATCACGATCTCGTCGGGCCGCGGGGCGTCGGGCACCATGACCGTCATCGTGTCGAAGTGATCGAACGACCACACGTTGTCCTTGTGGCCGAGCGGGACGTCGATCGCCGTCCCCGCCGCCGCCACCTTGACGTTCGACGGGATGATGGCCTCCCCGCCGCCGACGGCGGCCCGCATCGGCTTGCCGAGCTTGGGATGGAGCAAGGCGCCGCCATGCTCCATCTCGCCGAGGGTGCCGACGACGGCCGCCTTGCCGTAGCTGACGGCAGCGCCGCCCAACAGTTCCATCGCCCGCTTCATGAGGACGGCGCCGACTTCCAGGCCGGTGTCGAAGAGCGGCGAGAGATCCTTCACGAAGCGCCCCGCGAAGGGGTTGGCGATCACCGCCAGCCCGGCCACCCGCCGCACCGGCCGCGCCAGCGGCGTGCCCGCCTCCACCAGCACGGTCTCCTCGACGAACAGCGTCTTGCGCAAGTCCATCACCGCCTCCTCAGATCCCCACGCTCGCGCCCGCGCCCCATCCGGGGGCCCCATCGTAGCGTCGCCGATATGCCATCACGCGTACTCGTAGACTGGCGCCGTCCGATCCGGCTCACCCGCCGCACGCAGGATCGCCTCGATGCGGCGCACGGTCTCGGGCTTCAGCAACACGTCCCCGCACGCCGAGCACACTTCGGCGGGAACGCCGTCGATGACCACGAGGTGGCCATGGTGTCGGACCGTGTGGGCCATCTTCTTTTCTTCGTATTGTCCAGGGCAGTCTTGAATCGAGCACTTCATCCGCGGCCTCCTCGACGCGACGGCGTCGTCCATTTCGGCGGTTACACGGCCCTCTCCGATGTTCCGGGTAATCCTCAAGCACGACCGCCGTGGACACCGCCTCAATCACCTCGGTCAGCATGATATCTTCATCGACCATCTGCTCATGCCGCCCGGCCATCTCTCCAGCCGACTCAGATCCCCACGCTCGCGCCGCCGTCGGCGAAGATCACCTGGCCGGTGATGAACGCCGCCTCGTCGGAGGCGAGGAAGACGTGGACCGACGCGATCTCGTCGGGGGCCGCGATCCGGCCGACCGGCACCATCGCGATGATCTTCTCCTTGATGGCGTCGGGCACGCCGGCCAGCATCGCGGTCATCACGGGCCCCGGGGCCACCGCGTTCACGGTGACGCCGTACTTCGCGTACTCCAGCGCCAGGGTCTTCGTGAGGCCGATGACGCCCGCCTTGGAGGCGGCGTAGTTGGCCTGGCCGATGTTGCCGAGCGAGCCGATGGACGAGGTGTTGACCACGCGCCCCCACCCGCGCTCGCGCATCCCGGGGAGGGCCGCCTGAGCGCACAGGAACGTGCCCTTGAGGTTGACGGCGAGGACCGCGTCCCACTGCTCCTCGGTCATCTTGGCCGCCATCGCGTCGCGGTTGATCCCCGCGTTGTTGATCAGGATGTCGAGCCGGCCGAAGTCGCGGACCGCCGCTCCCACCATGCGCTCGCAGTCGGCCTTCTTCGTCACGTCGCCCGCGACCACCAGCGCCTTCGACCCCGCCGCGCGAACGTCCGCGGCGACGGCCTCGAGGCCGTCCGCCCTCGCGTCGTTGACGACGACCAGCGCGCCCTCACGGCCGAACCGCCGGGCCGTGGCCGCGCCGATGCCGGCCGCGGCGCCGGTGACGAGCGCGACCTTCCCGGCGAGCCTCACGGCCGCCTCCGCAGCAGCACGCTCGTCTCGTAGGTCAGCACCGCCTCGCCCCGCTGGTTCTTGACGACCACGTCGAAGCTCACGACACCGCGGTCGGGCTTGGAGGTCCCGCGCGTCTCGCGCACGGTCATCTCGGTGTGCACGGTGTCGCCGAACTTCACCGGCGCCGTGAAGCGCACCTTGTCGAGGCCGAGGAGCGCGACCGTCGTGCCCTCGAACCAGCCCGTCAGGTTCTGCTGGCCGTTGGAGATCGCCAGCGTCAGGATCCCGTGGGCCACGCGCGTGCCGAACGGCGTCGTCCGGGCGAACTCCTCGTCGGTGTGCAGCGGGTTGAAGTCCCCCGAGAGGCCGGCGTAGCGGGAGACGTCGCCCGCGTCCACGGTGCGGCGCCCCGTCACCAGCACCTCGCCCACCGTGAAGTCGTCCCAGTAGCGTCCGCGCGGCTCCATCGTTATTCTCCGAGCCAGACGGTGTCGAGCTGGTGGTTCAGGTAGTGGCTCGGCGTCAGGGTCCAGCCCCGCACGCGGCTCGAGTGCGGCACGATCCGGTGCCACTGGAGCGTGGTCGCGTAGTGCGCCTCCTCGTCGAAGAGCCGCCGCTCGAACTCCCGGAGGTAGCGCTTCCGCTCCTGCGCCGAGCGCGCGCGGCTCTGCTTCAGGTAGAGCTCGTCGAGCACCGGGTCCTTGTAGCGCGCGTAGTTGGCCTGGCTGATCGCCGCGGGGTCGGCGGTCGTGGGCCCGCTCTGGAACTTCTGGAGGTCGAGGTCGGGCTCCATGATGTAGCCGCACTTCGGATCGAACGTCACCTGGTAGTCGCCGCTCCGGAGCTTGTCGTAGTACCGGGCGCGCTCGGGCACGTCCTGGGTCACGCTGAGGCCGACCGCGCGCCACTGGTCGATGAGCCAGATGGCGAGCGCCTCGAAGGGCTGCCGTACGCCGGTCGCGGTCAGGGTGAACGCGAACCCCTCCGCCACGCCGGCCTCCCGCAGCAGGCGCCGCGCCTCGGCGCGCGCCGCCCCGATGTCCCGCCCGTACCCCGCGAGCTTCTCGAGCTCGGCGGGCGGCGTCGACCAGGGGGACACCGGCACCATGAGCCCGGCGACCTCCCGCACGATGGCGATGCGCGAGAGCACGCGCGAGCCCTCCCGGCGGTCGATGGCCAGCGTGAGCGCCCGCCGGACGCGCTTGTCGTCGAACGGCTTCTTCTCGTGGTTGAAGGCCAGGAGCGCGTGGCAGTCCCACGGGCTCTCCTGGACCGTGATCCGTGGACCGAGCGCCTGGACCAGCGTGTCGCGCTCGCCCGGCGTGAAGCCGCGGAACTGGATGTGGGCGCGCTCGGCGCGGATCGCCGCCACCTGGGCGGACGGGTCGCGCACGATCAGCATCCGGAAGCCGTCCAGGTGGGGCTTGCCGGTGTCCCAGTAGCCGGGGTTCCGCTTGCCGAGCCAGTACGCGCCCTTCACGTGCTCGACGAACGTGAACGGCCCGGTGCCCATGATGTTCTTCTCGTACCAGCGGATGTCCCGGGCCAGGAGGTCGGCCCGGTAGATCCAGTTCCAGGGCGAGGCGAGCGAGGAGAGGAACGACGCGGCCGGCCACTTGAGACGGAAGACGACGGTGTGGGCGTCGGGCGTCTCCAGCGCCTCCACGTGGGCGTACTCGCCCTTGCGGGCCGACACGACGCCCGCCGGCGGGTTCATGATCTTGTCGTAGGTGGCCTTGACGTCGCGGCTCGTGAGCTCGCTGCCGTCGTGGAACTTCACACCGCGGCGCAGCTTGAGGGTGTAGGCGCGGCCGTCGGCCGAAACCGACCACGACTCGGCGAGGTCCCCGACGATCCGGCTCGCCGTCGGGTCCATGGGGTCGATCTTGAGGAGCGTGCTGTAGTGCGGCGCCGCCGGATGGAGGACGGCGAAGGTGTCTTCGCGGTGCGCGTCGTAGGAGGGCGGGTCGGCCGCCGGCAGCATGAAGATCAGCTCGCCGCCGCTCCGGGGCTTCTCCTGCCCCAGCGCCGGTGCGGCCACCGCGAAGGCCGCGAGCGTCCACAGCGTCAGCAACGTTTTCATGCGAATGCCTGTCCTCTCTCCCAGTCGAGGTCGCGGCCGATGACGACGCGCAGGATCTCGGAGGTGCCGCCGCCCGGCAGCAGGAAGCGCGCGTCGCGGAAGTAGCGCTGCGCCGGGTACTCCATGGCCAGCCCGTAGGAGGCGAAGATGCGCGCCGCCTCGTCGGTCACCTTCACGGCCATCTCGGAGGCGACCAGCTTGGTCATGGCCGCCTCGCGCACGATCGAGCGCCCGGCGTCGAGCCGGGCCGCCGCCTGGTAGGTCATCAGCAGGGCGGCGTGGAGCGACGCGAGCATGTCGGCGAGCTTGAAGCCGATGGCCTGGTGCTCGACGATCGGCTTGCCGAAGGCCTGGCGCTCGCGCGCGTAGGCGAGCGCCGCGCCGTAGGCGGCGCGCGCGAGGCCCACGGAGATCGCCGCGGTCATCACCCTGATCTCGGAGAGGATGCCCCCGATCTTCTCCACGCCACCCGTCTCGCCGCCGAGCAGGTGCGCGGCGGGCACCTCCACGTCGTCGAGCAGGATCTCCCCGGTCACCGACGCGCGCACCGCCATCTTCTCGATCGATTTCCCGAGCGTGATCCCCCGCATCGCCGCGCGATCGAGCAGAAACAGGGCGATGTTCTTCATCCCGCGCTCGCCCGAGGTCTTGGCGGCCACCGTGAGCACGTCGGCCACCGGCGCGTTGGTGACCCACGTCTTGACGCCCCGCAGCACCCACGCGTCGCCGCGGCGCTCGGCGCGGGTGGTGATGCTCGCCACGTCCGAGCCGGCGTTCGGCTCGGTCAGCGCGAACGTGGCGACGAGGTCGCCGCGGAGCGCCGGCACCAGATACTTCCGCCGGAGGTCTTCGGAGCCGAACTTGTAGATGAAGTACGTGCCCATCAGCGACTGCATGCAGGCCGCGGCGGCGAGCGACAGGGACCCGCGCGCCAGCTCCTCGGCGAACAGGCAATAGGTGACCATGTCGGCGCCGGCGCCGCCGTACGCCTCGGGGTAGCGCAGGCCGAGGTAGCCGAGCTCGCCGAGCCGCTTGAAGAGCCTGGCCGGGAACTCGGCGCGCTCGTCGAGGGCGTCGGCGGCGGGCGCGATCTCCGCGTCCACGAACCGCGCGACGGCGCGGCGGAACCCCTCCTGCTCGGCCGTGAACTGGATCATCGGCCCATCGTCCGACGCAGCTCGCCGGTGGCCGCCTCGTCCACCCGGAGGTCGGCGCCCGTCCCCGCGATCACCACGCCGTACTCGCGCCGCGCCGCCTCGACCGACACGTAGTCGTCCAGGACATCCTCGAGCACCCGCTCCGGGTCGCGCTCGAGCGGGTCGCCGTAGCCGCCCGCGCCCGACTGTTCGAAGGAGATGACGTCGCCGTAGGCGAACTCCCTCGACTGCTTGCCGTGCACGATCTGCGCTTCGGGGCCGGGATTGATGACGGTCCGGCTCAGCCGTCCCGCCTTTCCTCCGAACAACCCGTAGGGCGCGAACTTCTGCCGGTCGGACAGGTTCGTCAGCTTGCCCTCGTCGGCGAGGAAGCTCATGTCGCGACGCACCCCGCAGCCCCCACGAAACCTGCCCGCGCCGGCCGAGTCGCGGACCAGCTCGAAGCGCTCGACGACGATCGGCTGGTTCGCCTCCTGGGCCTCCACCGGGATGTTCGAGGCGTTGAACGCCCAGGACATCGCCTCGCAGCCGTCCTTGGTGGCCCGCGCGCCCGTGCCCGACAGCACCAGCTCGTAGGCCACGAAGCGGCGCTGCTTCGCGCGGTCCCAGCCGCCGAAGGTCGGGTTCGCCATGTGGGACGCCGCCGCCGTGACCCGCTCGGGGAGCGCCGGGGCGAGGGCGCCCAGCACCGACTCGAACGTGCGATAGCAGATGATCGCGCGCGGCCCGCCCCCGGCCGGCGGCCGGGGGTTGAGGAACGAGCCCTCCGGCGCCTTCACCGTCACCGGCCGGAGCGCGCCCTCGTTCATCGGGCCGAACGGGTCGGTCAGGCACTTCACCGCGGCGTACGAGTACGAGCGCGTGTAGTTGATGTAGGAGTTCATCCCCGACGCGGTCTGGGGGCTCGAGCCCTCGTAGTCGATCGTCATCGCGTCGCCGGCGACCGTCACCGTGACCGCGACCCTCAGCGGGTCGGTGCCGGGGCCCCAGTCGTCCATGAAGTCCTCGAACGTGTACACCCCGTCGGGCACCCGGCGGATCGCCGCGCGCAGGTTCGCCTCGGTGCGGGCCAGGATCTCGTCCATCGCGGCGAAGAGCGTCTCGCGCCCGTAGCGGGCCGCCAGCTCCTGGAGCCTGAGCTCGCCCACCCGCAGCGCGCTCCGCTGGGCGCGCAGGTCGCCCAGCACCTTCTCCGGCGTGCGGGTGTTGGCGGCGATGATCCCGACGATGCCCTCCTGCTCCTGGTACTCCTTCCAGACCTTCGTCGGCGGGATCCGCAGGCCCTCCTGGAAGTAGTCGAAGATGCCCTCGACGCCCTGGCTGCCCGGGCGCTGGCCGCCGACGTCGGTGTGGTGCAGGATGTTCACCGCGAAGCCGACCAGCGCGCCCTCGTGGAACGCGGGCTGCGTGATGAAGAAATCGGGCAGGTGGCCCGAGCCGAGGAGCGGGTCGTTGAGGAGAATGGCGTCGCCCGGCTTGAGCGTCGCGACGGGATGGGCGGCGAGCGCGTTCTTCACCGCGAACGACATCGCGCCCATGTGCCCCGGCGAGTACGGCCCCTGGGCCACCATGCGTCCCTGCGGGTCGAAGACGGCGACGGAGAAGTCCTGGCCCTCGCGCGCCTGCTCGGAGTACGCGGTCTTGTGCACGGTCGTGCCGATCTCGACCGCGATCGACTGGAGCGCGCCCCAGACGACGCCGAGCGTGATCGGATCGACGCGGCTCACGGCGGCCGCACCTCCACGATGAGGTTCGCGTAGTCGTCCACCGTCGCGACGGCGCCCGGCGGGAGCACGGTCGTGGACTCGCGCTCCTCGACGATCGCCGGGCCCTCGAGCCGCGCGCCGGCGGCGAGCGCGTAGCGGTCGTACACGGGCGTGTCGGCGAAGCCGCGCGCCTCGGGGAACCAGGCCCGCCGCCGCCCCTTGAGGCCGCTCCCCCCCGCCGCGCCGGCGGCCTTGGCCAGCGCGATCCGCGGCGAGCCGCCGATCGCGGACAGCTTCCAGGTGACGATCTCCACCGGCTCGTGCGGATTCGCGTAGCCGTAGCGGGCGGCGTAGACCTCGTCGAACGCGGCGCGGACCTTCCGGAGCGCCGCCGCGTCGAGGGCGCCGGACGGCACCGGCACGGTCAGCTCGTAGCCCTGGCCGACGTAGCGCGCGTCGGCCGCGCGCAGCACCGTCACCGCGCCCGCCACGGCCGACTCCCGGACGACCTCCAGCGCCTGCGCCGCCATCTCGGCGTACATCGCGTCGAGCTGACCGGCGTCCACGACGTCGAGACGGCGCACGTACGTCCGGGCGACGTCGAACCTCACCTCGGCGGCCAGGAGCCCGATCGCCGCCGTCACGCCCGCCGACGCGGGCAGGATCGCGCGCGGGATGCCGAGGGCCTGGGCGAGCCGGCAGCCGTGCACGGGCCCGGAGCCGCCGAACGCGACGAACGTGAGGTCACGCGGGTCACGGCCCCGCTCGATGGACACCACGCGCGTCGCCAGCTCCATGTTGGTGTTGACGATGGCGTGGATGCCCCAGGCGGCGTCCTGGAGCGAGAGGCCGAGCGGGCGCGCGAGCGTGTCCCCGATCGCGCGCGCCGCCGCCGCCGCGTCGAGCGTCATGGAGCCCCCCGCGAAGTAGTCGGGGTTGAGGTAGCCGAGGACGAGGTTCGCGTCGGTCACCGTGGGCTCCGTCCCGCCCCGCCCGTAACAGACGGGCCCGGGCACGGACGAGGCGCTCTCCGGCCCGACGGCGATCACGCCGAGGGCCGCCCGGGCGATCGAGCCGCCGCCGGCGCCGATCTCGACGAGGTCGATCGCCTGGATGTTCATCGGCAGCCCGCTGCCCGGGGCGTTGTTCACCCGGTGCAGCTCGAACGCGGTCGTCGTGTGGGGCCGGCCCTGCTCGATGAGCGCGAGCTTCGCGGTGGTCCCGCCCATGTCGAACGCGATCAGGTCGCGGTGGCCGGTGAGCTCGCCGTAGACGGCCGCCATGAGGGCGCCGGCCGCGGGGCCGGACTCGATCATGCGCACCGGATAGCGCTGCATCGCCTCGGCCGTCGCGATCCCGCCCGAGGACTGCATGACGAAGAGCCGGCCGCGGTAGCCGCGCGCCGTCATGGCGGCGGCGAGGCCGCGCAGGTACTCGCGGATCGCCGTCATCACGTAGGCGTTGACGACCGTGGTGGACGTCCGCTCGTACTCGCGGAACGTCGGCGAGACCTCGTGCGAGAGCGTCACCGTGACGTGGGGGGCCTCGTCCGCCGCGATGGCGGCCAATCGCCGCTCGTGGGCCGGGTTCAGGTAGGCGTGCAGCAGGCAGACCGCGAGCGTCGTGACGCCGCGGGCGGCCAGCGCGCGGATCGCGCGGCGCGCGTCGGCCTCGTCGAGGGGCGTGCGGACGGAGCCGTCACTGAGGATCCGCTCGGTCACCTCGCCGATGAGCCGCCGCGGGACGAGCGGCGCGGGCTTCTCGATCTGGAGGTCGTACACCTGGTAGCGCTTCTCGCGGCCGATGACGAGGACGTCACGGAAGCCGCGCGTGGTGAGGAGCCCGACGCCCGTCGCCTTGCGCTCGATCACGGTGTTCGAGCCGAGCGTGGTGCCGTGGACGGCCTGGGCCACCTCGGCCCACGGCACGCCGCTCGCCGCGATCAGCGCGTCGAGCCCGGCCAGGCACGCCTCCGACGGGTCCGGGTACGTGGTGAGCCGCTTGGCGGTGGCCAGCTCGCCCGACGGCGCCTGGAGCACGAAGTCCGTGAACGTGCCCCCGACGTCGAAGCCGATGCGGTACCCCAAGGACTCAGCTCCGGCGGTCGGCCCGGGAGAGGACGATGCGGTACGGGTAGCGGCGCCCGATCTGGTAGGTGACCGCGTGCTCGACCGGCTCGCCGCTCGCCGCGAAGTACGTGCGCTCGAACAGGAGCAGCGGCGAGCGCGGCCGGATCTCGAGCAGCTCGGCGACGTGCCGCGGCGCGAGCGCCGCGTCCACCACCTGCTCCATCAGCTTGATCTGGACGCCGGTGAGCCGCTCGATGGCGCCGATGAGCGAGGTCTTGGAGAGGTCCTCGTCCGAGAGCGCGGTGCCGATGGTCAGCGGCACGAACGCCGTCACGTGCTGGAACGGCCCGCTCTCGCCGAGGCGCACGCCGACGATGCGGTAGGCGGAGGAGCGCGGAGGAAGCTTCAGCGCCTGGGCGATGTTCGCGGACAGGGTCACGACCTCGCGCGACGCGAGCTTGAACCACGTCTCGTCGCCGAGCGCCATCATGTCGCCGACCGAGCCGATGACGCGCAGCTTCCGGTCGCCGCCGGCGGCGGGCGTCGAGAACGTGCCGCGCCCGGCGTGGCGGTACAGCAGCCCCTCCTGCACCAGGACGTCGAGCGCCTGGCGGATGGTGGGGCGGCTCACCGTGAACTTGTCGCAGAGCGCGTGCTCGGACGGGATGCGCTCGCCTTCACCCCGGAGGTCGTGACGGATGGCGTCGGCGATCTGCAGGTAGCGCGGAATGCCTGACCGGTAGTTCACTACCAGGAACCTCCCGCTGTCAGAATGTCTAGACATCTAACACCAGCCGGGGGCGGCGTCAATCCCCCGGCGCCATGAACGGATAGCGGAAGTCCGTCGGCGGCACGAACGTCTCCTTGATCGCGCGCGGGCTCACCCAGCGCAGGAGGTTCAGGGGGCTGCCGGCCTTGTCGTTGGTGCCGGACGCGCGCGCGCCGCCGAACGGCTGCTGGCCCACGACCGCGCCCGTCGGCTTGTCGTTGACGTAGAAGTTGCCCGCCGCGTGGGTCAGGGCCTCCGTGAGGCGCGCGATCGCCTCCCGGTCGCGGGCGAAGACCGCGCCGGTGAGCGCGTAGGGCGAGCCGCGGTCGGCGAGCGCCACCGCCTCGTCGAGGTCGTGGTCGGCGTAGACGTACACCGTCAGCACCGGGCCGAAGATCTCGTCGCGCAGCAGCGGGAGGTCCGGCCGCCGGGCGAGCACGACGGTCGGCTCGACGAACCAGCCCGTGCCGTCGTCGCACCCGCCGCCGGCGAGGATCTCGGCGTCCGGCGACCGGCGCGCGAGGTCGATGGCGCCCTTGATCGTCTGGAAGGCGTTCGCGTCGATCACCGCGCCCATGAAGTTCGTGAAGTCGGTGACGTCGCCGACGCGGATCTGCGCGAGGTCGGCGAGGAGCCGCGCCCGCACCTCGGGCCAGAGCGACGCGGGGATGAACGCCCGCGACGCCGCCGAGCACTTCTGCCCCTGGTACTCGAAGGCGCCGCGGGTGAGGGCCGTCGCGACGGCGGCGGGGTCGGCGGACGGATGGGCCAGGACGAAGTCCTTGCCGCCGGTCTCGCCGACGATCCGCGGATACCCCCGGTAGCCGCGGATGTTCCGCCCGACGGCCTCCCACAGGCCCTGGAAGGTCGCCGTCGAGCCGGTGAAGTGGATGCCCGCGAGGTGGGGCGAGGCGAGCGCGGGCGCGCCGACCTCGGCCCCCGCGCCCGGCACCATGTTGACGACGCCCGGCGGGAGCCCGGCCGCCTCGAGCACGTCCATGATGACGTGCGCCGCGAGGACCGCCGACGAGGCCGGCTTCCACACCACGGTGTTGCCCATCAGCGCGGGCGCCGTCGGCAGGTTGCCGGCGATCGACGTGAAGTTGAACGGCGTCACCGCGAGCACGAACCCCTCGAGGGGCCGGTGCTCGAGCCGGTTCCAGGCCCCCGGCGGCGACTGCGGCTGCTGGCGGTGGATCTCCTCGGCGTACGCGACGTTGAAGCGCCAGAAGTCGACCAGCTCGCACGCCGCGTCGATCTCGGCCTGGTGCGCCGTCTTGGACTGGCCGAGCATGGTCGCCGCGTTCAGCCGCATGCGGTACGGCCCGGCCAGGAGATCGGCGGCCCTGAGGAAGACGGCCGCCCGGTCCGGCCAGTCCATGCGCGACCACGCGCGGTGCGCCGTGAGGGCGGCGTCGATGGCGCGCGCGACCTCGGGCGCCCCCGCCCTGTGCCACACGGCGAGGACGTGACGGCGGTCGTGGGGCATCACCGCCTCGGCGGTCCGGCCCGTCGCGACCCTGGCGCCGCCGATCCGCGGCGCGATCTCGATCACCTCGCCCGCCATCTTCTGGAGCTGCGCGCGGAGCGCGGCGCGCTCGGGGCTGCCCGGCACGTAGGCGAGCACCGGCTCGTTGCGCGGGACGGGAACGCTGAAGATGCCGTTGGCCATGACGCGCCTCCTCTACCGGCCGCGGACGGTCAGCACGGGACACCGGGCGAGCGTGACGACGCGCGCGGCCACGCTGCCGAGCACGGCGCGCGCGAACCCGCTCCGGCCGTGCGTGCCGACCACGATCAGGTCGGCGCGCCGGCGCCGGGCCGCGCGGATGATCTCGTCGGCCGGCAATCCCTCCCGCACGTCCGCGCCGGCGCGGACGCCGGCCCGCCTCGCCCGGGCGCGCAGGCGCGCCAGCCGGTCCTCCACGGCGCGCCGGGCCTGCGACTGCATCTCCCGGAAGGTCCGGGCGGAGAGGTAGCTGTCCTCGAGGAACAGCGCGGGCGGCGTCATGACGTGGACCAGGCGGAGCTCCGCGCGCTCCTGCCGGGCCAGCGCCAGGGCCTCCGCGAAGGCCGGGGCCGACGCCGTCGAGAAATCGGTGGCGTGGAGGATTCGGCGAAATCGTCTCATGGCACGACTCCTTCCCTGGACGCGGGGGGTTCGGGGGTGACGGCGACGCGCGCGGGCCGCTCGCCGGAGAGCTCGAGCCCCACCGGCAGGAACTGGCGCACGACCCACGCGACGGTTTCGAGGTGGCGCGAGCGCGTCGGACAGGTGAACGCGGACGCCGCGCGGGCGACCGCCAGGAACGGCAGGAGCTGGTCGGCGAGGTGATCGTCCACCGCCGCGCCGCTCGCCAGGTAGGCGAGCAGCTGGTCCACCGCCTCGTCGGCGACGCGCTCGGCGGGCCGGCCGCGCCGGCCGAGGGCCGAGAACCCCGCGCGGCCTTCGAGCGCGAGGAACACGAGCGTCCCGGGGCCGAGGGCGTGCGCGTCCTCCTCGAGCGCGATCGTGGCGTCGAGGCCCGCGGCCGCCAGCCGCTCCTCGACGCGCCGGCGCTGGCGCTCGGCGATCGAGCGCGGCAGGCGCGACACCGCCGAGAGCCCCGTGATGCGGGGGCGCGCGGGCGGCGCGCCGGGCACGAACCCGCCGAGCTGGCGAGCGGGGACGACCCTCACCTCGATCTCTCCGCCGCCCGCCGGATACCAGCCCCAGCGCCGGAGGTCGAGCGAGACCCCGAGCCCCAGCTCGCGGAGCACGGGAAAGACGACGGCGGTCAGGTAGTGGACCGGCGGGCTCCACGGCACGTGCGTGCCGCCGACGAGCGTGAGCCGGGAGGGCGCGTCCGCGAGCGCCAGCGGAAGCACCAGCGCCTCGGCGAGAAGGGACACGGCGCCGGCGCTCGGCGTCTCCGCGCCCACGTCGAAGCGGTGCTCGCCGCCGCGAAGCGCCCGCGGCGCGAACGCCAGCTCCGTGGAGCCGAGGGTGTCACCGCGCACCTCGGCCTCGCTGATCGCGGCGAGCGCGCGCACGACGGTCAGGTGCTGCGGTCGGAGCCCCGGCTTGGGGCGCCGCGCGCGCATGGACGTCAGCGTCACCTCACGGCGCAGCGTCACCGCGAGCGCCAGCGCCGCGCGCACGAGCTGGCCGCCCCCCTCGCCGTGCGAGCCGTCGAGCGTCAGGGGCGCGTCGCCCACCGCGCCACTCCCTTGCGCGCCTCCTCGAGCAGGAGCACGGCCGGCGGGAACAGGAGCAGGATCCACCACTCGGCGAAGGCGAGCGGGGCGAGCCCGAAGACCCACGCGAGCGGCGGGAGCAGGATCAGCGCGCCGAGGACCGCAACCTCGGCGGCGATGCCGACGAGCACGAGCCGGTTCGCGGCGAGGCCCACGCGGAAGACCGACTCGCGGTCGGTGCGGCAGGCGAAGGCGTTGCCGACCTGCGCGGCGACGATCCCGGCGAGCGTCATCGTCGTCGCGCGCCGGTAGAGCGGGCCCGCCGCATCCATCGGCCGCCCCGGCCGCCAGCCCGCCACCCGGTAGGTCCAGAAGAACGCGGCGAGCGACAGGGCCGCCTCGACGACGCCGAGGAACCCGTAGGCGCGCGCCAGGCGCGCCGCGCCGAGCAGGCGCTCGTCGCGCGCGCGCGGCGGGCGGTCCATCACGTCCGGCTCGGGCGGCTCGGCGCCGAGCGCCAGCGCCGGGAGGAGGTCGGTCCCGAGGTCCACCGCGAGGATCTGCATGACGGTGAGCGGCAGCGGGATGCCGAGGAGGACGAACGCGAGGAACGGGACCAGCTCCGGCACGTTCGAGGCGAAGATGTAGGTGACGAACTTGCCCATGTTCGCGTAGATCGCCCGGCCCTGGCGCACCGCGGTCACGATCGAGGCGAAGTTGTCGTCGGTGATCACCATCTCGGCGGCCTCCTTGGCCACCTCCGTGCCCCGCCGCCCCATGGCCACGCCGACGGTGGCGGCCTTGAGCGCGGGCGCGTCGTTCACGCCGTCGCCGGTGACCGCCACCACCTCGCCGAGGGCCCGGAGCGCGCCGACGATCGCGAGCTTGTGGGCCGGCGAGGTCCGCGCGAAGAGCAGGCCGGGCTCGCGGCAGAGCGCGCGCAGCGCGTCGGGCGCCATCCGGGAGACCTCGTCGCCGGTCACCACCTTCTCGACGGGCAGGCCGATGCGCCGCGCGATGGCCGCCGCGGTGAGGCCGTAGTCGCCGGTGACGATGACCACGCGGATGCCGGCGCGCCGGCAGAGCGCCACCGCCCCGGCCACCTCGGGACGCGGGGGGTCCCAGAGCGCGACCAGGCCGAGCAGCGTCAGCTCGCGCTCGATCGCCTCCGCGCCGGCGCCAGCGAGCGCCGCCGGCACGCGCCGGGACGCGACGGCGAGCAGGCGCAGGCCGTCGGCCGCGAGCCGGTCGTGGCCGGCGAGCAGGGCGCGCCGCAGCTCCTCGGTCAGGGCGACGGTCGTCCCGCCCCAGCGGGCCGTGTCGCAGAGGGCCAGCGTCTCCTTCGGCGCGCCCTTGACGTAGGCGACCGTCCCGCCCGCCGCGCCGCGCAGGAGCGTCATCCGCTTGCGGAACGAGTCGAACGGATGGGCGGCGCGCAGCTCGTGGACGCCTCGGAGCGCGGCGGCCTCGATCCCCGCCGCGTGGGCGGCGACCACGAGCGCGACCTCGGTCGGGTCGCCGTGCTCGAGCGTCGCCTGCGAGGCCAGCACCGCCGCCGCGAGCAGCTCCCGGACGTCGTCGGGCGCGTCGGGCGCGAGCGCCTCGGCGCCGCGCACGCCGCCCCCGACCCAGAGCGCCCGCATCGCCATGCGGCCCTCGGTGAGCGTGCCGGTCTTGTCCGTGCAGATCACCGTCGTCGCGCCGAGCGCCTCGACGGCCGACAGGCGCTTGATGAGGCTCCCGGCGCGGGCCATGCGCTGCACCGCCAGGGCCAGGGCGAGCGTCAGCGTCGGCAAGAGCCCCTCGGGGACGTTGGCCACGACGACGCCGAGCGCGAAGACGAACCCGTCGGCCAGCGACAGGACCCCCGTCGCCACGCCGAGCAGGAAGAAGCCGGCCCCGAACGAGACGGCGAGGACCGTGACGATCCGGGTCACCCGCCCCATCTCGCGCTGCAAGGGGCTCGGCTCCTCCGGGACGGTCTGGGTGAGTCGCGCGACGTCGCCGATCTCCGTCGCCATCGCGGTCGCCGTGACGACGCACGTCGCGCTCCCGGCGACGACGCCGGTCCCGGCGAACACCAGCTCGTGGCGCTCGAGGCGGGGCACGTGCTCGCGCGCGTTGGCCGTCACCGGCAGCTTCCACACCGCATGGGACTCGCCGGTGAGCGCGCTCTGGTCCACGCGCAGGCCCTCGGCGGCGATCAGCTGGGCGTCGGCCGGCACCTGGTCGCCCTCCTCGAGGCTCACGACGTCGCCCGGGACCAGGTCGGCCGCCGGCACGCGCCACGCCGCGCCGCCGCGCAGCGCGGTGATCTCGTGGGGCAGGAGCTGCTGGAGCGCCTCGATCGCCCGCTCGGCCCGGTACTCCTGGAAGAAGCTGAAGACGCCGTTGATCAGGATGACGGCGAAGATCGCCCAGCCGAGCTCGCGCATGCCCGCGAGGAACGCGAGCGCGCCGCCCGCCCACAGCAGCGCCGCGAAGAAGCTCACGAGCTGCTCGAGGAAGCGCAGGGCGAGCGGCCGCCGGCGCACGCGCTCGAGACGGTTCGGCCCGCAGGCCGCGAGCCGGCGCTGCGCCTCGCCGCGCTCGAGCCCCGCGGCGCCGGACCCCAGGAGCGCGAACAGGTCGTCGGGCGCGAGCGGGCTCTCGCCGGCGTCTGCGTCGAGCGGCGCCAGCGCGCGCACCAGCTCATCGCGGCTCGCCGCCGCGAGCGCGCGCTCGACGAGCGCCGCGTCGCGAAGTCCGGCGCGCAGGCGCGACACGAGGCGGAGCGCGCGGCCGCCCTCGGCGAGCGGGGAGGTCAGGACGACCGCGGCCGCGACCGGTTGGCCGCCCAGGGCCAGTGGGGACGGGCGGGCGAGGCGGATCCAGCGGACCGCGAGCGCGGCCGTCCCACCGGTGAGCGCGTGGATCAGCGCGAGACCCGGCGCGAGGGGCAGCGTCCCGGGCCGGGCGAGCCCGGCGAGGCCGGCGGCGTCGAGGAGCGCCTCGGGCGAGGACACCACGGCGTCGAGGCGGACGGGATCGCCGGCCAGGAGCGGTGTGAGCGCGAGTTCCCGCGACATGGGCAACGACTCGAGCGGGCAAATCGGGTGCCATCGCCGGACGCGCGGGAGCGCAGGAAAATCCACGAGCTAGGGCCCAGGGCGGGGATGGCGGGCGCCGGAGTGGGGTGGCGGTGTCCCACCTGGGGCGTCCCTGTCCTCGCCGGGTCACGCGCTACCCGGTGATTTCGCTCGCCTTTCGGCGCGCCGGCGGCCGGCATCGCAATTGCGTCGGGAATCTCCGAGGGTCGTTCAATCCGATGCCCTGGAGGAGGCGTGCGATGCACACGGTCGAGGAGATCATGACGAGGGACGTGATCGCGGTCGCGCCCGACACCACCATCCATGCCGTCGCGCGGCTCCTCCATCCATGCCGTCGCGCGGCTCCTCGTGGACCACGGCATCAGCGGCGTGCCCGTCGTGGACGATCAGGGCGCGGTCGTGGGCATCCTGAGCGAGGGCGATCTGATCGTGCGCCAGAAGGCGCGGCCGCGGCCGCCGTGGTGGGCGCTCTTCCTCAGCGACGGCGAGCAGCTCGCCCGCGACTACCAGAAGGCGATGGGCACGACCGTCGCCGAGGTGATGACCCGGCCGGTGATCTCCGTGAGGCCGAGCGCCTCGATCGGCGCGGCGGCCGCGCTGCTCGACCGGCACCGGGTCCGCCGGCTCCCCGTCCTCGACGAGGGCCGGCTCGTCGGGATCGTGAGCCGCGGCGATCTCGTGAAGGCGCTGGCGATGGGAGCGCCGGACGCGGCGGAGGCGCTGAGCGACGCCCAGCGGGTCGAGGAGATGAAGGCGCGGATGGACCGGGAGCCCTGGACGTCGAGCCGCGGGATCGTCATCGAGGCGCGCGAGGGCGGCCTCGTGCTCTGGGGCATGGTGGACAGCGAGGCCGAGCGCTCGGCGCTCGAGACGATGGCGCGCGCCATCCCGGGATGCCGGCGTGTCGACAACCAGATTCTCGTCAGGGTCCAGCTCCTCACTCAGTACGGCGCCGTCTGAGGAGCCGGTCGAGGCCGGAGTCCTCGAGGTCGTCGCCGAGCTGGTGACGGAGCTCCACGGCGCGAGCGCGCCCGCCGCCGTCACCCTCGACCAGTCCCTCGAGCGCGACCTCGGCATCGGCAGTCTCGAGCGCGTCGAGCTCCTGTTGCGCCTCGAGCAGGCGTTCGGCGTGCGCCTGGCCGACGAGGCGATGATGGCGGCGGAGCGTCCGCGCGATCTGGCGCGGGCGCTCGCCGCCGCCCGGCCCGCCGCCCCCGAGCGCCCGCCGGCGCCGAGGGCCCCGCTCACCCCGGGCATCGCCGCGCCCGTCGCCGCCGCGACGCTCGTGGAAGTCCTCCGGTGGCACGCCGAGCGCGATCCCGGGCGGACGCACGTCTTCCTCAGGGCGGAGGACGGGACCGAACGGGCGATCAGCTACGGGGCGCTCTGGGCCCGCGCCCTCGCGGTGGCCGACGGGCTGCGCGAGCGCAAGATCGGGGCGGGCGACACGGTCGCCCTCATGCTCCGGACCGAGGAGCCGTTCCTGGCCGTCTTCTTCGGCACGCTGCTCGCGGGCGCGATCCCCGTCCCGCTGTACCCGCCCTTCCGCGCCGACCGCATCGAGGAGTACGTGCGCCGCCAGCTCGGCATCCTGGGCAACTCGCAGGCGCGCGTGCTGGTCACGTTCGCCCAGGCCGAGCGCGTCGCCGCCTTCCTCAGGCGGCACGCCCCCGCGCTCGCCGAGGTCATCCCGGCGGACCGGCTCGCGCGGCCCGCGACGCGCCGGCCCGCGCCGCGCCTGGCGGCGACCGCCCCCGCGCTGATCCAGTACACGTCGGGCAGCACGGGCGACCCGAAGGGCGTGCTCCTCTCCCACGCGAATCTCCTGGCGAACATCCGCGCGATCGGCGAGGCGATCGACATCGGGCCCGACGACGTGGCCGTGAGCTGGCTGCCCCTCTATCACGACATGGGGCTGATCGGCGCCTGGCTCGGCGCCCTCTACTTCGGCATCCCGATCGCCATCATGTCGCCGCTCGCGTTCCTCGCCCGCCCGG
The DNA here is from genome assembly GCA_016179875.1 of Candidatus Rokuibacteriota bacterium. Taxonomy (GTDB): domain Bacteria; phylum Methylomirabilota; class Methylomirabilia; order Rokubacteriales; family CSP1-6; genus GWA2-73-35. The sequence continues at coordinate 3,249 of JACPCH010000218.1, read as the reverse complement.
CGCGCTGGCTCTGGGCGCTCCACGCCCATCGCGCGACCCTGTCGCCGGCGCCGAACTTCGCCTTCGATCTCTGCGTCCGGAAGATCGGCGACGACGAGCTGGTGGGGCTCGACCTCGGCGCCTGGCGCCTGGCCCTCAACGGGTCGGAGCCGGTCAGCGCCGAGACGATCGAGCGCTTCACGCGCCGGTTCGCGCCCTACGGGTTCCGCCCCGAGGCGATGTGCCCGACGTACGGCCTCGCCGAGGCCTCCGTGGGCCTGACCGTCTCCCCGATCGGCCGGCGGCCGCGCGTGGACGGCCGCGTCGTGTCGTGCGGCCGCCCGCTCCCGGGCCACGCGGTGCGGGTGGTGGACACCGCCGGCCGGCCCGTGGCCGAGCGCGTCGAGGGCGGGATCGAGTTCCGCGGGCCGTCGGTCACGCGCGGCTACTTCAGGAATCCGGCGGCGACGCGCGCGGCCTTCCGCGACGGCTGGTGCGACTCGGGCGATCTCGGGTACTGGGCCGAGGGCGACCTCTTCGTCACCGGGCGGCGGAAGGACCTCATCATCAAGGCGGGCCGGAACCTGTATCCTCAAGAACTCGAGGAGCTGGTCGGCGACGTCCCCGGCATCCGCAAGGGATGCGTCGCGGCGTTCGGCGTCGCCGATCCCGCCATCGGCACCGAGCGGCTCGTCGTCGTGGCCGAGAGCCGCGAGGCCTCGCCCGCCGCCCGCGAGGGGCTCCGGGCGCGCGTGCTGGAGCGCGTGGTCACCGCGCTCGGGGTCCCGCCGGATACGATCGTCGTCTGCGGCCCGGGCACGGTGCTCAAGACGCCGAGCGGCAAGGTCCGCCGGAGCGCGACGCGCGAGGCCTACCTCGCGGGACGGCTCGAGCGCCGGCGCTCGGCGCGGCGGCAGTGGGCGCGGCTCCTCGTCCGTGACGTCGTCGCGGAGCTCCGGCGCCTGCCGGACCGCGCGACCGCGCTGGCCTACGGGGCGTGGGTCGCCGGGTTCCTCACCGTCGCGGGCCCGATCTTATGGATCCTCGTGCTGCTGGCGCCGGACGGCCGCGCGACGGACCGCATCGTGCGCCGCTGGTGCCGGGCCGTGCTGGCCCTCGCCGGCTGCCGGCTCCGCGTCGAGGGGCTCGAGCACCTTCCGGCGCGCGGCGCGGCCGTCTTCGCCGCGAACCACTCGAGCTACCTCGACACGCCCGTGCTCCTCGCCGCGCTCCCCGCCGACTTCCGCTTCGTCGCGAAGCGCGAGCTGCTGACGACGCCGCTGATCGGCACGATCATCCGGAAGGTCGGCTACCTGACCGTCGAGCGCTTCGACGTCGCCCGGGGCATCGCCGACGCCGAGCGCGTCACCCGCGCGCTCACCGGCGGCGCCTCGCTCCTCTTCTTCCCGGAGGGGACGTTCCTGCGAGCGCCCGGCCTGCTGCCGTTCAGGCTCGGCGCCTTCAAGGCCGCCGTCGAGGCCGGGTGCCCGGTGATCCCCGTGACGATCCGGGGGACGCGGCGGATCCTGCCCGCCTACGCCCGGATCCCGCGGCCGGGGCCGATCACGGTCACGGTCGGCGCGCCGCTCGTCCCGGCGGGTCGCGAGTGGCGCGAGATGGTGCGCCTGCGCGACCTCGTGCGCGCCGAGATCGCGCGGACCTCGGGCGAGGGCTGCGTGGAGAACCGCGCTACCGCTTCTTGACCTTGGGCGACTCCGCGCCCCACACGGTGCGCGGCGGCCGCTCCGCCTCCAGCAGCATGCCGCCCTTCTTGAGCGTGCCGTGCGCCGTCTTCTGGCGGCGGCGCACCTGCTTCGAGGAGACGACCGTCTGCGGCGGCCGTCCCGCCTTCGCGGACCGCGGCGCCCGAAGCGGCGCCGTCTTTCGCGTGGCCCGACCTTTTTTCGCTCTCATGCGTCCTCCCGCTGCAAACGCGTCGCCAACGCGCAAGTGCCGGGATCGCCAGCATCTCCGCCGACCGCGCCGGGGTCGTGGTGCCTCACGTGGGGCAGGCCCGCGACACTCCGGAGCCCCGGCGCGCCGAAGAACCCTTTCGCGGCGGATGCTTCGGCTCTGGCAGGTGGACTGCATCTCGGGAAGCGGTGATCACATTGTCGCCGAACGCCCTCAGGGTCCTCGAGGCCCGCTACCTGCGCCGGGACGCCGGGCGCAGAGTGATCGAGACGCCCGACGAGCTTTTCCAGCGGGTGGCGCGGGCGGTCGCCCAGGCGGAGCTCGTCGGGGGCTCGGCGTGGGAGGCCGACCAGTGGCAGCAGGTCTTCCACAGCCTGCTGGCCTCGCTCGACTTCCTGCCGAACTCGCCGACGCTCATGAGCGCGGGCACGGGGCTCGGCCAGCTCAGCGCGTGCTTCGTGCTCCCCGTCGAGGACACGATGGAGTCGATCTTCGGCGCCCTCGGGGCGATGGCGCTCCTGCAGCGCGCGGGCGGCGGCACCGGATTCTCCTTCTCGCGCCTCCGGCCCCGCGGCGACGTGGTCGCCGCCACCGGCGGCGAGGCGTCGGGCCCGGTGTCGTTCATGCGGATCTTCGACTGCGCGACGCAGAACATCAAGCAGGGCGGCCGGCGCCGCGGCGCCAACATGGGCGTGCTGCGGGTGGACCATCCCGACATCCTCGAGTTCGTGGACGCGAAGCTCGGCGGCGGCCTCGAGAACTTCAACCTCTCGGTCGGCGTCACCGACCGCTTCATGGAGGCCGTCGAGTCGGGCGCGCGCTACGGCCTCGTCCATCCGGGACGTCACCGACCGCTTCATGGAGGCCGTCGAGTCGGGCGCGCGCTACGGCCTCGTCCATCCGGGACGCGGCACGGTGGTGCGGACGATTCCCGCGCGCGAGGTGTTCGACCGCATCGTGGCCGCCGCGTGGCGGACCGGCGACCCCGGGCTCCTCTACCTCGACGCCATCAATCGGGCCAACCCGACGCCGGCCCTCGGCGAGATCGAGGCCACGAACCCCTGCGGCGAGGTGCCGCTCCTGCCGTGGGAGAGCTGCGTGCTCGGCTCGATCAACCTCGCCCACATGGTGCGCGCGACGCCCGGCGGCCCGGACGTGGACTGGGACCGCCTGCGCCACGCCGTCCACGTCGGCGTGCGCTTCCTCGACGACGTGATCGAGATCAACCGCGAGCCCCTGCCCGCCATCGCCGCGGCGACCCGGGGCAACCGCAAGATCGGCCTCGGCGTGATGGGCTTCGCCGAGTGCCTGATCCTCCTGGGCGTCTCCTACGACGGCGGCGAGGCGATCCGCCGG
>JACPCH010000217.1 GCA_016179875.1 Candidatus Rokuibacteriota bacterium | reverse complement strand
AGGTTGAAGCTCTTGTTGCAGAGCGGGAAGTCGGGGACGATGTTCTTCAGCACGGCGTATTCGAGCGCGGGCCAGTTGCGGAACGAGGGATCCACCACCTTGACGCGCGCGAGGGTCGCCGGGCCGTCGGCGAGCACCCAGTACCAGACGGGCCCGCGCCAGGCCTCGACCAGGCCGAACGCGTGCCCGCCGGCCGGGAGCGGCGGCAGCTCGACGCGGGCCGGCCCGTCGGCGGCGCGCCCGGCGACGGCGCGGATCAGCCGCGCCGACTCGCGCGCCTCGTCCACGCGCACCATGGTGCGCGCCCACACGTCGCCCGTGGCGTAGACGGCCGGGCGCACGCCGAGCTCGCCGTAGGCGGCGAACGGCGCGTCGCGGCGCAGATCGGCGTCGATGCCGCTGGCGCGGGCGACGAGGCCGACGACCTGCATCTCCTTCGCCGTGCGCGACGTGAGGCGGCCCGTGCCCTGCAGGCGCTCCAGCACCATCGTGTTGTCGAGGCAGAGGCGCGCGACCTCGGCGAACTCGGAGACCAGCCGCTCGACCGTCGCCGCGACCTCGGCGAGATTCGCGCGCTCGACCGGCCCGGTCACGCCGCCCGGGACGACGGCGCCGCGCAGGAGGCGGTGGCCGCACACACGCGCGTCGAGCCGCAGGAGCTCCTCGCGGATCCGGAAGCAGTGGGCGTGGCCGAAGGCGTAGCCGGTGTCGTTGACGATCATGCCGACGTCGGCCACGTGGTTGTAGAGCCGCTCCAGCTCGAGGAGCAGGACGCGGAGCCACCGGGCGCGCGGCGGCGGCTCGCAGGCGGTCAGGGCCTCGAGCGCCTGGCAGTAGGCGAGGGCGTGGCCGAAGCTGGTGTCGCCGGAGACGCGCTCGGCCAGCTCCACCGTGCGCTCGAACGGCAGCGTCTCGAAGAGCTTCTCGGTGCCCTTGTGGACGAAGCCGAGGCGCGTCTCCAGATTGACGATCGTCTCGCCCTCGACGCTGAAGCGGAAGTGGCCGGGCTCGATGATGCCGGCGTGGACGGGGCCGACGGTGATCTCGAAGAGCCCCTCGCCCTCGACGTGGCGGAACGGGAAGGGCTGGCCCTCGTCCACAAAGTCGGTCCGCGCCGCGACGTCGCGGCGGAGCGGGTGATAGCCCTCAGGCCAGAACTGGTGGAGCGCGAGGCGGTGGAGCTCGGGATGGCCGGTCGGCACGAGGCCGACGAGGTCGTGGATCTCGCGCTCGAAGCGGCTCGCCGCGAACGAGCGCGTCGCGAGCGAGGGGAAGCGCGCGGCGCCGGGCGCGAGCGAGACGAGGACGGTCGCCGCCGGCCGGAGCGTCGGCGGCGCGAAGACGTAGGCGAGCGTGAAGTCGCCGGCGCGCGCGCGCGTGTCGGCGGCGGCGAGGAACTGGCACTCGGCGCCGAGCAGGCGCAGGCGGTCGGCGAGCGCCGGAATTTCCCACGCCGGCAGGCGGCCCTCGACCAGCCCGGCGGCGCGCGACGCGACGCCCGCGGCGCCCGCCTGGACGAGCGCCCGGGTCAGCCGCGCGAGCTCGAGGGGCGCCACGTCAGGGGGCCACGATCGCGGCGGCGCGGGCGAGCGCCGCGGCGAGCCCGGGCGGCCAGGCGAGGCCGGTGAGGACGAGGAGGCCGAGCGCGGCGAGGGCGGACGCGGGGACGCGCCGCTCGGCGGCGCCGAACGGGCGCGTGTCCGCCGCGCCGTACACCATCGCGTTGGTGGCGCGCAGGAGCCCGGCGAAGGCGGCCACGAGGATCGCGAGGCCGAGCATGGCGGCGAGCCACCGTCCGGCGCGGAAGCCCGCGCCGAAGATCATCACCTCGCTCACGAACAGGCCGAAGGGCGGCAGGCCCATCAGCGCGAGCATCGCGGCCAGGAACGCGCCGCCCGGGCCGGGCAGGCTGCCGAGCAGGCCGCGCACCGCGCCGATCTCGGCCGAGCCGTACGCCGCGCGGATCCGCCCGGCCAGCAGGAAGAGCGCGGACTTGGCGAGCGCGTGGTTGGCGATGTGGAGCAGCGCGCCGGCGGTGCCCCACGCGCCCCCGAAGCCGAGGCCGAGGCAGACGATGCCGATGTGCTCCACGCTCGAGTAGGCGAGCAGGCGCTTGTAGTTCACCGACGTCCACAGAAACGCCGCCGCGAGCGCCATGGACAGGAGCCCGAGCCCGGTGAGGATGCGCCCGGCGAACTCCGGCCCGGCGGCGGCGTCCACGACCGGCTTGAAGCGCAGCACGGCGTAGACGCCGACGCCGAGGAGCACGCCCGACATCAGCGCGCTGACGGGCGCCGGGGCCTCGCTGTGGGCGTCGGGGAGCCACGTGTGCATGGGGGCCAGGCCGGCCTTGGTGCCGTAGCCCACCACCAGGAACACGAACGCCAGCTCGACGACGCGCGGCGGGAGGTGCGGCGCCAGGCGCAGCAGCGTCGTCCAGCGCAGCGCGTGCGCGGACTGGCCGAACTGGTTCACGTCGGCGAAGTACACGAGCACGGTGCCGAGGAACGCGACGGCGATGCCGACCGAGCAGATGAGCAGGTACTTGTAGGAGGCCTCGAGCGAGGCGCGCGTGCGCTCGAAGTTGACGAGGAAGACCGACGCGAGCGTCGTGCCCTCGACGGCGACCCACATGAGGCCGACGTCGTCGGTCGTGACGGCCAGCAGCATGGTGAAGACGAAGAGCTGCACGAGCCCGTAGAGGCGCCCGGGCGCCGCCCGCTCGGCGTAGCGCGGGGCCTCCCAGGCGGCGAAGGCGCCGACGAGCCCGACGAGCGCGACCATCCACGCCGAGAGCGCGTCGGCGCGCAGGAGGCCGCCGAAGGCGGTCACGGCGCCCGCCCGGCTCACCGCCACCGCGAGCAGCAGCGCCGCGGCGAGCGTGCCGGCGGCGGCCGCGCCGTTGATCGCGGCGGCGGGCCGCCCGGCGGCGCGAAACGCCAGCGCGGCGCCGGCCAGCGGGAGGGCGAGCAGGACGGGCAGGATCATCCGCGCAGCTCCCGCAGGCGCTCTTCCTCGATCGAGTCGTGCTCCTGGCGCACGCGGACGACGACCGCCTCCATGATCAGCACGATCACGAGCACGTCGAGGAACACCCCGGCCTCGACGATGCCCGGCAGGCCGTAGGTGGCCAGGATCGCGAAGCCGAAGATGCCGTTCTCGAGCACGAGAAAGCCCAGGATGTGGCCGAACGCGTCGCGGCCCGTCACGCACAGGAAGAGGCCGATCAGCGCCATCGCGAACGCGAGCGGGATCGCGCCCTCGGTCGGCAGCTCGGTGGCGGCCCTGACCGGCAGCATGATCGCGTACGCGGCGACGACGAGCGCGCCGGCGGCGAGCAGCGCGAGGCCCGCCGACTTGCCCGGCGCCACCAGGCGCACCGGCGCGCCCGCCGCGATGCGCCAGAGCACGCGGGGGATCGCCCACGCCTTGACCAGCAGGAACACGGCGCCGACCCCGACGAGCCCGGGCCGGCCCGCGAGCCAGCCGATCGTCGCGGCGAGCAGCGCCAGGAGCACCGAGTGGGCGACGAAGAGGCGGAGCCGGCCGGGCAGGCTCTGCCGCCAGACGAGGAGCAGCGTGACGACGAGGCCGAGGAACGTGAGGAGGTTGGCGGCGGCCGTCATCGGAGCAGGAACACCGCGGTGACGGACAGGAGCGCGAGGGCGAACGAGCCCGCCAGCAGCTCGGGGACGCGGAAGAGCCGGAGCTTCGCCACCGCCGTCTCGACCACGGCGAGCGCCGTCGCCAGGACCGCCAGCTTGCCGGCGAGGGCGAGCAGGCCGAGCAGCAGCGGGACGGGCTCGGCGAGGCTCGGCACGCCCGCCGGGACGAAGAGGTTCGCGAGCAGCGTCATGAAGACGAAGAGCTTCATGGCGCCGGCCCACTCGACGAGGGCCAGGTAGCGCCCGGAGTACTCGAGCACCATCGCCTCGTGGATCATCGTCAGCTCGAGGTGCGTCGCCGGATTATCCACGGGCAGGCGGCCCGTCTCCGCGAGCATCACGATGAAGAACGCGGCGAAGGCCAGCAGATGGCTCGGGTTCACGGCGAGCAGCGGGTCGCGCCCGAAGCGCTCCACGACGCCCCCGAGGCTCAGCGTCTCGGCGCGGAGGGCGAGCGCGAAGACGGCCACGATGATCGTGGGCTCGGCGAGCGCGGCCACCGCGACCTCGCGGCTCGACCCCATGCCGCCGAAGGCGCTCCCGGCGTCGAGGCCCGCCAGCGCCAGGAAGAACGTGCCGAGCATGAACAGGTACATGACGAGGATGATGTTGCCGGCGAAGGCGAGCGGCGGGTGCGCGACGAGGACCGGGACCACGAGCGCCGTGACGAGCATGGTCGCGGCGAGCACGTAGGGCGTCGCGCGGAAGACCCAGGAGGTCGTCGTCGAGACCACCGCGTCCTTGCCGAGGAGCTTCCGGAGGTCGGCGTAGGGCTGCCAGGGGCTCGGCCCCCGGCGGCCGACCAGCCGCGCCTTGAGCGTCCGCACCACGCCGACGAGCAGCGGCGCGCCGGCGGCGACCACCAGCACCTGCGCGAGGCCCGCCAGGAGCGCGGCGGTCACGCCAGCACCAGCAGGACGAGGAGCGCCGCCAGGATGTAGGCGAGGTAGAGGTTCGCGCTCCCGGACTGGATGGCGCGCGCGCGGCGCGCCGCCCAGTGCAGGCCGTCGAGCACCGGCCGGTAGAGCCAGTCCTCGAAGATCGAGCGCGTCGGGTTCGTCCACTCGATGCGCTGCACGAAGAAGCGCGATTCCGGATGGAACTCGATGTCCAGGCGCTTCACGGGGCGGTAGAGGAAGTCGAAGACGCGCTTGAAGGGGTTGGAGAACGCGGTGGCCGTGTACTCCATGCGCGCGGTCTGCAGCAGGCGCCCGCAGCCCCACGTCTCGTAGAGCCGGCGGCGGCTCCCCGCGCCGGCGAGCGCCAGGCCGAGCAGGGGCGCGACCAGCGCGAGGCCGAGCGCCGCGGCGATGGCCAGCGTGGAGAGGCTCGCGAAGCCGCCGGACACGTTCACGGTGAGCCAGTCGCCGAGGGCGCGCGGGGGCGGCGCCGGGAGGCCGAGCAGCGGCGCCGCGACGCGCTCGAGCGCCGGCAGGACCACGGTCGGCCCGAGGCCGAGGGCGACGCACGCCAGCGCGAGCACCAGCATGCCGGCCCGCATCGCCGTCCCCGCCTCGCGCGCGCCGGCGGCGGCGTCGCTCCGGGGGAGCGCGAGGAAGGTGATGCCGTACGCCTTGACGAAGCACGCCATAGCGAGGCCGCTGGTGAGCGCGAGCCCCGCGATGCCGGCCGCGAAGGCCAGGTTGATCGCGGGCCGGGCGATGGCGGCGCTCTGGAGCAGCGCGACGAACGTGAGCCACTCGCTGACGAAGCCGTTGAGCGGTGGCAGCGCCGCGATCGCGGCCGAGCCCACCAGGAAGCACGCGGCCGTCCAGGGCATGCGCTTCACGAGGCCGCCCATCCGCTCCATGTCGCGCGTGCCGGTCGCCTGCACGACCGCGCCGGCGCCGAGGAAGAGCAGCACCTTGAACGCCGCGTGGTTGACGGTGTGGTAGAGGGCCGCCGCGAGCCCCAGGAGCGCGAGCGTCTCGAGGCCGGCGCCGTGGTAGAGCATCCCGGCGCCGAGGCCGATCAGGATGATCCCGACGTTCTCGATGCTGTGGAACGCGAGCAGGCGCTTGAGATCGTGGTCCACGAGGGCGTAGAGCACGCCGAGCACCGCCGACACCGCGCCCGCCAGCAGCACGGCGACGCCCCACCACGGCGGGCCCCCGCCGAGCCAGTCGAGCGCGACGCGGATCAGGCCGTAGACGCCGAGCTTGATCATCACGCCCGACATCAGCGCCGAGACGTGGCTCGGCGCCGCCGGGTGCGCGAGCGGGAGCCAGACGTGGAGCGGGATCACGCCGGCCTTGCCGGCGAAGCCGAGCGCGAGGAGCGCGAAGGCGAGGCTCCGGGCCGGGCCGGCCAGGCCGGGCGCCGCCAGCCGCCAGTCGGCGAAGCGCACGCTGCCCGTCCACGTCGCGAGCAGCAGCATGCCGGCGAGCAGGCACGCGAGCCCGACGTGCGTCATCACCGCGTAGGCCCAGGCGGCGTCCGCCGACTCGCGCGCCTCGCGCTCGTGGAGCACGAGGAAGTACGAGGCGAGCGACATCAGCTCCCACGCGATGGCGAACGTCATCACGTTGGCGGCGAGCGGCACGACGGCCATGGCGCCGACGAACACGAGGTAGGCGAGCACCCCGCGCCGCGACCCGTGCGCGTAGCCCATGGCGTAGACCGAGGCGGGCACGGCCATGGCGCCGACGAGCGCGACGAAGAAGCCGCCGAGCGGGTCGAGGGCCAGCTCGAGGCCGCCGAGCGGCACGAGCCAGGACACCGCGAGGGTCCAGGTCCAGCCGAACATGCCCCCCACGCCGAGCGCGACGGCGGCGAGGCCGAGGGCGGCGGCCAGCGTGTACGCGAGCGCCGCCATCAGCGCAGGCGTCCGAGCGCGTCGAGGAGGCCGGCCAGCAGCGCCGCCGGCGAGGGGGGACAGCCGGGGATCACGGCGTCCACGGGGACGACGGCGTCCACGCCGCCGACGACGGCGTAGGAGCCGCGGAAGATCCCGCCGTCGCGCCCGCAGTCGCCGGCGACGATGACGAGCTTGGGGTCGGGCGTCGCCTCCCACGTGCGCCGGAGCGCCTCGGCCATGTTGCGGGTCACCGGCCCGGTGACCAGCAGGCAGTCGGCGTGGCGCGGCGAGGCGACGACGTGGAGGCCGAAGCGCTCCAGGTCGTAGTGCGGACCGGTCAGGCCCGCGATCTCCAGCTCGCAGCCGTTGCACGAGCCCGCGTCCACCTGGCGGATCGCCAGCGAGCGGCCGAAGCGCCGCGCGATCTCGGAGCGGAGGCGCTCGCCGACGCGCTCGAGCTCGGAGGCGCCGGGCGCGGGCTCGGTGACGATCCCGGCGGCGAGGGCGAGGCGGAGCTGGCGCAGCACGGCTCAGCGCCTCGCGGGCCGGCGCTCCCGCCGGAGCGCGCGGAGCATGGTCTGGGTGCCGGTCAGCTGGTTGTTGAAGATGCGGCGCGCCACGTCGAGCAGCGCGCCCACGTGCGGGTCGCCCAGCGCGTAGCGGACGGTCGTGCCCTCCTTGCGCGCGGCGACGACGTGCGTCCGGCGCAGGACGGCGAGCTGCGAGGACACCGTGGGCTGGTCGAGGTCGAGCACCGCCTGCAGCTCCTGCACGCTCCGCTCGCGGGCGCGCAGCGTCTCCAAGATCAGGATGCGGACGGGGTGGGCCAGCGCCTTGAAGAACTCGGCCTTGAAGGACTGCAGCTCCGTGGACGCGGGCGGGGGGGCCACGGAGATCGGGTATATCGCAATATCTCTATATAGTCAATCCGAGCAGCTCCCGGTACACCGCGGTGGTGCGCGCCATGGCGGCGTCGAGCGTGAAGCGCGCCTGCACCTCCGCCCGGCCCGCGCGGGCGAGCCGCCGCGCGGCCTCGCGGTCGCGCAGGAGGTCGAGGATCGCGGCGGCGAGCGCGGGAGCGTCCCCCGGCGGCACCAGCCGCCCGGTCTCGCCGTCGCGGATCAGCTCGGGGCTCCCGCCCACGGTCGAGGCCACCACCGGCGTGCCGACGGCGAGCGCCTGCGCGATCACCTGCGAGGTCGCCTCCGACTTGATCGAGGGGAGCGCGAGCACGTCGAGCGCGGCCATGACCTCGGGAACGTCGCGGCGAAACCCGGTCATGACCACGCGGGCCTCGAGCCCCGCCGCGCGCACCCGGCGGGCGACCTCATCGAAGCCGACGCCGTCGCCGACGATGAGGAAGCGGGCGTCGGGCGCGGCGGCCAGCACGTCCCGCGCCGCCTCCAGGAACACGTTGTGGCCCTTGGAGCCGCGCACGTTGGCGACGAGGCCGACGACCGGCGCGCCCGCGGGCAGGCGGAATTCGTCGCGCACCGCGGCGCCCGAGACGCCTCCGTGGAACCGCGCGGTGTCCACGCCCGGCGGGACCGACACGACGCGCGCCCGCGGCACGCCCGCCGCGACGACGATGTCGCGCACGGCCTCGCCACTGGTGATGACGCGGTCGGCGAGCCGGTACACGAGCCCGCGCCGGATCCGGATGGACACGTGACGGCTCCTGACGACGGCGAGCCCCAGTGACTTGGCCGCCAGCCCGCCCAGCCAGCTATCCACGGAGCTGTGGGTGTGGACGAGGCTCGCGCCGCGCGCCCGCATGAGCCGGCGCAGCGCGAGGAGGGCGCGGAGATCGGCGGCGCCGCGCATCGGCACGGCGACGGCCGGCACGCCGGCCTCGCGCGCCTCGGCGAGGAGCCGGCTCTCCGGCTGGCCGGCGATCAGCGCGTCCCAGCCGTGGGCGAGAAGCCAGCGGGTCTCGGCGACCGTGCGGAGCTCCTGGCCGCCGAGACCGCGCGAGGCTTCGGTGTGAAGGACGACGGGCACGGGGACAGACTACCGCCCCCGGGGCCCGGGACGAACAGGAGAGTCGGAGGGCGCCGCTACCAGCGACCGCCGCGCGAGCCGCCGCGGCCGCCACCACCGCCGCCGAACCCGCCACGGCCGCCACCGCCGCCGAACCCGCCGCGGCCGCCGCCGCCGCCGCTGCCCGGCGCCTTGGCCTTCTCGACCTGGATGGTCCGGCCGTCGAGGCTGGTGCCGTTCAGCTTGCTGATGGCCGACTCGGCCTCCTCGGGCGTCGCCATCTCGACGAACCCGAAGCCGCGCGACCGGCCGGTGTCCCGATCCGTCACGACGCTGGCGGACTCCACCGCACCGCAGGCCGCGAACACCTCACGCAGCCGCTCGTTGGAGGTCGAAAAGGAAAGGCCACCGACGAAGAGTTTGACCGCCATGATGAAGAACTCCTTCTGGCTGGCTTCCGACCCTGTGCACGATCCCTGAACTCGGAAGGAGATCCGGGACGCGGCCTGGACGGGGAGGAGGGTTCACGCCGAACCGACGACCGAGCCAGACGCGGCAAGTATACACTGGGCGCGCGTGGTCAGGCACGAAAGTTCGCGAGGTGGCGGGTGGTCGAGGCTGTTCCTGACGCTCCTGGCGGCGAGCCTCGGCCTGCCGGTGCCGGAGGAGATCCCGATCGTGGCGGCCGGCGTGCTGGCGAGCCAGGCGCTCGTCCGCTGGTGGATCGCCCTGCCGGTGTGTCTCGCGGGCGTGCTCTCCGGCGACGTCGTGCTCTACTGGGCGGGCCGGCGCTGGGGGGAACGCCTGCTCGAGTGGCGGGCGGTCCGGCGCGTCCTGTCGCCCCCGCGCACGGCGAAGCTGACGCAGGGCTACCGTGAGCACGGGGTGAAGATCGTGGTGACCGCGCGCCACGTCGCGGGGCTCCGCGCGGCGGCGTTCCTGACGGCGGGCATCGCCTGGGTTCCGTTCTGGCGGTTCCTCGCCGCCGATGCCGGCGCGGCGCTCGTGGGCGTGCCGGTGTCGTTCGGGCTCGCGTACCTGTTCGCCGACCAGGTGCAGGGCTTGCTGGCCGACGTGCGCCGGCTCGAGCGGTGGCTGGTACTCGCCGTCGTCGTCGCGGCGGGCGCGTGGATCGGCGTCAGCGCCTGGCGAAGGAGCCGCCGGCCGTAGGATGCTATAGTCCTTCTCACCGAGGCGCACGTGGGCTCAGGCGAAAAGAAACGCTGGCACGCGATCTTCCGGCTGCTCGAGCGCGACGAGCGCGTGTTCGCCGTGCTCCTCGCGGTCGTCATGGTCGGCGGCCTCGCCACGCTCGGCCTCGTCCCCCTCCGGCCCCGGCACCGGATCGACCTCTACTGGCTGGTCTTCTGGTTCGCCGCCTACAAGGTGGGCGTCTTCGCGCTCGTCACCGTCAACCCGCGCGCCACCCGCGCGATCTTCGTCGGGGCGCTCGCGATCGACCTCCTGCTGGTGTTCGCGCTGCTCTCGCTCACGGGCGGCGGCGACAGCCTCTTCTACCTGCTGTTCTTCCCCCTGGTGGCGGTCAACGCCTATTACTTCGGGCCCTGGGTGGCGCTCGGGGCGGCGGTGATCGCGGGCGGGCTGTACGCGGCGTCCGCCGCGCTGGTGCCGCCGTGGGTCGGCTGGACGCCGCCGCTGATCCTCGCGGCGCTCGTCGGCCTGCCGGCGGTGACGCTCGGGCTGGTCGCCCAGCGCGAGCGGCGGGCGCGCGGCGAGGTGGAGCGGCTCAACGCCGAGCTGACGGCGACGCTCTCGCGCCTGCAGGCGGCGCAGGAGGAGCTGCTCGTCGCCGAGCGGATGGCGACGGTGGGCCGGCTCTCCCTCAAGGTCGCCCACGAGGTGCGCAACCCGATCAGCGCGATCGAGCTGAACGCCGAGATCCTGGAGGACATCGTGCGGGAGCGGGGCGGCGCGGACATGGAGGAGGCCCGGGGGCTCGTGGCGTCCATCCGCGACCAGGTCAACACGCTCGACGCGCTCACCGACGAGTACCTGGCGTTCGCGCGCTTCCCGCGGCCGAACTTCGAGGAGGACTCGGTCAACGAGCTGCTCGAGGACCTCGCCGACTTCATCCGGCCCGTCGCCTTCCGCCAGGGGCTCACCCTGGAGGTCGCGGTGGACCCGGCGGTGCCGCTGATGGAGATCGACCGCGGGCTGCTGCGCCAGGCCATCCTCAACCTCGTGAAGAACGGCCTGGAGGCGCTCTCGACCGGCGGCGCGCTCACGCTCGCGAGCCGCCGCGACGGCGACACGGTCGAGCTCGCCGTGTCGGACAGCGGGCCCGGCATCCCGGAGGAGGTCGCCGGCCGCCTCTTCGAGCCGTTCTTCACCACCAAGCCCCAGGGCACGGGCCTCGGCCTCGGGATCGCGCGCCAGATCATCGACGAGCACGGCGGCGAGATCCGCTGGGCGAACCGCCCGGGCGGGGGCGCCGTGTTCACCATCCGCCTGCCCATCAAGCGGGCCGCCCGTGTCTGAGCCCGCGACGCTCCTCGTCGCCGACGACGACCCGGGGCTCCGCGAGAGCCTCGAGCGCACGCTGACGCGCGAGGGCTATCGCGTGCTGCTGGCCTCGGACGGCAACGCCGCCCTCGAGCGCCTGCGCGGCGGCGGCATCGACCTGGTGCTGACGGACCTCAAGATGCCCGGGCTCACCGGCATCGAGGTCCTGCGCGCCGCGAAGGCCATCGCGCCCGACGTGGACGTGATCCTCCTGACGGCGTTCGGCACCGTCGAGGAAGCCGTGCGGGCGATGAAGGACGGCGCCTACGACTTCCTCACCAAGCCGTTCCAGCGGCCGCAGGTGTTGAAGCTGATCCGCCAGGCGCTCGAGCGCCGCGAGCTGATCCAGCAGAACCGCGCGCTCCAGCAGCGCCTGGACGACCTGCTGCAGCAGGGCGCGGTGGTCGGCGCCTCGCCCGCGTTCCGCCGGATGATGACGCTCGTCGAGCAAGTGGCCGCCAGCTCGGCGACCGTGCTGGTGCAGGGGGAGAGCGGCACCGGCAAGGAGCTGGTGGCGCGGGCGATCCACGAGCGCTCGGCGCGCCGTCCGGGGCCGTTCGTCGCCGTCAACTGCGCGGCGCTGCCGGAGACGCTGCTGGAGTCGGAGCTGTTCGGCTACGAGAAGGGCGCGTTCACCGGCGCCGTCGGCCGCAAGGAAGGCCGCTTCGAGCTGGCCGACGGCGGCACGCTCTTCCTCGACGAGGTCGCCGACCTGTCGCCGGTGACGCAGCCGAAGATCCTGCGCGTCCTCCAGGAGGGGGAGTTCGAACGGCTCGGCGGCACCAAGACCCTGCGCGTCGACGTGAGGATCGTCGCCGCCACCAACCAGGACCTCGTCCAGATGGTCCGGGACAAGCGCTTCCGCGAGGACCTGTTCTACCGGCTCAACGTGATCACGATCACGGTGCCGCCGCTCCGCGAGCGGCGCGAGGACATCCGCGTGCTGGCCCAGCACTTCCTGCGTGTGTACGCGGCCAAGAACAACCGCACGCTCGAGGGCTTCACCGACGACGCGGTGCGCCGGCTCGAGGCCTACGCCTGGCCCGGCAACGTGCGCGAGCTGGAGAACGTGATCGAGCGCGGCGTGGTGCTCGCCCGGGGCAGCCTCATGGACGTGGCCGACCTGCCCGAGGAGATCGCGGGCGCGACGCCGCTCCCGGAGGGCGTGCTGACGGTGCGGATCGGCACGCCGCTCGCCGAGGTGGAGCAGCGGCTCCTCGACGAGACGCTGCGGGTGACCAAGGGCAACAAGACGCTCACCGCCAAGCTCCTCGGCATCGACCCGCGCACCGTCTCCCGCAAGCTCGAGCGCCAGGACGAGCTCGACGAGGGGGGCGGCGCGGCGTCGTGAAGGCGCTGCTCCTCACCCGCGAGTACCCGCCGCAGATCTACGGCGGCGCGGGCGTGGTGGTGGGCGAGCTCTCGCGCGCCCTCGCCCGCCGCATGCCGGTGGAGGTGCGCTGCTTCGGCCCGCGCGCGGGCGTCGCGAGCCCGGAGGGCGTCGCCGTGCGGGGGTACGCGCCATGGGAGCGGCTCGCCGCGGGCCCGGACGGCCCGCGCTTCGCGCCCGCGCTCCAGACCCTCTCGATCGGCCTGGCGATGACGCGCGACCCGGTGGACGCCGACGTCGCCCACGCCCACACCTGGTACGCCGACATGGCGGGCCTCTGGATCCGCACGCTCCACCGGATCCCGCTCATCGTCACGCTCCACAGCCTGGAGCCGCTGCGCCCCTGGAAGGCCGACCAGCTCGGCAGCGGCTATCTCCTGTCGAGCTGGATCGAGAAGACCGCCGTCGAGGCGGCCGACCGCGTCGTCGCCGTCTCGGCGCGGATGCGCGAGGACATCCTCGCGCACTTCGACGTGGACCCCGCGAAGGTCGTCGTGATCCACAACGGGATCGACCCCGAGCGCTTCCGCCGCGCCGAGAGCCGCGCCGCGCTCGACCGCTACGGCGTGGGCGAGCCCTACGTGCTCTTCGTCGGGCGCATCACCGACCAGAAGGGGATCTTCCACCTGCTCGAGGCCGCGCCCGCGCTGCCGGCCGGCGTCCAGCTCGTGCTGTGCGCCTCGGCCCCCGACACGCCCGAGATCGAGGAGCGCCTCCGGCGCGCCCTGCCGGCGCACCCGAACGTCATCTGGATCGGCGAGATGGTCCCGGTCGAGACGGTGGTGGAGCTCTACAGCCACGCGGCGGTGTTCGCGTGCCCGTCGGTGTACGAGCCGTTCGGCCTCATCAACCTGGAGGCGATGGCCTGCGAGACGCCCGTGGTCGCCTCGGCGGTCGGCGGCATCGTCGAGGTGGTCGAGGACGGCAAGACCGGCCTCCTGGTGCCGCCGGGCCGGCCCGACGAGCTGGCCGCCGCGCTCCGCCGCGTGCTCGAGAACGCGGAGCTGGGACGCCGGCTGGGGATCGCGGGCCGGCGGCGCGTCGAGGAGCGGTTCAGCTGGGCGAGCGTGGCCGAGCGGACGGAAGCGCTCTACCGGGACGCGATCGCCGGGTTCGCGCGGGCGGGCGAGGGGGCGTGACGCTGCTGCGCGAGATCCGCGGCTTCGTCTTCGACCTCGACGGCTGCGTCTGGAGCGGCGACGCCCTGAACCCGGGGGCGGGGGAGACGCTCGCCGCGCTCCACCGGGCCGGGCGGCGGCTCGCGTACCTCACCAACAACTCGCGCGCGACGGGCGCCGAGATCCGCCGCCGCCTGCACGCGCTCGGCGTGGCGGCGGCCGAGCATTGCCTGACGCCCCTCGAGATCATCGGCGAGGTGATCGCCGCGCGCTGCGGGCCCTCGCGCGTGCTGGTCATCGGCGCCGCCGAGCTGGCCGAGGTCATCGCGGGCGCCGGCCACGAGGTGCTCGACGTCAAGGACTACGCGCGGGCGGCGGTCGTCGCCGTCGGCAACGACTTCGACCTGACCTACGAGCGGCTCACCGCCGCCGCCCGCGCCGCGCGCCGCGGCGCGCTCCTGATCACGCCCAACCTGGACGTGCGCCTGCCCATCGAGGGTGGCGAGTTCCTGCCGGGCTGCGGGGCCATCGTCGCCGCCGTCGCCGCCGCGGCCGGCGTGAGCCCCGTCGTCGTCGGCAAGCCCGAGCCGCCGCTCTTCCGCATGGCGCTCGACCGGATGGGGCTCGCGCCCGGCGCCGCGGCGATGGTGGGGGACAGCGTGCCGTCGGACATCCGCGGCGCCCGCGCCGTCGGGATGACCACGGTGTTCTACGCGCCCGCGGGCGGCGCGCCCGCCGGAGAGGCCGACGTCGTCGTGGGCTCGTTCGCCGAGCTGGCCCGCCTCGCCGGTGTCGCCTGAGGGCCGCGTGCTAAGCTAGCCGCATGTTCGACATCGGGCTCCAGGAAATGCTCGTCATCGGCGTCATCGCGCTCCTCGTGTTCGGCCCGGGGAAGCTCCCCGAGCTCGGGCGCAAGGTCGGCAAGCTGATGCGCGAGTTCCGCCACGCGAGCGACGAGTTCCGCTCGACCGTCGAGACGAACTTGCAGCTCAACGAGCCCGAGCCCGCGATCCAGCCGCCGGCGCCGGAGCTCGTGTCCGAGCCGGCGACGGCCCCGCTGCCGTCGGAGGCTCTGCCGGCGATCGGGGATGCGGCCGCGGCGACCGCGACCGAGCCCGCGGTCGAGCACGGCGAGCCCTACTGCGCCAGGCGCGGCGCGCGCCTCTACCACCGGCGCGACTGCACGTGGGTCGCGCGCATTCCCGAGGTCGAGCGCGTCTATCTGAAGCGTATGGCGGAGGCCGAGGAGCAGGGTTTCGCGAAGTGCCCGTCCTGCGAGCCCTGGGAGCCCGCCTAACCTCGCCCGCCGCTCGCTGACGCGTCGCGGCGCCGGCCGCCGCCGCGCCGCTTGCACTCGCATCGATGCTCCCGCATCCTGCCGTCGTCTTGAACTTCAGGGGGTGACTCATGAGGAGCCTGTTTGCGTTCGGGCGGCGGCGATTCACGGTGGGCGGTCTGGTCGTGGCGGCGTGGGGGGTGGTCCGCGAGCTGGTCAACGCCCGGCCGGCGGGCGCCCAGGGTGGAGTCCAGATGCAGAAGCAGGGTGGCATGCAGATGCAGAAGTCGGGGGCGACGCAGAAGTCGGTGCCCGGCGCGAGCGCGCCCTTCAGGGCGAAGGTGAAGAGCTTCGACGTCAGCGGCGGCTCGAAGCCGGGCGACACGGTCACGCTCAAGCTGACGATCGAGACCACGGGCGGCGGGACCAAGAACGTGCCGTGGGTCATCTCCCGGGACAACGACGTCGTGATCAAGGCGGACACGAAGCCGAACGTCGCGGGCGGGACCACCTTCGACGTCTCCACGACGTGGACGGCCACCACCGGCGCCCACGACTTCTACGGCGAGGTCGATCCGCAGAACACGCTCGGCGAGCCGTCGAGCCAGCGCGGCGACAACATCTCGGCGCGCACGACCCGCGTCTTCTCCGACTGGCCGCGCTGGCTCGCCGCGGCCAAGACCGGCGCGAAGACGGCCGTCAGCAGGTGGCAAGCGCAGGCGATGCTGGTGGGGATCACGATCAACGGGCCGGTCGCCACCGGCGGGCGCGTGCACGGGCCGGACATCGGCGGGGCGATCCACGACGCGCTCACGGGGGCGGGCATGCCGGGCAGCCTCGCCTCGCAATTCGGCCACGCGGTCAACGATACCTGGAGGGCCTGGACCGACACCATCCGGGTCCCGGGACTGCCATGGTATCCGGCCTTCGCCGCCTTCCCGGGTCCCCAGGCGCCGCCGATGCCCAACGTGCCGACGCCGCTCGCCGGCCTCGCCCAGGATCCCGGCAAGCTCGCGCCCGGGGCGCTCGCCAGCAGGATCAGGGCCAACATTGGCGCCGCCAAGGACTGGCCCGGCGCCGGCGGGATCGACGGCTACGCCAACTGGTTCTCGGCGAGCATCCTGGCCTGGATCCCGATCTGTCAGATCACGAACGTCATGGGCAAGGGGCGGATCCCGTCGTTCGCGCCGCCCTACGTGCCGGTCGGCCCCGTCGTCGCCGGCGACAACATCGCGGCGCCCGGTCACTTCACGGCGAACGCGGTGCCCTGGCTGCCGTGACCCGCGTTCTTCTCGTCAACCCGCCGTCGCCGGAGCGGCTCGGGGCACCGCTCCTCGGCCAGCAGTACGTCGCGTCGGCGCTCGTGGCGCGCGGCTGCGACGTGCGGGTGCTGGACTGCGCAGCGCGCCACTTCGAGCATGACTTCGACTGGATCGTGGCCGAGATCGAGCGCTTCGCGCCCCACATGCTCGGCGTCGGCCTCTTCACCCGCTGGGTCTGGCACGCGTATCGGTTGGTGGACGCCCTCGAGCGGCGCGTTCCGCTGATGGTGGCGGGCGGGGCCCACGCGACGGTGCGGGCGGAGGAGACGCTGGCCCGCGGCTTCGACGTGGCGGTCGA
>JACPCH010000216.1 GCA_016179875.1 Candidatus Rokuibacteriota bacterium | reverse complement strand
ACGTCCTGCCCGTCGCGATGTTCTGCGGCACGCTCGCCTGGTCCTTCGTGTACGTGAGCCTGCCCTTCCACATCCAGGCGATGAGCGACGCCGACCCGGTGACCACGCTCCGCTGGACGGGCTGGATCCTCGGCGTCACCCCGCTCGTCACGGTCGCCACGGCGCCCCTGTGGGGCCGCTACGCCGGCCACGGCAACCCGAAGTCCTTCTACGTGGTGGTCGAGGTCCTCCAGGGCGTGGCCTTCTTCGGCATGGCCGTGGCCCGCACGCTGCCCGCGCTGTTCCTGTCGCGCTTCGTGCTCGGCTTCATGGGCGCCGCCTCCACGTTCGCCTTCATCATCGCCGGGCGCGCGCCGGAGGGGCGCGACGTGCGCCGCCAGGTCGCCGCCATCCAGTCGGCGATGACGGTGGGGCAGGTGATCGGGCCGCTGGCGGGCGCGCTGGCGGCGGCGCGGATCGGGTTCCGCGAGTCGTTCGTGCTGGGCGGCCTGATCCTCGTCGCCTGCGGCGCGCTCGTCCGCTGGGGGGTGCCGTCGCCGCCGGCGCCGCGCGAGGGCGCGGCCGCCGGCGGGAGCGCGCGGCGCGCGAACGTCACCGCGGTCGCGCTGATCGTGCTCGGCGGCTCGACGCAGGTCTTCTTCCTCACGGCGATCCTGCCCCAGATCCTGCCGGCGCTCGGCGTGGCGGCCGGCCGGACGCTCGAGGTCGGCGGCCTCCTGCTCTTCGTGTCCGGCGTCGCGGCGGCGCTCGGGGCGCTGGCCACGCCGCGGCTCGGCGAGCTGCTGCCGGAGCGGCGCCTCATCACGGGGCTCCTCCTGGCCTCGTCGGTGTGTCTGGCCCTGCTCGGCGCCGCCGGCACCGTGTGGCCCTTCGGCGCGCTGCGGTTCCTCCAGGTCCTGTGCATCGCGCCGGTCTTCCCGCTGGTCGTCGCCCGCATCGCCCAGCACGCCAGCGGTGCGGCGATCGGCGCCATCAACTCGGCCCGGATCGGCGCCGCCTTCGTGGGGCCCGTGGTGGCGACGACGCTCCTGGCCTGGACCTCGCCGCTCGCGCTCTACCTGGTGCTGGCGGCGGTGGGCGCCGCGTGCGTCCCGCTCGCGGCGCTGGCGACGCGGAGGGCGCGGGCGTGAGCGCGCGGCCTCTCGTCGACATCCGGATCGAGGGGGTCAGCACCCGCGGCGGCCTGCCGCCCGGGATCGGGGATGTCAGCGTGCACGTCCGCTACGGCGAGTTCTTCACCTTCCTCGGGCCGCCCAAGTCGGGCAAGTCCGACGTCCTGCGCGCGATCGCCGGATTCCTGCCGACGTCGAGCGGCCGCGTCCTGGTGGACGGCCAGGACATCTCGACGCTGCCCCCACGAGCGCGGGGCGTCGGCTACGTGTTCCAGGAGGGGGCGCTCTGGCCGCACCTCACGGTGGCGGCCCACATCGCCTTCGGGCTCGAGCAGCAGGGGCTCGCGCGGGAGGAGACGGCGGCGCCTGGCGATCGCGCGGGCGCTGGCGGTCGAGCCGCGCGTGCTGCTCCTCGACGAGCCTCTCGCGAACATCGACCCGACCGCGCGCAAGACGCTCCGCCTCGAGCTGGCCAAGCTCCACCGCGACCTGGCGGTGACGACGATCCACGCGACGCGCAACGCCGCCGACGCGCTCGCGCTCTCGGACCGGCTCGCGGTGACGGGCGGCGGCCGCGTGCTCCAGGTCGGCGACCCGGACGAGCTGTACCACCGGCCGTCGAGCCGCGCCGTCGCCGAGGCGCTGGGGCCGGCCAACTTCGTCCCGGTCGGCGTCGTCGAGGTCCGCGACCTCGGGGTCGTCGTCGAGACCGAGGGCGGCCACCGGGTGCCGGTGGCGGGGATCGGCGCCTTCCGCGAGGGGAGCCGCGGCCTGCTGGTGCTCCGGCCCGAGACGCTGTCGCTGGTGGAGGCGGCGATGGCGCGTGGGCCGGGCATTCCGGGGCGCGTCGCGCTCCGCGTCTTCGAGGGCGCGCGCCACCTCTACGAGATCGAGGTCGGCGGCCGCGAGCCGGTGCGGGTGGAGGTGCCGTCGTCCGGCGTGATCCCGATCTTCAGGCTGGGCGACCGCGTGCGGGTCGAGGTGTCGAGCGACACGGTCGTCCTGATTCCGGAGACGGCTCGCTAGATCGAGTAGGTGCGGTCCTGCTCGAGGAAGACGACGCGGTCGGCGAGGCGGCCGAGCTCCTCGGCGATCTCCTCCGCGAACTGCGGCTTGATGTGGAAGATCCACACCGGGACGTTCGGCGGGAGCTTGTCGAGCTCGTGGCGAATCAGGTCGGGGGTCATGTGCTTGGCGATCTCGGCCAGCGGGGCCAGGCGGTTCGGGAACGCGCACTCGAGGATCACCGCGCGGATGCCGGTGAGGCCGCGGGCCGCGTCCCAGAGCGCCTTGGTCGGCCCGGTGTCGCCGGAGTACATCAGCCCGGTCGCGCCGTCGTGCACGATGAACCCGGTGGTCGGCACGGTGTGATTCACCGGCACCGGCGTCACCCAGACGTCGCCGACGCGCTGCTCGACGTCCTCGACCAGCGTGCGGTACTTCACCACCGGCACGTCGGCGTGGGGAATCTTGCTGAAGTCGGGCCACAGGACGTTGTTGAAGACGTTGGACCGGAGTGCCGTGATGACCGGGTCGATGCCGGCGATGGTCACCGCCGCCCCGGTCTCGCAGAAGCCGAGGGTCTCGCTGAGGTACACGAGCCCGGCGAGGTGGTCGAGGTGGGCGTGCGACAGGAGCGCGTGCTCGATCCGCAGCTGCTCGGGCACGGTGAGGGCGCCGGTCACGGAGCCTCCGTCGATCAGCAGACGGTCGTTGACGAGGAACGCGGAGGGGCGATGCCCGAGTCCTTCGCCCCCGAAGGCGCCGAGCACGCGGATTTTCATTAAGGCGCGATACTAGCATACATTGTCAGGTGATGACCGCCGTCAGGACGCTCATCATGGGCATCGCCGCCGGCCTCCTCACCGCCGCGCTCGTTTTCGCGGGCGCCCTGGAGACGGGCGAGCTCGGCCTGCTCAACTGGCTCTTCGAGCTGCGGGGGGCCCGCCCGCCGGTCTTCCCGATCGTCATCGTGACGATCGACGAGGACTCGTTCGACGAGCTCGATTTGCCGTGGCCGTTCCCGCGGGCGCTGCACGCGAACCTCGTCGAGACCATCAACGCCGGGCGCCCCATCACGATCGGTTTCGACGTGCTGTTCTCCGAGCCGTCGCCGCGCGGGCGGGCCGACGACGAGACCCTCGGCGGCTCCGTCGCGCGCGCGGGCAACATCGTCCTGGCCTCGGCGATCACGGAGGTGTCGGAGTCCTTCTACACGAAGGTGGACCTGAACCCGCCGCTGCCGGTGATCCGGCGTGGGGCGGCGGCGATCGGGACCGTCAGCGTCACCGTGGACGCCGACGGCACCCTCCGCCGGGTGCCCCTCCAGCGCCGGCACAGCGAGGAGCTGATCCCGTCGTTCGACCTCGCGCTCTACCGGCTCGCCCGGGCCGCCGGGCTGCCGGCCGCCGAGCTGCCGCCGCCCGGCGAGTTCCTGATCAACTATCGCGGCGGCCCCAAGACCTTCCCGTGGATCCCGTACCACCGCGTGGTGCAGGGGGAGGTCCCGCCCGAGACGTTCCAGGGCAAGATCGTGCTCGTCGGCCCCACGAGCGCGATCCTCCAGGACGTCTACTCGACGCCCTTCGCGCGCGCGCGGACGATGCCGGGCGTCGAGATCCATGCCAATGCCCTCGAGACCCTCCTGGGCGGCCTCGCGGTGCGAGAGGCGCCGCGCTGGCTCTCGACGGCCGTCGCGCTGGCGGCCGCGATCGCGGGCGCCTGGCTCGTGGTGCGCCTGCGCGCGCTCCGCGCGCTGGCGGCGAGCGCCGGGCTGTGGGCGGCGCTGGCGGCGGTGACGTTCCTCGCCTTCAGCGTGTGGGGCGCGTGGTTCCGGTTCGCGGCCGTCACGCTCGCGCTCCTGCTCGGCTACGGCGCGGCGGTCGTCGGCAACTTCGTCCGCGAGCAGCGCGAGCGGCGGCGGCTCGGCCAGTTCTTCTCGCCCGCCGTCCTCACCGAGATCGTGCGGCAGCGGGGCGACGTGAGCCTCGGGTCGAGCCGCCGGCTCGTCACCGTGCTGTTCTCCGACATCCGCGGCTTCACCGCGCTCGCCGAGCGCGTCGCGCCCGAGCAGGTGGTCGAGATGCTGCGCGAGTACCTGTCGGAGATGACCGAGGTCGTCTTCGAGTACGGCGGCACGGTGGACAAGTACATCGGCGACTGCGTGATGGCGCTCTACAACGCCCCGATCGACGACCCCGACCACGCCGCCAACGCCGTGCGCACCGGGCTCAAGCTGCAGGAGCGCACGCTCGAGGTCTCGGCCCGCTGGGAGGCCAAGCTCGGCGTGACCATCCGCAACGGCGTCGGGATCAACACGGGCGAGGCGATCGTCGGCACCATGGGCTCGCGCCAGCGGCTCGAGTACACGGCGATCGGCGACGTGGTGAACATCGCGGCGCACCTCGAGGCCCTCACCAAGGAGTACGGCGCGTCCATCATCATCAGCGAGTCCACCCACGAGCGCGTCCGCGGCCAGTTCCCGACCTACGAGCTCGGCGCGGTGGCGGTGAAGGGCCGGGCCGAGACCGTCCGGATCTGGGGCGTGCTGCCCGCGAACCTCCGCAAGCACCCGCGCGTCGCGCTCGGCGCCGCCGCGACGGTGACCGTCGTCGGCGCCCGCGAGGTCGTGCCGGTGCGGACGCGGGACATCGCCAAGAACGGCATCTCGCTCACCGGCGTGCCCGCGGAGCTGGGCGTCGGCACCCGCCTCCGGATCCAGTGCGAGGGCGGCGCCCTGCCGACGCCCATCGAGGTCGAGGGCACGGTCGTCTGGCGCAGCGGCGACGCGGCTGGCGTGTCGTTCGCGTCGGGCGACGGCGTCCCGGCCCTCCCCGAGCCCGCCGAGCGGCCGCCGCGCTGAGGCCGCCGGCCTCGCGCCGCCGCCGCCGATGCTTTAAGATACGGAAGGCGGGGGAGGCGGAATGAGCGGTGACGACGGCTTCGACTATCCGGCGATGGCGCGCGCCCTGATCGTGGGCGACAAGGACACGGTCGCGCGCAAGACCCGGGAAGGCCTCGACCTGGCGATGGACCCGAAGGCGCTGATCTTCAAGGGGCTCATCCCGGGCATGGACGTGGTGGGTGAGAAGTTCCGCCGCAACGAGTACTACGTGCCCCAGGTGCTCCTCTCCGCGCGCGCCATGTACGCGGGCCTGGATCTGCTCAAGCCCCTCATCACGGCGGGCGCGCGCCCCGACGACAACCTCGGCGTGGTGGTGATCGGCACCGCGCAGGGCGACCTGCACGACATCGGGAAGAACCTGGTCGGCATGATGCTGGAGGGCGCGGGCTTCAAGGTCCATAACCTCGGCCGCGACGTGGCGCCCGAGGTGTTCGTGAAGGCGGTCGAGGAGCACGGCGCCGACATCGTCGGCATCTCCGCCCTCATGACCACCACCATGCCGGGCATGAAGCGCACCATCGACGCGCTGGTCAAGGCGGGGCTGCGCGAGCGGGTGAAGGTCATGGTGGGCGGCGCGCCCGTCAGCCAGGCGTTCGCCGACGAGATCGGCGCCGACGGCTACGCCCGGGACGCCACGCTCGCGGTCCTCAAGGCCAAGGCGCTCCGCGGCGGGCGGGCGGAGGCGGCGCGGGCGTGAAGGCGCGCGGCTGGGAGGTCGTCGAGCGCCTCCGGAGTGGCGAGACGCTCGTCTTCGACGGCGGCTACGGCACCATGCTCTTCGCGGCCGGCCTCCTGAACGGCGCCTGCCCGGAGCTCTGGAACGACACCCACGCCGACGTCGTGCGGGGGATCCACCGGGCCTACGTCGACGCCGGCAGCCAGATCGTGGAGACCAACACCTTTGGCGGCACGCGGCTCAAGCTCGACGAGTACCGGATCGGCGACCGGACGCGCGAGCTGAACGCGCAGGGCGCGCGGCTGGCGCGCGCCGCCGCCCCGTCCGGAGGCTTCGTCGCGGGCTCGATCGGCCCGACCAGCCGCCTGCCGCAGGACTACGCGCTGGACGCGGGCGTCACCGACGAGGAATACGAGACGACCTTCCGCGAGCAGGCCGAGGCGCTCGCCGAGGGCGGCGTGGATCTCTTCGCGGTCGAGACCATGATGTTCCCCCAGGAGGCGACGGCCGCGATCCGCGCGTGCAAGAAGGTCGTGGACCTCCCGGTGATGGCGACGATGTTCTTCCAGTACGAGGAGATCCACGACCGCGACCGCACCATGTGGGGCGAGAGCCCCGCCGACGTCGCCAAGAGCCTCCTCGCCGCCGGCGCCGACATCGTGGGGATGAACTGCGGCCGCGGGCCCGACCGGGCCATCGTGATCATCCGCGAGATGCGCCGGGTCACCGACGCGCCGCTGGTCGCCTACCCGAACGCGGGCCTGCCGGTCACCACCGGCGACACCGTCACCTACGAGCTCGGCCCCGAGGCGATGGCGCGCGAGTACCCCGCGCTCCTCGACGCCGGGTGCAACGTCGTGGGCGCCTGCTGCGGCTCGAACCCCGAGCACATCCGACTCATCGCCGAGGTCGTGCGAAGCCGCAAGAAGTGACCGCGCCGTTCCCCGCCACCCCCCGCGTGCTCACCGACATCGCCCTCGAGATCGACCCCGACGAGGCTCTGCGCTTCCAGGGCTATCAGAAGGGACGCGACGTGCCGGACGCGGCGGTCCGCGCGCTCTTCGACGAGGCGCTCGCCCTCGGCCGCCGCCTCATGGCGCCGCGCGCCGTCGTCCGCTGGGCTCCCGTCGCCCGCGGGGACCGCGACACGCTCGCGGCCGGCGGCGTCGCCCTGGCGATCCCGACGATCGGCGAGAGCTGGGGGGCGGTCGAGCACGTCGTGGCCGGCGTCTGCACGATCGGCGACGCGCTCGAGCGCCGGGTCGCCGAGCTGTGGGCGGCGCGCGAGCTGCCGCTGGCGATGATGCTCGACAGCGTCGGCTCGGGCGCCGTCGAGAGTCTCGCCGAGTACGTCAACGACGCGCTCTGCCAGGAGGGGCTGGCCCATGGGCTCAGGGTGACGAACCGCATCAGCCCCGGCTACGCCGGCTGGGACGTCACCCAGCAGCGCGAGCTCTTCCGGCTCTGCCCCGGCGACGCCGTCGGCGTCACCCTCAACGCCGCGTGCTTCATGGCGCCGGTGAAGTCCATCTCGCTCCTCGCCGGCGCCGGCCGCGAGGCCCGCGTGGACAACTACTTCAGCCAGTGCGCGCGCTGCTGGATGCCGGCCTGCGCCTACCGCCGGGCGCCCGCCGCCCGGACGGTGCATCGGTGATACGATGCGGGAGATGCCGGGCCACAACGTGATTTTGATCGGCTTCATGGGCGCCGGAAAGTCGACGGTCGGGCGCCTGCTCGCCCGGCGCCTCGGCCGCTGCTTCGTCGAGACCGACGACATGATCACGGCGCGCGAGGGCTGCCCGATCCCGGAGCTCTTCCGCCGGCACGGCGAGGCGCGCTTCCGCGAGCTCGAGGGCGAGGCGGTCGAGGCGCTCCGCCTGAAGTCCGGCGACGTGATCGCGACGGGTGGCGGGCTGCCCTGCCGCGAGGGCCGGATGGAGACGCTGCGCATGCTCGGCACCGTCGTGTGGCTCCGCGGCCCGCTCGACGAGCTGGTCGCGCGCGCGGGCCGCGCCGGCGACCGGCCCATGCTCGCGCGCCCGCCCGCGGAGGTCGAGGCCCTCTACCGCGCGCGCGAGCCGTTCTACGCCCGGGCCCACGTCACGGTGGACACCGCCGGCCTCGGGACGGATCAGATCGTCGCGCGCGTGCTCCGGGCGCTCCGGGGGGCGCATGCCGCACGCGTTTAGCCGGCGCCTCGAGGCCGGGCCGCTTCTCGGCGACGGCGCGACCGGCACGCTGCTCTACGCGCGCGGGGTCTCGCTCGACGCGTGCTTCGACGTCCTGAACCTGAACAACCCGCGGCTCGTCCAGGCGGTCCACGCCGACTACATCGCCGCCGGCGCGGACTGCATCGAGACCAACACCTTCGGCGCCAACCGGTTCAAGCTCGCGGTGCACGGACTCGAGGGGCAGGTCCGCGAGATCAACCGGTGCGGCGTCCGGCTCGCCCGCGACGTCCGCGAGAGCGCCGGGCGCGACGTGCTGGTGCTGGGCTCCATGGGCCCGCTCGGCAAGTACCTGGCGCCGCTCGGCACCGTGACGGCCGACGAGGGGCGCGCCGCGTTCCGCGAGCAGGCCGAGGCGCTGCTCGAGGGCGGCGTGGACGCCTTCATCGCCGAGACGTTCTCCGACCTCGCGGAGATCGCGCTCGCCATCGAGGCGATCCGGGGCGTGACCGACCTGCCCATCGTGGCGCAGATGGCGTTCACCAACGAGGGCGTGACCTTCACCGGCCGGTCGCCCGCCGAGGTCGCCCTCACCCTGTCGCGCCTCGGCGTCGCGGCGCTGGGTGCGAACTGCTCGGTCGGCTCGAGCACGCTCTACGAGGTCCTGGAGCAGATGGTGCCGGCGGCCGGCGGCCTGCCGATCGCGATCCAGCCGAACGCGGGCCTGCCGAGCCGCATCGGCGAGCGCCTGATCTACCTCTCGTCGCCGGCCTACATGGCCGAGTACGCCGGGCGGATGGTGGACGCCGGCGCGCGCCTGGTCGGCGGCTGCTGCGGCACCACGCCCCAGCACATCGCGGCGATGCGCGAGGTGCTCGACCGGCGGCGCCCACCCGCGCGCGTGGCCGCGCGCCCCGCGATCACCGTGAGCGCGCCCGCCGCGAGCGAGGCGCCCGGCCTGCACCTGCGGCGGCCGCCCACGCCGCTGCAGCGGAAGCTCGAGGCGCGGGAGTTCCTCGTCACCGTCGAGCTCGACCCGCCGCGCGGTCACACCGTCGAGAAGCTGGTGCAGGGCGCGAAGCTCCTCAAGGAGCGCGGCGTCGAGATCGTGGACATCAACGACGGCTCGCTGGGCCGCGTGCGCATGGCCGTGCTGCCGACGGCGCTGCTGGTGCGGGAGGCGACCGGGCTCGACGTCAACATGCACTTCACCTGCCGCGACCGGAACCTGATGGGCATCCAGGCGGACCTCCTGGGCGCCCACGCGCTCGACATCCGCAACATCCTGGCCATGACGGGGGACCCGCCGCGCGCGGGCGACTACGCGGACGCGACGGCGGTGTTCGACGTGGACGGCATCGGCCTCATCGAGATTCTCCGCCGGATGAACGAGGGGCTCGACGCCACCGGCTCGTCGATCGGCGAGCCGACGGCCTTCTGCGTGGGCGCGGCGCTCAACCCGGCGGCGGAGGACGCCGCGCGCGAGGCCGAGCGGCTCCACCGGAAGGTGCAGGCCGGCGCCCGCTGGGTGCAGACCCAGCCCGTGTACGATCTCGCGGCGCTCGACCGGTTCCTCGAGCGCGCCGGCGGCTCGCCGGTGCCGGTGGTGGTCGGCGTCCTGCCGCTCCACAGCGTCCGCCACGCCGAGTTCCTCCACAACGAGGTCCCGGGCATCAGCATCCCGGAGCCCGTGCGCCGGCGCCTGCGCGAGGCGGGCGACGGCGCGCTGCGCGTCGGGATCGAGATGGCGCAGGAGCTGGTGCACGCGGTGCGCGGGCGCTACGGGGGCGCCTACCTGATGCCGTCGTTCGGGCGGTTCGAGGTCGTGGCGGAAGTGCTCGATGCCCTCCACTGATCCGGCGGCGCTCGGTGTCGAGGAGGCGGCGGAGCGGATCCGCGCCGGCGCGCTCGACCCGGTCGCGCTGGTGGACGCCTGCCTGGAGCGGATCCGCGCCCTCGACGGCCGGCTCCAGGCGTGGATCCACGTGGACGAGGCGGGCGCCCGCGCGGCCGCGCGCGAGCGGGCGGACGAAGCGGCGAGCGGCCGCGTGCGCGGACCGCTCCACGGCGTGCCGTTCGGCGTGAAGGACATCTTCGACGCGGCGGGCCTGCCGACGACGGCCGGCGCCCGGGCGTTCGCCCACCGCCGGCCGAAGGAGGACGCGGCGTCGGTGGCCCGGCTGCGCGCCGCCGGCGCGATCGTGCTCGGCAAGACCCACACGACGACGTTCGCGTACCGCGACCCGGCACCCACCACGAACCCCTGGAACGCGGCCCACACGCCGGGCGGCTCGTCCTCGGGCTCGGCTGCGGCCGTGGCGGCGCGCATGGTGCCGCTGGCCCTCGGCTCGCAGACGGTCGGCTCGGTCCTCCGGCCCGCCGCCTACTGCGGCGCCGTCGGGTTCAAGGGCACGCACGGCCTGGTGCCGGCCGCGGGCGTGGTGCCGCTCGCCTGGTCGCTCGATCACGTCGGCGTCTTCACGCGCGGCGTCGCCGACGCCGCGCTGGTGATGAGCGTGCTGGCCGGGCGCGCGCTCGTGGCCGCGCCGCCGCCCGCGCCGCGTCTGGCCCTCGCCCGCGAGCTGCTCGAGCGCGCCACGCCCGAGGTGGCGGCCCACCTCGAGGCCTGCGCCGCGGCCTTCGCGCGGGCCGGGGCGAGCGTGGTCGAGGTCAAGCTCCCGCCGTCCTTCCGCGCGATCCACGCCGCGGGCCAGACCGTGCTCGAGGTGGAGGCCGCGACCTATCACGAGCCGCTGCTCGCCGCGCACGCGGCCGACTACCATCCCGAGATCAAGGGGCTCGCCGAGACCGGGCTCGCGGTGTCCGGCACGGCCTACGTCCGGGCCCATCGCGCGCGCCTGGCCTTCCGCGAGGACGTGCTGCCGCTGCTCGCGGCCTACGACGCCCTGCTCTCGCCCTCGGCGCCCGCGCCCGCCCCGGCCGGCCTCGGCTGGACGGGCGACGCCTGGAACTGCGCCCCCTGGAGCTTCGCCGGCGTCCCGTCGGTCTCGCTGCCGAGCGGCGTGGCCGCGTCGGGGCTCCCGCTCGCGATCCAGCTCGTCCAGGCGGCCGATGCGGACGCGCGGCTCCTCGCCACCGCCCGCTGGTGCGAGGACGTGCTCGGCTTCGCCGCCGCGCCGGCCCTCTAGCGTGCTCGACCTCAAGATCGAGGGGGCCGAAGTCATCGACGGCACCGGCAGCGCTGGCGGCCGCACGGACGTCGGCGTCCGCGACGGGCTGATCGCGGCCGTCGGCGATCTCTCGGGCGAGGCCGCGGGCAACCGCCTGCACGCCGCCGGCCGGGCGCCCGGCTTCATCGACATGCACTCGCACTCGGACTGGCGGCTCTGGGGCCACCGCCGGGCCGAGAGTAAGATCCGCCAGGGCGTGACCACCGAGGTGGTCGGCAACTGCGGCTTCTCGCCGGCGCCCGTGACGGCCGAGCACCTGGACGACCTGCGGGGCTTCGCCCTCTACGTTCCCAAGGGGATGGACTTCGCCTGGCGCTCGGTGGGCGAGTACCTCGACGCCTTCGACCGCGACGGCAGCGCGCTCAACGTCGTCCAGCTCGTCGGCCACGGCACCCTCCGCATCGCGGCGATGGGCTTCGCCCGGCGCGCGCCCGACGCGCGCGAGCTCGCCCTGATGCAGTCCCTGCTCGCCGACGCGATGGACGCGGGCGCCTGGGGCCTCTCGAGCGGGCTGATCTACGCCCCGGGCTCGTACGCGACGACCGAGGAGCTGGTGGCGCTCGCGCGCGTCGCCGGCCGCCAGCGCGGGCTCTACGCCAGCCACATCCGCGGCGAGGGCGCGACGCTGCTCGACGCGGTGGCGGAGGCGATCCGGATCGGGCGCGAGGGCCGGGTGTCCGTGCAGGTGAGCCATCTCAAGGCGGCGGGCCGGCCGAACTGGGGCACGGTGGCCGACGCCCTCGCCCTCATCGACGCCGCGCGCGCCGAGGGCCTCGACGTCATGGCCGACGTGTACCCGTACACCGCGTCGAGCACGACGCTGCGGACGCTCCTGCCCGACTGGGCGCTCGAGGGCGGGGTGGACGCCATGCTCGCGCGCCTGGCCGATCCCGCGGCGCGCGCGCGGATCCGCGCGGAGCTCGAGGCGCCGCCGACCGGCCAGAGCCTGCTCGACCGCGTCGGCTGGGAGAACGTCATGGTGTCCTCCTGCGCGGCGCGGAAGGACGCCGAGGGCCGCCGGCTGTCGGAGCTCGGCGCGGCCCGCGGCGTGGCTCCGCTCGACGCGGCGCTCGACCTCCTCGCCGACGAGGGCGGCAAGGCGTACATGATCCTCTTCCAGCTCGCCGAGGCCGACGTCCGGCGCGTGCTCGCGCACCCGGCGGTGATGATCGGCTCCGACGGCTCGGCGCTGGCGCCGTACGGCGAGCTCGCCGCCGGCAAGCCGCACCCGCGGAGCTACGGCACGTTCCCGCGCGTGCTCGGCGAGTACGCGCGCGAGCAGCGCGTGCTCTCGCTGCCCCAGGCGGTCCACAAGATGACCGGCCTGCCGGCGCGGCGGCTCGGACTCGCCGACCGCGGCGTGATCGCGCCGGGCAAGCGCGCCGATCTCGTCGTGTTCGACGCGAAGCGCGTCGCCGACCAGGCGACGTACGAGGAGCCGCACCGCTACCCCGTGGGCGTCGAGCACGTGCTGGTGAACGGCCGCTTCGTGATCAAGGACGGCGAGCACACGGGGAGTCTCCCCGGCCGGGTCCTGAGGCCGGCATGAAGATCGGGCGCGTGTTCCCGGATCTCCTGACGCCGCTCTCGACGGCCGCCTCGGTGGAGGAGGGCCTCCGGCGGACGCTGGCCCGCCTCGTGGGGCTCACGGGCGCGTCCGCCGGGGCGCTCCTGTTCACGCCGCCCCGCGAGGCGCCGATCGTCGTCACCGCCGGCGCGCGCCGCGTGCCGGCGGCGCTCGGGCGCTGGCTCGCCGCCGCGGCGCGCGCGCCGCTGCGCGGCGTGCGGCTCGAGCGGGCGGCCGCGCCCGGCGCGCCCCGCGGTCGGGCCGCCACGCTCCTGCGCGTGGCGCTCGGCGCGCCGGGCCGGCCGGTCGGCGCGCTGGTCCTGGTCGGCCCGCCGCGCGCGCTCGGGCGCGGTGCGCTGGCCGCCGGCTTCCCGCGCGAGCTCGGCGTCGCGATCGAGCAGGTCTGGCGGCTGCACCGCCGCGCGCTCCGGATGTCGGTCCTCAACGAGATCACCCAGCTGCTCGTCTCGAGCGACTCGCTCGACGGGGTGTTCCGCGCCTTCGTGGACAGCGCGGCGAAGCTCGTCGGCTTCGACTCGATCGGGGTGGCGCTCCTCGACGCCGAGCGCGGCGAGTTCGAGCTGGTGGACGTGGTGGCGCGGGGCCTGCCGCTCGGGGCGCGGCGCGACGCGCGCATGCCGGTCGCGGACACCCTGCTCCAGCAGGTCGTGGCGACGGGCACGCCCGTCCGGGTGGACGACGTCGCCGCGGAGCGGGTGCCCGCGGCGAGCCGCCAGGCGCTGGCCGCGCGCGGCTGGCGAGCGGTGGCGCTGGTGCCGCTGGTCGCCGGCGGCGGTGCCTTCGGCGCGGTGACCGT
The DNA here is from genome assembly GCA_016179875.1 of Candidatus Rokuibacteriota bacterium. Classification (GTDB taxonomy): domain Bacteria; phylum Methylomirabilota; class Methylomirabilia; order Rokubacteriales; family CSP1-6; genus GWA2-73-35. The sequence continues at coordinate 25,988 of JACPCH010000216.1, read as the reverse complement.
CGCCGCGGCCCGGCCGGCGGCCTTCGACGACACGGACGTCGAGGTGATCGCCGAGCTGGCCCGGCCGCTCGCCCTCGCGATCGAGCAGCGCCGGCTGCTGGACGAGGGGCGCCGCCGCGCCGACGAGCTGGCGGCCCTCTACGCGACGAGCCAGCTGATCACGGCGCGCCTGGACGTCGCCTCGGTCCTCGACCGGATCAGCCGCTCCGTCGCCGCGCTGATCGGCTCGACCGGCTGCGGCATCGGCCTGCTCGACGCCGAGCGGACGCGCATCGTCCACGTGGCCGCGCACGGCTTCCGGAGCGAGGAGTGGCGGAAGCTCTCGATGCCGGTCGGCGAGGGCATCATGGGCCGCGCCGCCTCGCTCGGCGCCGCCATCCGCGTCCACGACGTCCGGACCGACCCGCGCTCGGCGCGCCGGGACGTGGACGAGCGGGAGGGGATCCGCTCGATGCTCTCGGTGCCCCTCAAGGAGGGCGGCGCCGTCATCGGCGTGATCTCGGCGTTCTCCACGCGGCCGGGCGTCTTCACCACGCACCACCAGCGCGTGCTCGAGGCCTTCGGCGAGCAGGCGGGGATCGCGATCCACAACGCGCAGCTCTTCGAGGAGAGCGTGCACCGGGCGCGCGAGACCCGCGCGCTGCTCGAGGCCGGCCGCGCCGTCACCGCGAGCCTCGACGTGGACCGCACGATCCACGTCATCCTGGACGCGGCGCGCGGCGTGCTCGGCGCCGACTCCTGCGGGCTGGCGACGCTCGACCCGGCGACCAACGAGCTGGTCTCGGTGGCGAGCCTCGACCTGCCGACCGACATGGCGACCCAGATCCGCCTGAAGGTCGGCGAGGGGATCGGCGGGCTGGCGGTGAGCGAGCGGCGTCCCGTGCAGAGCCGCGACCTCCACGACGATCCGCGCGTCCGCTACCCGCAGCTCCCGCGCGCGGCCGGCTTCCGTTCGATGCTGGCGGTGCCGCTGCGGGTCGGCGATCGCGCGATCGGCGCGATCAGCGTCTTCCGCCGGGACGTCCACGAGTTCTCGGCGGCGGAGGAGGAGCTGCTGCTGGCGCTCGCCGACCAGGCGGCGATCGCGCTCGAGCACGCGCGACTCTACACGGCGCAGGAGGGCATGGTGGCCGAGCGCACGCGCGAGCTCGACAGCCAGAAGCGCTTCGTGGAAGTCGTGCTGGAAACGCTCCCGCTCGGCGTCTTCGTGCTCGACGCCGGGCTGGGCGTGGTGCGCGCCAACCGCGAGGGCGCGCGCGTGCTCGCGTGCGACGCCGGCGCACGCTGCTCGTTCCCGGGGCTCCTGCCCGCCGACACGGCGGAGCCCGTGCGGGCGTTCCTCCGCGAGGCCTTCGCCACGCGGCGGGTCGGCTCGACGGAGGAGGAGATCGTGGTCGCGGGTGAGGCCAAGATGTTCCGGTTCACCGTCGCCCCGTTCGAGAGCGCCGCCGACACCGTCACCCACGCGGTCCTGCTCGTCGAGGACATCACGCGGGCCAAGCGGCTCGAGCGCCAGATGCTCCTCACCGAGCGGCTCACCGTCGCCGGGCGCCTGGCGGCCGGCGTCGCGCACGAGCTCAACAACCCGCTGGCCACGATCGCCGGCTGTGCGGAGGCGCTCCGGGAGCGGCTGCGCGAGGCCGCGGACGCCGGGCGCGCGGCGCTCGCCGACTTTCCCAACTACCTGGGGCTCATCGAGGAGGAGGCGTACCGGTGCAAGGAGATCACCGGGAGCCTGCTCCAGTTCGTGCGCGAGCCGGGGAGCCGGCGGGCGCCCACGGACCTGAACGGCCTCGTGCAGAAGGCGGTCGAGCTCCTCGCGCACCAGTCGCGCTTCGCCGAGAGCCGCTTCGTCACCGAGCTCGATGCGGCGCTGCCGCCGGCCACGGTCAACGAGGGCCAGCTCCGGCAGGTCTTCCTGGGCCTGGCCTCGAACGGGCTCGAGGCGATGGACGGGCGCGGGACCCTGACGCTGCGCTCGCGCGTCCGCCGGGGGGAGATCGAGGTCGAGTTCGAGGACGCGGGGCCGGGCATCCCCGACGAGAACCTCCCGCGCGTCTTCGACCCGTTCTTCACCACCAAGCCGCCGGGGCAGGGGACGGGGCTCGGGCTGGCGATCGCGCAGGGGATCGTGGCGGACCACGGGGGCCGCATCGAGGTGACCTCGCGGCCCGGCAAGGGCAGCGTCTTCCGCGTGGTGCTTCCGCAATGACGCGCGCCCTCCGGGTCCTGGTGGCCGACGACGAGCGCAACCTGCGCGAGCTGATGGTGCGCGAGCTGGCCCGCAAGGGGCACGAGGTGGACGGCGTCGCCGACGGGGCGGCCGCGCTCGAGCGGATGCGCGAGACCGCCTACGACGTGGCCGTGCTCGACATGAAGATGCCGAAGAAGGAGGGCATCGAGGTCCTGCGCGAGCTCCAGGAGTTTTCGGAGCCGCCCCAGGTGATCGTGATGACGGGCTTCCAGGAAGTCTCGACCGCGGTCGAGGCCATGAAGCTCGGCGCCTACGACTACCTGACGAAGCCGACCAAGATCGAGGAGCTGGACATCGTCATCCGCAAGGCGGCGGAGAAGGGGCAGCTCGTCCGCGACAACGTCGCCCTCCGGGCCCACGCGCCGGGCGCCGAGCCGTTCGGCGGGATCCTCACGCGGAGCGCCAAGATGCAGGAGGTGCTCCGCATCGTCGAGCGCGTCGCGCCCACGGACTCGGCGGTGCTGATCCTGGGTGAGAGCGGCACCGGCAAGGAGCTGGTGGCGCGCGCCATCCACGAGCGCTCGCCGCGCGCGGCCCGCGCGTTCGTGCCGATCCACTGCGGCGCGCTGCCGCGCGAGGTGTTCGAGTCCGAGCTGTTCGGCCACGAGAAGGGCGCCTTCACCGGCGCCGTCGGCGTGAAGCCCGGGCTCGTCGAGCTCGCCGACGGCGGCACGCTGTTCCTCGACGAGATCGGCGAGATGGCGCCCGACAGCCAGGTGAAGCTCCTGCGGGCGCTCGAGACGGGCACGTTCTTCCGCGTCGGCGGCACGCGGCCGCGGCGGGTGGACGTGCGGCTGGTGGCCGCCACCAACCGCGACCTCGCCGACGCGATGCGGCAGGGCGAGTTCCGGCAGGATCTCTACTACCGCATCAACACGATCACCGTGCACCTGGCGCCGCTCCGCGAGCGCCGCGAGGACGTGACGCTGCTCGCGCAGCACTTCGTGGAGGCCAACGCGACCTACGGCGTCAAGCGCCTGTCGCCCGCCGCGCTCGCCGCGCTCGAGGCCTACGCCTGGCCGGGCAACGTGCGCGAGCTGCTCCACGCGATCGAGCGGGCGGTGATCCTCTCGAAGGGCGACGAGATCCTGCCGGCGGACCTGCCGGCCGAAGTCCTGGGCGCTCCGGCGGCGCCGGCGGCGGCGGCGACGGGCAGCCTGGAGGCGATGGAGCGCCAGCACATCGTGGCGACCCTGCGCCAGGTGGGCGGCCACCGGGGCAAGGCGGCGGCGCTCCTCGCCATCGACCCGAAGACCCTCTACCGCAAGATGATCGTCTACGACGTCAAGCCCGAAGAGTTCCGCTAGCGTCGGGCGGCCGGCCCCGGAACCCCTCGGGCGTCCTGCCCGACCCGCCGTTCCCGCCGGTGGCGCGGACGCGGCCGGCGCCCGTGAAATCGCGCCGTTCGGGCCGCGCCACCCGCTGGCACCGTCCTTGCTGCCTTCCGGGATGGAGGAACACGCACATGGACCGCTTCCTGGTGATCGATGGCGACCGGACGGCGAGCGAGAAGCTCGGCCTCGCCTGTCTCGAGCGCGGGGTCGGCGTCGTGATGGTCGAAAACGTTTGCGAAGGCGTCCGGACGCTTCTCACGGCGAGCGTCTCGCTCATCGTGGTGGACGCCGCGCTGCTCCGGCTCTCGGCCGCCGAGCACGCCACGCTCTTCGAGCGCGTGGCGCCGGGCGTGCCGGTGGTGGTCGTCGTGCGCCCCGACGCGCCGCTCGACCTGCGGGTCGGGTTCGAGCTGCTCGGGTTCCGCGTCCTGGCGCGTCCCGTCACGGTCGAGGACCTCGTCGAAAAGGCCGTCGGGACGGAGTGCGGCCGCTGATGGTCCGCGGGCTCCTGACGGGGCTCCTGGCCCTGGTCCTGGTGGGCTCGGTCGTCGAGCTCAGCTGCGTCGCGAGCGAGCGGCGCGGCGCGCCGGCCGGCGCGGCGGGCGCCGCGCTCGACCCCGACGCGCTCGAGCCGGAGGTGCCCAGCGCTCCCGAGGTGGGCGCGGGTGTGCCGGCCGCGAACCCGGTGCTGACCCGCTAGCTCCCGCCGCTCGCTTGCGCGGCGTCTCCGCGCTGGTACACTCTGGAGTGTCGACCGGATGGGCCGGGCTCGCCCCCGATGAAAGCTCCTTCCGCGTTCGCGGGGCGTGCAAGAGAGCGGAAGAGAAGTCCGAGGAGATCCACATGGCGTCCAAGCTCTACATCGGGGGACTGGCGTACTCCACCACCAGCGAAGGGCTGCGGGAGTTCTTCGCCCAGTGCGGCAACGTCCTGTCCGCGACCGTGATCACCGACCGGTTCTCGGGACAGTCGCGAGGCTTCGGGTTCGTCGAGATGAACACCGCCGAGGAGGCGCAGGCCGCGATCTCGCAGCTCAACGGACGCGAGCTCGACGGGCGGCGCATCACGGTGGAGATCTCGAACCCGCAGGCGCCGCGCTCCGGCGGGGGCGGCGGGCGGCCCGGCGGCGGACGGCCCGGCGGCGGACGGCCCGGTGGCGGGCGCCCGGGCGGCGGACGGCCCGGCGGGGGCGGCGGCGGCCGCGACAGCGGCTACGCCCACCGGCCCTCCAAGCCCGTGAAGTGGTAGCCGTCACAGGCACCCGAGGATAGCGAGCGACGGGCCAGGCGTCACTGACGCCTGGCCCGTACTTGTTTGTAGGCCCTTCGAGCGGCGGCTTCGCCGCCGCAATCGATGGGGGAGGTATCGGAGGGGGCCCTCAGGCCCCCTCCGAGGAAAAGATGCGTTCGTAGCGGCCGTACTCGTGCGCCGCGTCCATGAACCACTTGACGATCTCGGGCTCCGAGCGCGGCGGGATCTCGCACGACGTGGACAGGATGAAGCCCGACTGGCGCGCGGCCGTGTCCACGCATCGCTTGACGTCGGCGTACATCGCCGCCTTCGCCGTCTTCTCGAACTTCGTCGCGTCCACGTTGCCGATCGCGACCGCCCGCCCCCGGGCCACCTCCACGAATCGCCGGAGCTGGTCCACGTGGAGCTTCGGGTCCGCCTGCTGGTCGAGGTCGAAGGAGATGGTCGTGAAGCCGCAGGCGATCAGATCCTCGAAGATGGGATACGTCGTGCCGCAGATGTGCGTGGTGACGCCGACCCTCTTGGCCTTGAAGTAATCGACCAGCTCCTTGTGATAGGGGGCGATGAAGGTCTTGTAGTTGTCGGGCGAGATCAGGCTGATGGACGCGGTCGGCTCGGAGAACGAGAGCCCGATGCCCGTCTTGACGATCGCGTCGCCCCAGAGCTTGCAGAAGTCCGTGGCGACCCGCATGACGTCGTGGATGAACTGCGGGTCCTCGAAGGTGTCGAGGAGCATCGTCTCCGGGTTCCGGAGCAGCATCGCGATCGTCCAGGGGCCGACCGCGACGGCGCCGATCGCCGCCGGGGGCTTGGCCTTGACGAGCGCCTCGCACTGCTCGAGGAACCCGGGCAGGCGCGCCGTCCGGTAGGGATCGGGCATCGCGAGCCCGGCGAGCTTCTTCTTGTCGTCGTGGAGCACGTGCGCGTCGATCGACGGCACGACGTAATCCGAGTACTTCACGCGGCAGCCGAAGGCCTCGGCCTCCTTCGCCAGGTCGTTGTAGGCCAGCACGACGTCCGGTTGGTACCTCTCGTAGTAGTTCAGCATCGCCGTGATCGCCTTCGGGATGTTCGTGCAGTACTCCTCGATGGAGAGGCCGTCGAGCGTGCCCGCGAACGAGGCGACGATCGGGTACACGGGCACGCGGTCGGCGAACGAGCGCTTGTAGGCGGCCACGACCCGGTCGCGGTTCGTGTACTCGGCCTTGCCGTGCTCCACGTCCCAGGCGCGGTTGGCCTCCATGTACCGCGGCGGCAGCTTGGCCTCGTACTCCATGAACTGGGTGATCGGGTAGCGGATGCCGCCGGCGTGGGTGCCCCTGAGGCCCTCGACGATCTCCTCCATCTTCGACCAGGGGATCGTGAACGCCATCTCGTGGTCCTGGGTCTGGCCGAAGATGCGATCGCCCGAGCAGGGCAGGATCACCTGCGGCTCGTCGGTGCGCATCGTGGTCACGATGATCTCGGAGCAGTCGATGCGGCCGCCGAACGAGGAGGTGAGCTTGCCGCCCCGCTTCCAGAGCGCCGCCTGCGTCAGGCGCATCACCTGGGCGGGGTTGGCGTAGATGCAGACGAAGTGCGGCTCGAACGGCGCGCGGTCGAGCGGCGCCACCAGGAGCGCGTGGTACTCGCCGGGGGCGAAGCGGTCCACCGCGGCCTCCGAGCGCTCGCCCGCCGTCTTCGTCTCGGTGTACATGCCCTCGCAGAGCGTGCCCGAGTTCAGCAGATGGTTGGGCCGCTCGAAGCCGAGCGCCGCGATGCCGAGCGAGCAGATGTGGTCCTCGCGGGTGAGGGCGATCATCCAGCCGTAGCGCCGGGCCATGTCGATGACCTGGCAGTTCATGCTGAGCTTCTTGAAGTCCCGCGCCGGCCGCCGGGCCTTGTCGGGGATCGGCTCGTCGGGCTTGAGCATCCGGACGGCGACCGGAAAGGTCTGCGGCCGGATGTAGGTCTGCAGCTCCCGGTCCGCGGTCTTGACGTCGATCATGGGGTGCCTCCGGGGGAGAGCCTACTCCCTCGCCGTGGCCCCGACAACAGTTGTAGAATATCGGCCACTCGCGCGCCGCGATTACCCGGTGCGTCAAGAGTGGTGACGCGGGACTAGTGCACGCGGCCAGAGGAGGCACGGCGATGCAGGCTCCAAGTGCGAGCTACAGCCTGACGGTGCGGCTCGAGATCCAGAACCGGCCCGGGATGCTCGGGCGGGTGACCTCGGCGATCGGCAAGGCGGGCGGCGACATCGGGGCGATCGACCTGGTCCAGGTCGGCAAGACCACGATCACGCGCGACATCAGCTTCAAGGCGCGCGACGAGCGGCACGGCCAGCAGATCGTGGAGCGCGTCCGGCCGCTCAGCGGCGTCAAGGTCGTGAACGTCTCCGACCGGACGTTCCTCATGCACCTCGGCGGCAAGATCGAGGTGCGGGGCAAGATGGCCGTCAAGACGCGCGACGACCTGTCGATGGCCTACACGCCGGGCGTGGCCCGCGTGTGCATGGCCATCCACAAGGACCCCGAGAAGGCCTACACGCTCACGATCAAGCAGAACTGCGTGGCGGTCGTGACCGACGGCACCGCCGTCCTCGGCCTCGGCGACATCGGCCCGAGCGCCGCGCAGCCGGTCATGGAGGGCAAGGCGCTCATCTTCAAGGAATTCGCCGGCGTGGACGCCTTCCCGATCTGCCTCGCCACCAAGGACGTGGACGAGATCGTGGCGGTCGTCAAGGCGATCTCGCCGGTCTTCGGCGGCATCAACCTCGAGGACATCTCGGCGCCCCGGTGCTTCGACATCGAGCAGCGGCTCCAGCGCGACCTGGATATCCCGGTGTTCCACGACGACCAGCACGGCACCGCGGTGGTCGTCCTCGCGGCGCTCCTCAACGCGCTCAAGATCGTCAAGAAGCGCCTCGGTGACGTCCGCGTTGTGTTCACCGGCGCGGGTGCGTCCGCTACGGCGACGGCGAAGCTCCTCATGAAGGCGGGCGCGCGCCACATCATCGCCTGCGACCGCGCCGGCGCCCTCTACCGCGGGCGCACCGACAACATGAATTCGATGAAGGAGTGGTTCGCCCGCCACACCAACGAGAAGAAGATCCGTGGGAGCGTGGGCGACGCGCTCAAGGGCGCCGACGTCTACATCGGACTGTCCGGGCCCGGCGTGGTGTCGCTCAAGGACATCAAGGGGATGAGCCGCGACCCGATCGTCTTCGCGATGGCGAACCCGATCCCCGAGATCCTGCCCGAGGAGGTCGGCGCGGCCGCGCGGGTCATGGCGACGGGCCGGTCCGACTACCCGAACCAGATCAACAACTCGTGCTGCTTCCCGGGGTTCTTCCGCGGCCTGCTCGACGTGCGGGCCCGCCGCGTGAACGACGAGATGAAGCTCGCCGCCGCCCACGCCCTGGCCGGCATCGTGTCGAAGGAAGAGCTGAGCGACGAGTACATCACGCCGTCCATGTTCGACGGGCGGGTGGTGCCCACCGTGGCCCAGGCGGTCGCGGAGACGGCCGGCCGCACCGGAGTGGCGCGCCGGCGGCCACGCGCGGCGGGGGTGCCGGTCACCCGCTAGGCCGTGCGGGTCAAGGAGCCGCTGCCGGCCGAGCGCGCGCCGGTCCAAGAAGCTCGTGTGGGCCATCGCCCCCGCGGCCATGCCGGCTCCTGCGCGACATCGCCGAGGGGCGGGCGCTCGCCCCTGCCTGGTCGGAAATGTCCCAGTCCGCCGTCATGTGTGACACGGCCCGGGCATTTTGCCCGGGCCCAACTGTCACGCCACCAACAGTTCTTTCATATTTTCAATGAATTATGGGACCCTGTGCTCCGTCCGATAGCGGCATGCATGTTGCACATATCCGCAAGCCAGTCGGATTGGGAGGGTGCCATGGACAGCATCAGGAAGCGGCTCGAGCAGGATCTGAAGACGGCTGTTGACCGGCTCCGGCAGATGGGCGGGGCCGTGGCGATCGAGGATCTGCCCGGAGCGATCGGCGACAACTCACCGTTCGCCGACGAGGTGGACGAGATCCAGGCGAACGGCGACCGGGAGATCGGCTTCGCCACGCGCGAGCTGCTGGTGGACCGGGTGAACCGCCTGTCGGTGGCGCTCGACCGCCTGGCCGAGGGCGAGTACGGCATCTGCGTGGAGTGCGAGGAGCCGATCTCGCCGGCGCGGCTGCGCGCGATGCCCGAGGTCCAGACGTGCGTGCGGTGCCAGGATCGCATCGAGCGGTTCGGGCGCCAGCTCGAGTCCGTCGAGGTCGACGCCGCGGGCGACGACGAGTAACCCAGACACGGGTCGTCAACGGGGCCGGGGAGCATTCCGGCCCCGTTTTTTTGTGTAGGCTAGGGAACCGTGCGGACCCCGCTCCTCGACCTCGCCCGGCCGGCCCTGCGCGCCTTCTGTCGGGCCTACTTCGGTCTCGAGCTCCGCGGGGTCGAGCACATCCCCGCCAGCGGCCCCCTGATCGTGACGCCGAACCACCAGACCTACGCCGATCCGCCGCTGGTGTCGCTCCCGATCCGGCGGCGCGTCTACTACATGGCCTGGAGCCGGCTGTTCGACGTCCCCGGCCTCGCCTGGACCATCCGGCGGCTCCGCGCCTTCCCGGTGCAGATGGAGGCGAGCGACGCGCGCGCCACGCGCGAGGCGGTGCGGCTCCTCCAGGCGGGCCACGTGCTGATGATCTTCCCCGAGGGCGAGCGCAGCCGCGACGGCGCCGTGGGCCGCTTCAAGCCGGGCGCGTTCCGCCTCGCCGTGTCGCTCGGCGTGCCCGTGCTGCCGGTCACGATCAGCGGCGGGCACGCGTCGTGGCCGCCCGGGCGCGCCCTGCCGCGGACCGGCCGCATCACGATCACCTACCACCCGCCGCTGGCGCCCGAGCCGGGCGACGACCCGCGCGAGGCGGCGCGCCGGCTCGGCGCGCGGGCCCAGGCCGCGATCGTCAGCGCCCTGCGGGCACTGGACTAAGCCCGCTGCTCCTCGACGCGGTAGCCGGCGGCTTCGAGCCGCCCGACGAGCGCCTCGATCTGGGCGCGGCCCGACGTCTCCAGCGTCAGCTCGACGTCGGTCTCGCCGATGGCGGCGTGGGAGAAGGCGCGGTCGTGCTCGATGTGGAGGATGTTCGCGCGCGCTTCGGCGATCGCCGCGGTGAGCCGCGCGAGCTCGCCCGGCCGGTCGCGGAGCATCACGCGCAGGCGCACCAGGCGCCCGTCCTTCACGAGGCCGCGGTCGATGATGCGCGAGAGCATCGTGACGTCGATGTTGCCGCCCGAGAGCACCAGGACCACGTCGGCGCCGGCGAGGCCGAGCGGGCGGTTCAGGAGCGCGGCGAGCGGCGCGGCGCCGGCGCCCTCCACGACCGTCTTCTCGATCTCGAGCAACAACAATATCGCGTTGGCCAGCTCCTCCTCGCTCACCGTCACCATGTCGTCCACGTACCGCTTCGCGGCCTCGAGCGTGAGCGCGCCGACCTGGCGGACGGCGATGCCGTCGGCGAGTGTGGAGGCGGCGGGCAGGGTGACGCGGCTCCCCGCCTCCAGCGCGCGCTTCATCGCGGGGATGCTCTCGGCCTGGACGCCGATCACGCGGACCTCGGGGCGGCGCGCCTTGACGGCGAGGCCAACGCCCGCGGCGAGCCCGCCGCCGCCCACCGGGACGAGCACGGCGTTCATCTCCGGGCGCTGGGCCAGCAGCTCGAGGCCGAGCGTGCCCTGGCCCGCGATCACGCGCGCGTCGTCGAAGGGGTGGACGAACTCGAGCCCGCGCCGGGCCGCGACGTCGCGGGCGTGGCCGTAAGCCTCGTCGTAGTTCGCGCCGAACAGGATCACCTCGGCGCCGTGGCGCCGCGAGGACGTCACCTTGATGAGCGGCGCCCACTCGGGCATCACGATGACGGCGGGGATGCCGAGGCGCGCGGCGTGGAACGCGACGGCGAGGCCATGGTTGCCGGCGCTGGCCGCGATGACTCCGCGCGCGCGGGCCGCCTGGTCCAGCTGCTGGAGCAGGTTCGCGGCGCCGCGCTCCTTGAAGGAGCCGGTCATCTGGAGGTTCTCGAGCTTCACGAAGCAGCGGGCGCCCGTGAGCTCGGAGAGCGTCTGCGAGTAGGGACAGGGCGTCGCGTAGATCACGCCCCTCAACCGGTCCCGCGCGGCCTCGACGTCGGCGAGCTGGAGCGGTGGCGGCATGGCCTCCACCGTGTCACAATCCCGCCGGATTGCAAGATCGAACCGCCCTCGCGCGTCTCGACGCCCGGATCGTTCGCTGCGTGCGATGCCCGCGGCTCGTCGCCCACCGGGAGGGCGCCGCGGCGGCGCCGCCGCGGCGCTACCGCGGGCAGCGCTACTGGGCGCGCCCGCTGCCGGGCTTCGGCGATCCGCGCGCGCGGCTCCTGCTCGTCGGCCTCGCGCCGGCGGCGCACGGCGGCAACCGCACGGGACGCATGTTCACGGGCGACCGGAGCGGCGACTGGCTCTTCGACGCGCTCCACCACGCGGGCTTCGCGAACCAGCCGACCTCGCGGGACCGGCGCGACGGCCTCCGGCTGCGCGACGCCTGGATCACCGCCGCGATCCGCTGCGCCCCACCCGCCAACAAGCCGACGCCGCGCGAGATGGCGCGCTGCGAGCCGTTCCTGCTGGAGGAGCTGCGCCTGCTGTCGCGGGTGCGGGTCGTCGTCGGACTCGGGCGCATCGGCTGGCAGGCGTATCTGCGGGCGCGCCGGGCGCGGGGCGCCGCCCGCCCGCGGCGCCGGCCGGCGTTCGGCCACGGCGCGATCACCACGTTCGAGGACGGCGTGACGCTGATCGCCTCGTACCACCCGAGCCAGCAGAACACGTTCACCGGCAAGCTGACGCGGCCGATGCTCCGCGCCGTGTTCCGCAAGGCTCGCGCCCTGCTCGGTGCCTAATCCACGAGGTCGGAGGGCAGGCGCGGGCGCTCGGCGACGGTGAGCGTGAACTGGCGCGGGTGCCCCTCGCGCATCACCGTGATCTGGACGCGCTGGCCCGGGCGCAGCGTCTTGACGCGGGCGACGTACTCCTGGTGGGTGCGGACCGAGGCGCCCTGGATGGCCGTGAGCACGTCGCCGCCGAGCAGGTACTCCTCGCCCTGCACGACCACCGACAGGTTGCCGCCGCGCACGCCGGCGCGCTCGGCGGGGCTGCCGTCGTAGACGATCTCGACCAGGTAGCCCTGGGCGAGGGGCAGCCGGATCAGCGCGGCCAGGCGCCCGTCCACCTCGCGCCCCTGCATGCCGAGCCACGGCCGGACGACGCGCCCGACCTCGCGCAGGTCGCGCAGGATCGCCCTGGCGGCGTTGATCGGGACCGCGAAGCCGATGGACTGGGCGTCCTCGGAGATGAACGTGTTGATGCCGATGACGTTCCCGCAGCGGTCCACCAGCGGCCCGCCCGAGTTGCCCGGATTGATCGGGGCGTCGGTCTGGAGCATCGGCTGCTCGGCCACGCCCGGCAGGACGCGGTTCAGCCCGCTCACGATCCCGCGCGTCATCGTCTGGTCGAGGCCGATCGGGTTGCCGATCGCGACGACCTCGTCCCCGACCCGCACGGTGGACGAGTCGCCGAGCCGGGCGGCCGGCAGCGGCGCCGTCGTCTCGAGGCGGAGCAGCGCGAGGTCGAGCACCGTGTCCATGCCGACGATGCGCGCCGGCGCCCGGATGCCGGAGTCGAGCGTGACCGAGAGCGAGGCGGCGCCGTCCACCACGTGGGCGTTCGTCAGCACCTGGCCGTCGCGCTCGATCACGACGCCCGAGCCCACGATCGTCTCGAAGCGCCGCTGGGGCTTGGCCTTGTTGATCTTCGTGGCCTGGATGGACACGACCGACGGCGCCACGCGCTCGAAGAGCGTCGCGAACGGCTCGGCGCAGGTCTCGGCGCGCGCCACGGCGGGGAGGAGGAGCAGCGGCAGGAGGGTGGACACCCGGAGGCGCATCACGCCTGGATGATACACCACTGCCGCGGCGCGTTATAATGAGGCGATGAGACGCCTCGCCGTCGCGCTCCTCCTGATCGGCGCGGTCGCTCCGACGGCCGCGGCCGCGGCCGACGGCGTCGTCGCCGCCACGCTCGACAACGGCCTGCGCGTGCTGCTGCTCGAGGACCACCGGAGCCCCATCGTCTCGTTCCAGGTGTGGTACCGCGTCGGCTCCCGCAACGAGGCGCGCGGCGCGACCGGGATCGCGCACTTGCTCGAGCACCTGATGTTCAAGGGCACGCCGACCCACGGCCCGCGCCAGTTCGCGCGGCTCGTGGAGCAGAACGGCGGGCAGGACAACGCGTTCACCTCCCAGGACGTGACCTCGTACTACGTCAACATCGCCGCCGACCGGCTCGACCTCGTCCTCGACCTCGAGGCGGACCGGATGCAGCACCTGCTGCTCGACGCCAAGGAGATCGAGTCCGAGCGCCAGGTCGTGATCGAGGAGCGGCGCACGCGGACCGAGGACGATCCGGGCGGCTATCTCGGCGAGGAAGTCAGCTCGATCGCCTTCAAGGCCCACCCCTACGGCTACCCGATCATCGGCTGGATGGAGGACCTCCGGCGCATCACGCCGGAGGAGATCCGCGCCTTCTACCGGACGTACTACGTCCCGAACAACGCGCTGGTGGTCGCCGTGGGCGACTTCGACGCGCCGCGGACGCTCGAGAAGATCCGCGCGCGCTTCGGCCCGATCCCGCGGGGGCCCGACCCGCCGCCGGTGTACGCGGTCGAGCCGCCGACGAACGGCGAGCGCCGGGTGGTCGTGCGGAAGCAGGCCCAGCTGCCGATCGTCTACGTGGGATACCACGCGCCGAACCACCGGTCCCCCGACGCGCCCGCGCTCGAGGTGCTCTCGGCCGTGCTCGCGGGCGGCCGGGCCTCGCGGATCTACCGCCACCTCGTCTACGAGCGGCGGCTCGCCCTCGAAGCGGGCGGCGACTACAACTACTTCTCGCTCGACCCGAACCTCTTCTGGTTCTGGGCCACGCCGCTTCCCGGGCAGACGCCGGAGACGCTCGAGGGCGCGCTGCTCGGCGAGGTGGAGCGGCTCAAGCGGGCAAGGACGCGTTCCTCGCGCAGATCCGCGCCGTCACGGCGGCGGACCTCCAGCGCGTCGCGCGCGCGTGGTTCCTCGAGGACCGGAAGAACGTCGGCGTCCTCCTCCCGAAGCCCTGAGGCTGCCGTGTCCCTGCCGCCGAGAGCGCTGAAGCTCGCCGCGACCGTCCTCGCGGTCGCGCTCCTGGCACTCGCCGCCACCTGGACCGTGCGCTACCTGGCCGGCGACGAGCGGAGCGTCGCCGTCACCGGCACCATCGAGGCCCTGCAGGTGGACGTGAGCGCGAAGATCGTCGGCCGCATCGTCGAGCGCCCGGTCACCGAGGGCCAGCCCGTGGAGCGCGGCCAGCTCCTGGTCCGCCTCGGCGCCGACGAGCTCGCCGCCGAGGTCCGGCGCGCCGAGGCCGCCGCCGCCAGCGCCGAGGCGCAGCTCCGCGACCTGCGGGCGGGCGCGCGGCGCGAGGAGATCGACGAGGCCGAGGCGCGTGCGGCGCGCGCGCACGCGCAGCTCGACGACCTGCTGGCGGGCTCGCGCGAGCAGGAAATCGAGCAGGCGCGGGCCAACCTCCGGAACGCGGCGGCCACGCGCGAGTGGACCCAGCGCGACCTCCAGCGGGCCCGTGCGCTCTTCGCGCGCGACCTGATCGCCGCGCAGGAGGTCGACCGCGCCCAGAATGCCTTCGACGTCGCGGCCGCCAACGAGGCCGCCGCCCGCGAGCGCCTGGCGCTCGCGGAGGCCGGCGCGCGCAAGAACGAGATCGAGGCGGCCCGGGCCGAGGTGCGGGCGACGCGCGAGCGCGCCGGGCTCCTCCGGGCCGGCCCGCGGCCCGAGGCGGTGGCGGCGGCGCGCTCCCAGGTGGCCGAGGCACGGGCGGCGCTCGCGCTCGCCCAGGCCCGCCTCGCCGAGATGCGGATTCTCTCGCCGCTCACCGGGCTCGTGCTCCGGAAGAATCTGGAGGTGGGCGAGACCGCCAACCCGGGCGTGGCGATCCTGACCCTGATGGACCCCAAGGATATGTGGCTCCGCGCCTACGTGTCCGAGACCGACGTGGCGCGCATCCGCGTCGGCCAGCCGGCCGCGATCACCGTGGACGCCTTCCCGGGCCGCGCCTTCGCCGGCGCGATCAGCGAGATCGCGTCGGAGGCCGAGTTCACGCCCAAGAACGTCCAGACCAAGAAGGAGCGCGTGAACCTCGTGTTCCGGGTGAAGATCGCGATCCGGGACGCCGAGGGCGTGCTGAAGCCCGGCCTGCCGGCCGATGCCCAGCTCCGGCCCTAGCCTCGAGGCGCCCGACCCGGAGCGCCACGCCGTCGTCACGCGCGGGCTCACCAAGCGGTTCGGCCGGGTGGTGGCCGTGGACCACCTCGACCTCGCGGTGCGCCGCGGCGAGCTGTACGGCTTCCTCGGGCCCAACGGCGCCGGCAAGTCCACGACGCTCCGCATGCTCTGCGGGATCCTGGAGCCGAGCGAGGGGGAGGGCCAGGTGCTCGGCATCGACCTCCGCCGCAACCCGGAGCGCGTCAAGAGCGCCATCGGCTACATGTCGCAGCGCTTCTCGCTCTACGACGATCTGACCGTCGGGGAGAACCTGACCTTCTACACGCGCGTCTACATGGTCCCGCGGGCCGAGCGCGCGGCCCGCATCGAGCGCATGCTGCGCCTGGGCGACCTCGTGGGGCGCGAGCGCCAGCTCGCGGGCGAGCTGTCGGGCGGTTACCGGCAGCGACTCGCGCTCACGTGCGCGCTCGTCCACGGGCCGGCGCTGATCTTCCTCGACGAGCCGACGGCGGGGGTGGACCCGGTGTCGCGCCGCACGTTCTGGGCGCTCATCCGGCGCCTGGCCGACCAGGGGACGACCATTCTGGTGACCACGCACTACATGGACGAGGCGGAGCTGTGCGACACGCTCGGCTTCATCTACCAGGGCCGGCTGATCGCGCACGGCCCGCCCGCGCACATCAAGGCCGAGACGTTCGCGCGCCAGGTGATCGAGCTGGCGGCGGCGGATCCGCGCGCCGCCGCCGACGCGCTCGCCGACTGGGACGCCGTGGAGGAGGTCGTGCGCGCCGGCGCCCGCGTGCGGGTGATCGCCGCCCGCGGCGGGCTCGGCACCGGGGCGGTCACGGACTACCTCCGCGGCCGCGGCGTGGCCGTCGAGTGGGCCAACGAGGTCGAGCCGACGGTCGAGGACCTGTTCGTCTCGTTCGTGGACCGGGAGCGCAAGGCGCGCGTGCGGGAGCAGCTCCGCGCGCTCGGCGCCGACGGCACCTAGGCATGTGGAGCCGCCTGCACGGCATCATCGTCAAGGAGTTCGTGCAGCTCGGGCGCGACCGGCTGGCCCTCACCCTCATGCTGTTCGTGCCGGTGGCGATGCTGTTCATCTTCGGCTGGGCCATCAACACCGACGTCAAGCACGCGCCCACCGCCGTGGTGGACCAGTCGGGGAGCGTCGAGGCGCGCACGCTCCTGGAGGCGCTCGCCAACAGCCAGTACTTCGACGTCCGGCACTGGCCGCGGAGCACGCGCGAGCTGACGCGCATGATCGACGACGGCACCGCCAAGGTCGGTATCGTGATCCCGCCCGACTACGCCCGCCAGCTCGCGCGGGGCCGGGCCCAGGTGCAGGTGATCGTGGACGCCTCCGACCCGCAGGTGGCGACCTCCGCCATGAACGCCGCCACCTCGCTGGCCGCCGCGCGCTCGCTCGCGCTGCTGGCGCAGACGAGGGAGGGCACGGTGCTCCGGAACGACGCGCCGCCGCTCGACTTCCGCGTGCGCGCCTGGTACAACCCCGACCTGGTCTCGGCGATCTTCATCGTGCCCGGGCTCATCGGCGCGCTGCTCATGCAGACGACCGTGAGCGTCATGGCCATCGCGATCGTGCGCGAGCGGGAGCGTGGCACCCTGGAGGCGCTGGTGGTGAGCCCGATCCGCCGCTGGGAGCTGCTGCTCGGCAAGATCGCCCCAAATTTATTAGTGGCCTACGGCCAGATGACGATGGCGCTGGTGGTGGCGCACTTCGTGTTCGACGTTCCGATCCGGGGGAGCCTGGTTCTCCTCTACGGCCTGTCGGCCGTGTTCATGTGGGGCACGCTCGGCGTCGGCATCTTCGTCTCGGCCGCCTCGCGCACGGTGCCGCAGGCGATGCAGCTCTCGTTCATGACGTTCCTGCCGTCCATCTACCTCTCGGGCCTGCTGTTCCCGATCGAGGGCATGCCGCCGGGCGCCCAGTGGCTCGCCCACGTGATCCCGCTGACCTACTACGTGGTCGTCCTCGGCGTGTATCCGAAGCCCGTGGTGATGGCGGCCCTCCGGGTCGCGGCGCCGCTGTTCTGAGAACATGGGGGGCCTCGACGGGCCCCCAAGCCCCCCAGCGCTCGCACGCGCCCCGGGGGACCCGGGGCGCGGCTCGACAGGCGATTCGTTCACAGGCTCTGACGCCGCCCGACCGAGCGGGTACAATGGCGGGGATGCGTCGCGCCGGGCTCGCTCTGCTCTTCCTGCTGGCCGCCGCCGCGCCCGCGGCAGCGGCGGGGCCCATCGCCCACCGCGAGGTGCTGCCGAACGGGATGGTGTTGCTGGTCGCCGAGCGCCCGGCGGTGCCGATCGTGGCGGTGCGCGTCCTGGCAAGCGCCGGCGCGGTCTGGGATCCGCCCGACCGCCCCGGCCTCGCGCACCTCAGCGGCGCCCTCGTCACGCGCGGCACGGCCCGGCGCACCGGGCCCGAGCTGGACGCGGCGATCGAGTTCGTCGGCGGGAGCCTCGAGGCGGGCGCCGGGCGCGACACGCTGAACCTCTCGCTCCGCGTCCTCCGGAAGGACCTCGGGCTCGGCCTCGACCTCCTGGCCGAGGTGGTCCTGTCGCCGACGTTCCCGCCGGCCGAGGTGGCGCGCAAGATCCCCGAGATCCAGGCGGCGATCAAGCGCTCGGAGGAGGACCCGGGGTCGGTGGCGGGGCGGGCGCTCGGCCGGCTCGTCTACCCGGGCCACCCGTACGGCGTGCCGGTCGAGGGCACGCAGGAATCGGTCGGCCGCCTCACGCGCGACGACGTCGTCGCGTTCCACCGCGCCCACGTGCGCCCGGACACCACCGTGATCGCGGTCGTCGGCGCCGTCACCGTGGCCGACGCCCGCCGCGAGATCGTCGCGCGCTTCGGCGCCTGGGCGCGCCCGGCGGAGGCCGCCCCGCGGATGACGGCCGCCGCGCCCGGCCCCGGGCCGCGCGAGGAGGCGATCACGCGGGCCGACCTCACGCAGACCACGATCATGTTCGGGCGGCAGGCGGTCCGGCAGACGCACCCGGACTACTTTCCGCTCGTCGTCGCCTCCTACGTCCTGGGCGGCGGATCGGCCTCGCGCCTCTACGGACGGGTGCGCGACGAGGCCGGCCTGGCCTACGCCGTGTACAGCTACGTGAACCCCGCGAAGTACGGCGCCTCGTTCGTCGCCACCGCCCAGACGCGCGCCGCCGAGGCGCCGCGCGTCGCGGCGATGATCCGCGAAGAGCTGGCGCGCATGGGCCGGGAGCCGGTCGCCGACCGCGAGCTGGCGCTGGCCAAGGCGTACCTGATCGGGAGCTTCCCGCTGCGCCTGGACACCTCGGGCAAGGTCGCCGACTTCATCGGCGCGGTCGAGGACCTCGGGCTGGGGCTCGATTACGCCGACCGCTACAAGGAGCGCGTGGCGCGGGTCACGGCGGCCGACGTCCAGCGCGTGGCCGCGAAGTACTTCGCGCCCGACACCTTCAACCGCGTGGTGGTCGGCCGGGCGCCGTGAGGGCGCTGCCGGCGGTCGCCCTGCTCCTCCTGCTGCCGCCGTGGCCGGCGGCGGCGGCCTCGTTCGCGCTCACGCCCGGCGAGCGGACCGAGGCGCTGCGCGTGGGCGCCCGGTCCGTCACCCAGGAGGCGTTCGACCGCGAGTGGCGGGTGGCCCACGCGTCCGGCGAGAGCGTGACGGTCGTCACCCCGTTCCATCGGCTCGTGCTCGCGGCGCGGCACGCGGCGTTCAAGAGCGAAAAGCTCAAGCCCGGCGAGCCCGACCGGCTGCTGCGCGAGCAGGGCGAGCGCCTGGTGATCTGGGCCGAGCTGCGCGGCCCGCGCGAGGACTTCGCCCGCTATTACACGCCGCGGATCCTCGTCGGCGACCGCGAGGTCGAGCCGTCGTTCGTCCAGAACGAGCGCACCGCCGCGCGCGAGGAGGGCGGCCGCTACCTCGCGCGCAGCATGTACGGCTTCCCGGTCCGCGACATCGGCGGCAAGGCGCGGGTGCTGCTGGTGATCCGCGACGCCGACGGGCGCGACGTCAACCGCTTCACGATCGATCTGTCCGCGATGCGCTGAGGGGGCGGGGGACGGGCGTGCGGCGCCACGGCTGGATCGGCCTCGGCGTCGTCCTCGGCGCCGAGGCGGCGCTGCTCTCGGGCTCGGCGCTCGCCGGGCGGTGGTTCACCCCGGTCGTCTGGACGGGCTACGTCCTCCTGCTGGACGCGGTGGTCGCCCGGCTCACCGGCCGCTCCTACCTCACGACCGACCGCGTGGAGGCCGTGCTGGTCGCGCTCGTCTCCGTCGGCGGCTGGTGGCTCTTCGAGTGGTACAACGCCCCGCGCTTCTGGCGCGGCGGCGCCGACGCGGTCGGCCTGTGGTGGCGGTACCACGAGATGGAGCCGAACCTCTTCCTGCGGCGCGTCGGCTACGACTGGGCGTTCGCGACGATCTTCCCGGCGCTCTTCCTGACGGCCTCGGCGCTGCGCGCCACCGTGTTCCGGCGCGCGCGGGTGAGGCCCTGGCGGCCGTCCGAGCGCGCGCTGCGCGCGTCGATCGCGCTCGGCGCCGTGGCGGCGGCGCTGCCGCTCGTCGTCGTCTCGGCGTGGCTCGTGCCGCTCGTCTGGACGGGCCTCCTGCTCCTCCTCGAGCCCCTGAACTGCCGGCGCGGGCGGCCGTCCTGGCTCGCCGACCTCGCGACGGGCGACGCCTCGCGTCTCGCCGCGCTGCTGGCGAGCGGCCTCGTGTGCGGGGTCCTCTGGGAGTTCTGGAACTACTGGGCGCTGACGAAGTGGACCTACACGGTCCCGTACCCGCCCGACGTGAAGCTCTTCGAGATGCCCGTGCTCGGCTACCTCGGCTTTCCGCCGTTCGCCCTCGAGTGCTACGCGCTGTACCACTGGCTGCGCGGCCTCCTGGGCGAGCCGGCGCGAACGCCGGTGCTATAATCCGCTGCGCCGCACGAATCCGTCGAGGGAGGTCGCACCGATGAAAGCCGTTCGCATCCATACGCAAGGCGGTCCCGAGGTCATGCGCCTGGAGGACATCGCCGAGCCCCAGCCCAAGGCGGGCGAGGTGGTCGTCAAGCTCGACGCCGCCGGCATCAACTTCATGGACGTCTACCAGCGCAGCGGCCTGTACAAGCTCACGCTGCCGCTGACGCTCGGCGTGGAGGGCGGCGGCACCGTGAGCGCCGTCGGCTCCGGCGTCACCGACGTGAAGGCGGGCGACCGGGTCGCCTACACGGGCGTGCCGGGCGCCTACGCCCAGTACGCGGCGGTGCCGGCGGCGCGGCTGGTGATCCTGCCGGCCGGCCTCAGCACGAAGCAGGGCGCGACGATGATGCTGCAGGGCATGACCGCCCACTACCTCGCGTGCTCCACCTACCCGCTGAAGGCGGGCGACACCTGCCTGGTCCACGCCGCCGCGGGCGGCGTCGGCCTGCTGCTGTGCCAGATCGCGAAGATGCGCGGCGCCCGCGTCATCGGCACCGTGTCCACGCCGGAGAAGGCCAAGCTCGCGCGCGAGGCGGGGGCGGACGAGGTGATTCTTTACAGCACGCAGGACTTCGAGGCCGAGGTGAAGCGGCTCACCGGCGGCAAGGGCGTCCAGGTCGTGTACGACTCGGTGGGCAAGACCACGTTCGACAAGGGCCTCAACTGCCTGGTCCCGCGCGGCCTGATGGCGCTCTACGGCGCCTCGAGCGGCCCCATCGGCGCCTTCGACCCGCAGACGCTCAACGCCAAGGGCTCGCTCTTCCTGACGCGGCCGAGCCTCAACCACCACATCATCACCCGCGACGAGCTGCTGCAGCGCGCGGGCGAGATCGCGGGCTGGGTCCGCGACGGCAGGCTGAAGCTGCGCCTCGAATTCGAGTTCCCGCTCAAGGACGCGGCCGAGGCCCACCGGGCGCTCGAGGGGCGCAAGACCACGGGCAAGGTGCTGCTGATCCCGTGAACGTCGCCGGGCTGCTCGAGCAGGCGGCGCGCTGGCACGCCGACCGCCCCGCGCTGATCGCCGCCGGCGAGCAGCGCTGGACCTACCGCGAGCTCGACGCCGCCTGCTCGGTGCTGGCGGGCCGCCTCGCGCGCCTCGGCCTCCAGGCCGGCGACCGGATCGGCCTGCACCTGCCGAACTCGGCCGAGTTCGTCCTGACCTACTACGCGGCGCAGAAGCTCGGGGTGATCCCGCTCTCGCTCAACGTCACCTACGCCGCCGAGGAGATCGCCTACATCGCCGGCGACGCGACGCCGAAGGCCGTCATCACGGCGGCCGCCGTGGCGGGCAACCTGCCGCCGCGCGACCGCATGCCGTCGGTCACGCACGTGCTGCCGGCCGAGGAGTTCGCGGCGCTCCCGGGCGGGGAGCCGCGGCGCGCGCTCGACCTCGACCGCGAGGCGACGGCGGCGATCCTCTACACCTCGGCGACGACGGGCCGGCCCAAGGGCGTCATGCTGAGCCACGCCAACGTCGTCTCGAACGCCTACGCGACCGTCCACCACCTCCGGATGACGCCCGAGGACCGCGGGCTCTGCGCGGTGCCGATGTTCCACTGCTTCGGCCAGAACTTCGTCATGAACGCGCTGGTGACGGCGGGCGCGCTCCTCGTCGTCCAGCCGCGCTTCGTCCCCGATCAGTTTCTCGGCGCGGTGGCCCGGCATCGCGTCACGCTGCTCTACGGCGTCCCGACGATGTACATCCTGTTCCTGTCCATGGACAAGCCGCTCGACTTCTCCTCGATCCGGATCTTCTTCTCGGCGGCGGCGACGCTGCCGACCGACGTCGAGCGGCGCTGGCAGGAGCGCTACGGCCGGCCGGTCGCGCAGGGCTACGGGCTCACCGAGTGCTCGCCCTTCGCGGCGTGGAACCACGACGTCCAGGTCCGCCCGGGCTCGGTCGGCACGCCGATCGAGAACGTCGAGATGCGGGTGGTGGACGAGGAGGGCCGGGAGGTGCCCGACGGCGAGCTGGGCGAGGTCCTCATCAAGGGCCCCAACGTGATGAAGGGCTACTTCGGCAATCCCCAGGCCACCGCCGAGGCGATCCGCGACGGCTGGCTCCACTCCGGCGACATCGGCTACCGCGACGCCGGGGGCTACTACTACCTCGTGGACCGCGTGAAGGACATGATCAACGTCGCCGGCTTCAAGGTGTTCCCGCGCGAGGTCGAGGAGGTCCTGTACCGCCACGAGGCGGTGAAGGAGGCCGCGGTCGTGGGCGTGCCCGATCCCGTCCGCGGCGAGGCCGTGAAGGCGTTCGTGGTCCTCCAGGAGGGCCGGACGGTGACGCCCGAGGCGCTGCGTGAGGTCTGCCGGGGCGCCGTCGCCGCTTACAAGGTGCCCGAGCAGGTCGCGTTCATCGGCGCGCTTCCGAAAAACCCGACGGGCAAGATCTTGAAGAAGGAGCTGCGCAAGCTCGGCTAGCCACGGCTAGCCAGAAATTGGCCAACGGCGGTGACCAGGTTGGGTCCGGAAAATGTCACCGCCGGGCGGCCCCATCTCCGAAGTCCCTGAATTTCAAGCCGCTTCGACCTGGCGCTCCTCTTGCTGTGAGCACGTCTGAACCTCGTGCTCTGCACCCCGGACGAGGAGGGTGGGTCATGAAGCGGCGAGCGCTCCTCTCGATGGTCGCGGTGGTGATGACGGCCTGGTTCGTCACCCAGGCGGACGACGCCTGGGCCCGGGCACGCTTCGGCGGCGGCTCGCGCGGCGGGCGCTCGTACTCCGCGCCGGCCCGGCCCGCGACACCCGCGATGCCCTCGGTGCCCTCGAGCCCGTCGCGCTCCGTGACCAAGCCCGCCGCGCCGGCGGCGTCGCCGGCCAAGCCGGCGGGGCCGCGCCCGAGCTTCTTCGTCAACTTCACCTCGGGCGCGGCCGGCTTCATGCTGGGCGGCCTCCTCGGCCGGATGGTGTTCGGCGCGGGCATGGGCGGGGGCATCGGGCTCGTGGAGCTGGCCCTCGTCGGCCTCGGCGTCTACCTCTTCCTCTCGCTCTTCCGCCACAAGGAGGCGTCGGCCCGGCCGGCCTACGCGGTGGCGGGCGCGCCGCCGGCGCGCGTGGGCGCCGTCGTGACGCCCGAGCCGGCGGCGCGCCAGCCCATGCAGCCCTTCGACCGCGCCGGGCTCGCCGACGCCACGCGCGCGCTCTACTCGGGCGTGCGCAGCGGGCTCGCCATGCGCGACATGGGCATGTTCCGGAACCGCCTCACGCCGAAGGTGTATGGCGCGCTCCAGGCCTGGTGCGACCGCCTGAAGAGCGCGAAACAGTCGAACCACGTCGAGAAGCTCGACCTCGCGCAGGCCGAGGTGACCGACGCCTGGCGGCAGGGCGAGCACGAGTACGCCGTCGTGCGCCTGGCCGGCTCGCTGCTCGACTACACGCTCGACGACGCCTCCGACAGCGTCGTGGACGGCTCGAAGGAGACCCCGCGCGACTTCGCCGAGTCCTGGACCTTCACCCGGCCGGCCGGGTCGCAGGCGTGGAAGCTCGCGGCGATCCAGACGGCGTGAGCCGGAGCGAAGTGCGGTAGTATAGCGTCCGGAGGTACACCCATGACATCACGAGCCTCGTTGCTCGTTATCGGATTGGCCATCACCGCGCTGTTCCTGGCCGACACCGCCGCCGTCTGGGCGCGCGCCGGTGGCGGGGGCAGCCGCGGCTCGCGCTCATACTCGGCGCCGGTGCGGCCGTCGTCGCCCGCCATGCCCACGACGCCCTCGCGCTCGCTGAGCCAGCCGGGGCCGTCCGCGCCTCAGCGGCCGGGCATGTTCGGCGGGCTCATGGGCGGCCTCGCGGGCTTCGCGCTCGGCGGTCTCCTCGGCTCGATGCTCTTCGGCGGCCTCGGTGGTTTCGGCGGTGGCCTCGGTGGGTTCGGCCTGCTCGAGATGCTCATCGTCGGCGCCGTCATCTTCTTCGCGGTGCGGATGTTCCGCAGCCGTCAGGCGTCGCAGCCCGCGCCGGCGTATGCCGGGGCGGCGGCCGGCGGCAGCGCGTACGGCACGGCCAGCCCGAGCTGGTCGGGCGCGGCCGGGGGCGGCGCCGCGGTCGCCGAGGCGCCGGCGGCGCCGTCGGACCTCGAGCGCGGCCTCGGCTTCGTCCGCCAGATGGACGCGGGCTTCGATCCCGACGCGTTCACGCGCTGGGCGCAGGCGGTGTTCAACGACGTCCAGCAGGGGATCGGGCGGCGCGACGTGAGCGCGCTCAACGACCGGCTCACGCCCCAGGAGTACGCGCGGCTGCAGGCCCAGTGCGACCAGCTCCGCGGCGCGCGCCAGACCAACCGGATCGAGCAGATCGTGATCAACCGCGCCGAGCTGAGCGAGGCCTGGCAGGAGAGCGGCCAGGACTGGGCGACGGTGTACTTCGCCGTCTCGCTCGTGGACTACACGGTGGACGACACCTCGGGCGGCCTCGTGGACGGCTCGAAGAGCCCGCAGAGTGTCGAGGAGTTCTGGACCTTCACGCGTCCGGTCGGCCCGAAGCCCTGGAGGCTCTCCGCGATCCAGCCGGGCTAGGTTCGTGCGGTGAAGTGGCTCGTGCGGGGCTCGCCCTGCCGTTCCTCGTTGACCTTCCCCGCGTCAAGGCCCTGATCGCCGGCAGCGCCGCGCAGGCGCTCGGCCGGCCCGTCAAGTTCGCCTCGGTCTCGCTCTCCCTGCTGCCGCTGCCGGCGGTCGAGCTGCGCGGTCTCGAGGTCGCCGAGGACCCGGCCTTCGGCACGGCGCCCTTCCTCAAGCTCGACACGGGCCGGCTACGCCTCAGGCTCCGGCCGCTCCTCGGCGGGCGCGTCGAGTTCCGCGAAGTGACGCTGAGCGCGCCGCGCATCGCGCTCGTCCAGCGCGCCGACGGACGCTGGAACGTCGCGAGCCTCGGCGCGGCGCCCGAGGCGCGCGGGACCGCGCGGGCCCCCCGCGCCGGGGGCGGGAGCGGCGCCCCGGGCGGCGGCGCGCCGCTGCTGGCCGCGCGCGTGAGCATCCAGCACGGCGTCGTCACCTACGCGCCGGGCGCGCCCGGGCCCGCGGGGTCCTGGCGCCTCGAGGACCTGAACCTCACGCTCGCGGACGGCGGCGCCGGCTCGCTCGCGGTCGCGGGCACTCTGCGCGTGATGCCGGGCGACCTGGCGGTGACGATCACCGACGGGCGCATCGGGGGGCTGAACGGCGGCCACGGGCTCCTCGACGCGCCGCTGGCCGCCCGCGTCAGCCTCGACGGCCGCGACGTCGCGCCGCTCGTCGCCGCCCTGGCCGGTCCGGCGCCGGCGATCGCGGGGCCCGTCAAGGGCACGCTCACGGTGTCGGGCACGCTCGGTGCGCCCCGGGCCACCGGGACCCTCGCGCTCGCCACCGTGCGCCTGACGCGGCGGAGCGCGGCGTGTCCGGAGCCGCAGCAGCGGACGCTGGCGCTCACCGGGCTCACGCTCGCGCCGGCCTGGCAGGACGGGCGCCTGACGGCGCGCCCCGTCACCGCGGGGCTCGGCGGCGGGACGATCGCGACGCACGTCACGGTCACGCTCGCGCGCGGCGCGCGCGTCGACGCGCGCGTCGAGCTGAAGGACCTGGCGATCCGCGCGCTTCCCGTCGAGCGCGTGCTGGTGGACTTCCTCTGCCAGGGCTACGCCGTCGCCGGGCCGCTCGACCTGACGGGCGCCCTCGCGTTCGGCGCCGCCGACCCCTGGAACACGCTGTCGGGCCCGGGACAGCTCCGGATCGGCCCCGGGCGCGTCGTGGGCGCCCAGGCGCTCAAGCTGATGGACGGCGTCGTACGCGTGGGCGGCGCGGTCTCGGCGCTCCTCGGCGCCGACCTCCCGGTCGCGCTCTTCGTCTCGCCGCTCGAGTTCGATTCGATC
>JACPCH010000074.1 GCA_016179875.1 Candidatus Rokuibacteriota bacterium | reverse complement strand
CGGTACGTGAAGATGTCGAGGATCCTGTTGTTGGGGATGCTGTCCACCATGAAGAGGAGACTTCCCTCGGTCGCCTTGTCCATCCAGTGGCAGTCCTCGTGCACGCGGACCTGAGGACGCACTTCGGACGCGCGCGCGAGAAGCCGCCGGAGGGCGTCGAAGATCTCGCCGCGGCGTTGTTGCGGGTCCATCGTCAGGACCGTGGAGTCACCAGGGTCGACGGAGAGGAGATAGCGAAGATACGGAACGATCGGCCGGAGGTCCTCGCCGAGGAGCAACACGGAGCGCTCGATCTTCTTGGCGATCGTCCCCTCGGTGTCGCCTTCCTCGATCCGGAAGCTTCGCTTGAGCAAGTCGATGACGGGATGGAGCGCGATCGACTGGCCGAACGAGATGCAACGACCCTCGAGCCAGGTTGCCTCGTCGCCGAGGCGTCGGCGGAACTCGTAGAGCAGACGAGATTTGCCGATCCCCGGCTCGCCCACGATGAACACGACCTGCCCCTGACCAGCCCTGGCCTTCTCGAAGCACTCGAAGAGGAGGCGCATTTCCCGCTCACGGCCGACGTAGGGCGTCAGCCCATGTTCGGCCACGACGTCCAAACGCGTTCGCGCGGTCCGCGCAGCGATCACTTCCCACGCCGAGACAGGCTCCGCCTTGCCCTTCAGCGAGAGCTCGCCCAGCGGACGGGTGTAGAAGTACCCCTCGACGAGGCGATGGGTCGCATCGGAGATCAGGATGCGGCTGCGGTCCGCCGCCTGCTGCATGCGGGCGGCGATGTTCGTGGTATCGCCGACCGCCGTGTAGTCCATGCGGAGGTCGGTGCCGATGGACCCGACCACGACGAGTCCTGTGTTGAGCCCCTGCCGCACCTGGAAGGTGATGCCGCGTTTCTTTTGCAGTTCCTCCTGATAACCGTCGAGGGCCTTCCGGATCCCCAGCGCGGCGTGGACGGCGCGCTGGCCATGATCCTCGTGGGCGATGGGGGCACCGAAGAGCGCCATGATGCCGTCACCGAGGAACTGGTTCACCGTCCCTTCGAAGCGATGGACTTCTGCGAGCATGAGCTCGAACGCGCGGGTCATGAAGCGGTGGACATCCTCGGGATCGAGCCGCTCGGAGATCGAGGTGAATCCCGAGACATCGACGAAGAGGACCGTGACCTGCTTGCGCTCACCCTCGAGCGCGCTCCTCGAGGTGAGAATCTTTTCCGCGAGATGCTTGGGCGTATAGCTTCCGGGCGACTCGAAGCGGGGGCCTGGCTTCGCGGTGACGCCGACTTGCGAGCCACAGGCATCGCAGAAGCGGCTTCCGGCTTCGAGCCGCGCTCCACACGCCGGACAGGCGGCGTCGAGAGGTGTTCCGCAGGCATGACAGAATTGGGCGCCCTGGCGGTTCTGGGCTTGGCAACCTGGACACTGCATCCCGGCGCTCCTCTTCTTCCGGGCGGAAACGGGACGAGCGTGTTGACGGAGACTAGCACAAATTGACTAGTCACGCTTCGCCCTCCCTGGCGCGATTGGTCAGGAATTAACCAGCGTGCTAGAGTGGCGTATTGCAGCACCCGGAGGTTCTGCGCACGCGCGAGCCCGACGGCACGCGGCTCGGCCTCGCGGTGCGCCGCCTGTTCGAGCGCCCCGGCGTCCGGCCCGAGCCGCTCGTCGAGGTGTTCCTGTTCATGGCCGCGCGCCACCAGCACGTCTTCGAGAAGGTCCGGCCGTGGCTCGAGCGCGGCCGCGTCGTCCTCTCGGACCGCTACGCCGACGCGACCGTCGCCTACCAGGGCTACGGCCGCGGCGTGGATCCCGACCTCATCCGCGAGCTGAACCTGCGCGCGACGGGCGGAATCCTGCCGGACCTCACGCTGCTCTTCGACCTCGACCCGGCCGAGGGCTTCCGGCGGATCGGGCGGCGGCGGCTCGACCACTTCGAGCGCGAGAAGCTCGCCTTCCACCGGCGCGTGCGGCGCGGCTATCTCGAGATCCTCCGCGCCGAGCCGAAGCGCGTGCGGCTGATCCGGGGAGGTGCTCCGTGACGCGTGAGGCGGCGGTGACGCTGGAGGCGATCCGCGACCAGCCGCACGCGGTCGCGCTGCTGCGCCGCGCGCTGGCGGGCGACCGCGTCGCCCACGCCTACGCGTTCGTCGGCCCGCCCGGCAGCGGGCGGACGACCACGGCGCTGGCCTTCGCCGCCGCGCTGCTCGGCGGCGCCGCGCGCGAGCACCCGGACCTCCACGTGCTCGTCCCGACGCCGCCGCCGGCGAACCCGAAGGGCGCGCGGGCGATCCGCATCGACGCGATCCGCGAGCTCGAGCGCCAGGCCGCGCTCCGGCCCGCGCTCGCCCGGCGCAAGGTCTTCATCGTGGACGACGCCGAGCGCATGACGGGCGAGGCGCCGCAGGCGTTCCTGAAGACGCTCGAGGAGCCCCCGGCGGCGACCGTGCTCATCCTCATCCTGCCGCGCCGGCGCGCGCTGCCGGCCACGGTGCTCTCGCGCTGCCAGGTCGTGCGCTTCGAGCCGCGGGCGGACGACACCGCCGCGGCGGCGCGCGCCCAGGCGCTCGAGCTGCTGGGCGAGGTGCGGGCGAAGGGGGTCGACGAGCTGTTCCGGCGCACCGAGCGGCTCGATCGCGAGCGCGCCGAGGCGCTGGTGGACGCCTACTGGCTCCTCTGCCGCGACCTGCTGTGCGCGCAGGCCGGCGCGCCCGAGGCGCTGCTGGTGAACGCCGACCGCGCGGCCGACCTGGCGCGCGAGGCCGCGACGTGGACGCAGGACGAGCTGCTGGCGACGATCGGGCTGTGCCGGGCCGCGCGCGAGGCGCTCGCCCGGAACGTCGCGCCCCGCTTGACCCTGGACGTGCTCTTGAGCCGCCTGGCCCTGCGGGCGGCATGAGGATACGGTGATGAGCGAGTTCCTGATCGGCGTGCGGCTGCGCCCGACGGCGCCGGCGGAGGACTACCGGGCCGGCGAGGACCTCCGCCCCCACGTGGGCGAGTTCGCGGTGGTCGAGACGGCCGGCGGCAGCGCGGTCGGCGAGGTCCGCCGGCCCCGGCGCGAGCTGCCCGAGGTCCGGCGCGACCGGCTCTACCGTCACGTGCTGCGCCCGGCCACGGAGGCGGAGGCCCGGGACTGGCGCGAGCGCCGCCAGCGCGAGGAGCGCGCGATCCCGGTGGCCCAGCAGCTGGCGCGGAGCCGCGGGCTCCCGATGAAGGTCGTGGACGTCGAGATGCCGGCCGACGTGCGCCGGGTGGTGGTCGCGTTCAGCGCCGAGGAGCGCGTGGACTTCCGCGAGCTGGTGCGCGACCTCGCGCGCGAGTTCCACTCGCGGATCGAGATGCGCCAGATCGGCGCGCGCGACACCACCAAGGTCATGGACGGCATCGGCCCGTGCGGCCGCCAGCTCTGCTGCTCGTCGCACCTCCGGCGCTTCGAGCCGATCTCGGTCAAGATGGCCAAGGCCCAGGACATGCCGCTCACCGACAGCCGGCTGCTCGGGAACTGCGGGCGCCTGAAGTGCTGCCTCCTCTACGAGTTCTCGACGTACGAGGAGCTGCGGGCGCGGCTGCCCAGGGTGAACTCGCCCTGCCAGGCCGAGTGCGGGGGCGGTGGCTGCATGGCCGGCAAGGTGCGCTCGCTGCGCGTGCTGAAGCAGAGCGTCGTCGTCGGCTTCCCCGACGGCACCGAGGCCGAGGTGCCGATCGAGCAGGTGACGTGGGAGGGCCGCGACCACATCAAGCCCCGGCCGGAGCCCCCGAAGTCGTGACCGCGCGGTCCACGTTCTACCTCACGACGCCGATCTACTACGTCAACGCGGCGCCCCACCTCGGCCACGCGTACACGACGATCATCGCCGACGCGATGGCGCGATACCGGCGGCTCGCCGGCGACGACGTGTGGTTCCTGACCGGCACCGACGAGCACGGCGACAAGATCGCCCAGGCCGCCGCCCGGGCGGGCGTCTCGCCCCAGGCCTACGCCGACGAGATCTCGTCGGCCTTCCGGGCGGCGTGGGGGGGGCTCGGTATCACGCACAACGACTTCATCCGGACGACCGAGCCACGGCACCAGAAGGTCGTCCAGGCGATCCTCCAGGCGCTGCGGGACGCCGGCGAGATCTATCTCGACAAGTACGGCGGCAACTACTGCTTCGGCTGCGAGCGGTTCTACACCGACAAGGAGATCGTGGACGGCAAGTGCCCGGACCACCGGACGCCGCTGACGTATATAGAGGAAGAGAACTACTTCTTCAAGATGTCGAAGTACCAGGGCTGGCTGATCGAGCACATCGAGCGCCACCCCGACTTCATCCGGCCCGAGCGCTACCGGAACGAGATTCTGGGGTTTCTCCGCGATCCGCTCCAGGACCTCTCGATCAGCCGGCCGCGGACGCGCCTCGAGTGGGGCATCCCGCTGCCGTTCGACGACACGTACGTCACCTACGTCTGGTTCGACGCGCTGATCAACTACGTCTCGGCGCTCGGTGGGCCCGGCGACGCGCGCTTCGAGAAATTCTGGCCGCACGTCCAGCACCTGATCGGCAAGGACATCCTGAAGCCCCACGCGGTGTACTGGCCGTGCATGCTCAAGGCGGCCGGCCTGCCGGTCTACACCCACCTCAACGTCCACGGCTACTGGAACATCGGCGGCGGCAAGATGTCGAAGTCCGTCGGCAACGTCGTCGAGGCGCTCGCGCTCAAGGACCGGTACGGCAACGACGCCTTCCGCTACTTCGTGATGCGCGAGATGGCGTTCGGGCTCGACGCCGCCTTCTCCGAGGAGGCGTTCGTCGGCCGGCTCAACGCCGACCTCGCCAACGACCTCGGCAACCTCGTCGCCCGCGCGACGACGCTGCTGGCCGGCTTCGGGACCGGCGGGGACGCCGGCGCGCCCGACGCCGGCGACCAGGAGGTC
The DNA here is from genome assembly GCA_016179875.1 of Candidatus Rokuibacteriota bacterium. Lineage (GTDB taxonomy): Bacteria > Methylomirabilota > Methylomirabilia > Rokubacteriales > CSP1-6 > GWA2-73-35. The sequence continues at coordinate 3,887 of JACPCH010000074.1, read as the reverse complement.
GCCCGCGCGGCGGCGGAGGCGCGCCGCCTCGTGGACGCGGCGATGGAGGAGTTCGCGTTCCAGCGCGCGCTCGCCGAGATCTGGGCGTTCATCGGCGCCGTCAACCGGTACGTGGACGCCACGCAGCCGTGGGCGCTCGCCAAGGCTCCCGCCCGGCGGGGCCGGCTCGCCCGCGTCCTGCTGACGCTCGCCGACGCGCTCCAGTGGCTCGGCATCATGCTCGGGCCGTTCCTGCCCGACGCGGCCGCGAAGATCCGGGTGGCGGCCGGCGACGCGCGGGCGCCCCGGGTCGAGCTGCGGGTGGCCGAGGTGGTGGCCGCCGAGCCCGTGCCCAAGTCGAAGAAGCTCCTGAAGCTCACGGTGTCGCTCGGCGACGAGCAGCGCACGATGGTGGCCGGCATCGCCGAGCACTACGCGCCGGCCGACCTCGTCGGCAAGAAGGTCGTCGTCGTCGTCAACCTGGAGCCGGCGAAGCTGATGGGCGTCGAGTCGAACGGCATGGTGCTGGCGGGCTCGGCCGACGGCAAGCTGGCCATCCTCACGCTCGACCGCGACCTGCCGCCCGGGGCGAAGGTAAGATAGAGGCATGCTGACCCTCAGCCCCGACGAGCTGCTGGAGGCGATGGTCCAGGTGGCCGAGCGCGATCCCTCGATCGCGCGCGTGCTCCGGGAGATCGTGACCCTCGACGGAGCCGTGCGCGCGAGCGCGCTGGATCTGGTCGGCGCGCACCTCACGATCCACTCGGCGGCCGGCGACGTCCTGGACTGCGTGGACGCTCTCAAGCGCGACCCGCGGTGCGCCGGACGCTCGCGTGGCTCCGCCGCTGGGGCGTCTCCTTCGGCTCCCTCGCCGGCGGCGTCGCCACGCTCTTCGTCTTCCGCCGGGGGCTCCCGCACGTCGGCTGGATCGTCGGCTACCTGCTGCTCCTCTGGCTCCTGTTCGCGGTCCTGACCGAGGCGCGCCAGATGCTCGAGGCCTCGGGCCGGCGCGGGCGGCGGCTGGTGGTCTTCGCCGCCGACTACACGATCCAGACCCTCTACCACGGCCTGCTGCTCTTCGTGCTGCCCGCCTACTGGGCGAGCACCACGCTCACGTCGGTGAACGCCCCGTTCCTCGGCCTGCTCGTCGCGCTCGCGCTGCTGGCGACGTTCGACCCCTGGTACCGCGCGCTGGTGCACCCGCGGCCGTGGGTCGGCTGGGTCTTCTTCGTGGTCTCGATCTTCGCCGCGCTCAACGTGGCGCTGCCGCTGGTGGGCCTGCCGCCGTTCCCGTCGCTCGTCGCCAGCGCGTTCCTGGCCGCCCTCGCGCTCACGCCGGTGATCCGCCGGCGCCGGGCGACCTGGCTCGCGGCGCTGCGCACCGCCGCGGCCATCGGCGTGGTGGCGGCGACCGTCGCCGCGCTCGGCCGCGCCGCGATCCCGCCCGCGCCGCTCTTCATGGCGCGCGCCCAGCTCGGCTGGCTGGTGGGCAGCGTGGACTCGCTCGAGCCCCCGGCCGGCGCGATCCCGGCGGCGGAGCTGCGCCGGCGCGGCCTCGTCGCCCACACCGCGATCTACGCCCCCGCCGGGCTCCGCCAGCCGGTGAGCCACGTCTGGCGCCGCGGCGGCGCCGTGGTGACGGTCGTCCCGCTCTCGCCCGTGCGGGGCGGGCGGCGGGAAGGGTTCCGCACGCGCTCGCAGAAGACGACGTTCCCCGAGGACCCGGCGGGCCGCTGGACGGTGGACGTCGTCACCAGCTCGGGCCAGCTCATCGGCCGGCTGCGCTTCCGCGTGGTCTCGTGAGACTCTAGGAGGCCCAAAGGAGGACACCATGGCCGACACGATCCGCACCGTGGACTACTACTACGTGACCGTGCCCGACAAGCCGGGCGAGGGGCTCCGCGTGCTCGAGGCCCTCCGCCAGGCCGGCGTGAACCTGCTCGCCTACTCGGGCTTCCCGAGCGGCAAGCGCTCGCAGCTCGACTTCGTCCCCGCGGACGGCGCCGCCTTCAAGGCGGCGGTGAAGGGCCTCAAGCTCAAGGTGGTCGGGCCCAAGAAGGCGTTCCTGATCGACGGCGAGGACCGCGTCGGCGCCGTCGCCGGGATCATGCGCCAGCTCGCCGTCGCGAAGATCAACGTGACGGCGCTCGACGCGGCCTGCGCCGGGGGCGGCCGCTGGGCGGCGATCCTCTGGGTGAAGCCGCGCGACGTCAAGAAGGCGCAGGCGGCGCTCGGCGCCGCGTGACGCCGGACCTCTTCGACACGCACGCGCACCTCCACTTCCCGGAGTTCGCCGAAGACCTGGAGCGCGTGCTCGGTCGGGCTCGCGACGCCGGCGTGAGGCGGATGCTGACGATCGGGACCAGCGTGGAGACGTCCCGGGCGGCGGTGGCCCTCGCCGGCCGCGAGCCCGGCGTGTGGGCCGCCGTCGGCATCCACCCCCACGACGCCGCCGAGGCCGACGAGCGCGCGCTGGCCGAGATCGAGCGGCTCGCCGCCGACCCGCGCGTGGTCGCGATCGGCGAGACCGGCCTCGACTTCTTCCGCGATCGCTCGCCGCGCGACGCCCAGCGCGGCGCCTTCCGGGCCCAGCTCGGGCTCGCGCGGCGGGTGCGGAAGCCCGTCGTCGTCCACTGCCGCGACGCCCACGACGAGACGCTCGCGATCCTCGCCGAGGAGCGCGTGGGCGAGGTCCGCGGGATCATGCACTGCTTCTCGGGCGATCTCGACCTCGCCCGGCGGTGCCTCGACCTCGGGCTCCTCGTCTCGCTCGCCGGCCCCGTGACGTACCCGAACGCGCGCGCGCTGCCCGACGTGGCGCGCGGCGTGCCAGTGGATCGGCTGGTCGTCGAGACCGACTGCCCGTTCCTGCCGCCGCAACCGTACCGCGGCAAGCGCAACGAGCCGGCGTACCTGGCCGTCGCCCGACGCGTCTCGGCTCGCACGGCGGTGAGCGACGGCTCGCCGCTCGAGCTGTCGCGGCTCCTGGAGGGACGCACGAACCCCGAGCGCGAGGCGTCGGTGGCGCGCCATCTCGCCGGGCGGGGCGTGCCGTTCACGCGACACCGGGTCGCCACGCCCGAGGGCCGGGGCGAGACCTACGCCGTGGACCTGGGCACGGGCGACCGCCTGCTCGTCCTCTGCGCCCACCACGACGCGGTGCCGGGCAGCCCGGGCGCCAACGACAACGCCGCCGCCGTCGGGATTCTCCTGGCGCTGCTCGAGCGCATCGGCGCCGCGGTCCCGCCGGGGCTGCGCGTGCGCTGTCTGTTCACCGCGTGCGAGGAGCTGGACTATCTGGGCGCGCGTGAGTACGTGCGCGACGTGGGCGTGGCGGGGATCGCGGGCGTGCTCTCGCTCGAGCTGTGCGGGATCGGCGACAGCCTGGTCGTCTGGGACGCCGAGGCCGAGACGCCGTTCCTGTCCAGAGTGAGCGGCTCGCTGGAGGGGCTGGGACTCCGGAGCGAGGAGGGCTACCACGTCGTCGGCCGCATCCCGCGCTTCGGCAGCGACCACCGCGCGTTCGCGGCGGCCGGCGTCCCCGCCTACGGGCTCACGGTCGTGCCGGCGGCCAACGCCGAGGCCTTGCGGCGATTCATCTTCCATCCCTGGCTCGGCGCCGCGCGGTTCCTGCTCGGGCGCCCCGTCCCGTTCGACACCTACCACACGCCGCGCGACCGCGGGGCCACGCTGGAGGCGCGCGCCCTCGAGCTGACGGCGCGCGCGCTCACCGCGGTGATCGGCGACCTGAGAGTCTAGGGGGGGCCCGGGCCGGGGGCGATGCGGGCGAGGAGGAGACGGCTGCGCGGCGCCTCGGCCGCCTGCACCAGGATCACGACCTCGCCCTGGGAGCCGACCGTGAACGGGTGCACCGAGTGGGCGATCCGCGAGCGGAGCAGCGTCGGGAT
>JACPCH010000085.1 GCA_016179875.1 Candidatus Rokuibacteriota bacterium | reverse complement strand
CGCTCCCGCCCGTCCGCTGCTTGCCGCATTTCTCCGTCCACGGCGATGAAGTTGGTTGGCGAACGATGGGTGCAATGTCGCTGCCAGCGACAAGGGCGCGCGGCGGCACCGCGAAATAGCCGGATTCCAGGATTCGTATTGCTGATCCTGGGCCGATTGAACCACTCAGCCGGTGAGGCGGACGCGCACCACCGAGGCGCCCGTGACCCAATTCCCCGCGGAAGGGGCGCCCCAACCGGCTGATTCGGCGTTCACCGGGCTGGCATCGGGCTCGCATGCAGTCTTTCCCCATGCGCCGACTGGAGCCCGAGGAGCTGCGAGCCGTCTGCGACCCCGCGAGCCTGCGCTTCCGCTCGACGGAGGAGCTGCCTCCGCTGGAAGGGATGATCGGCCAGGAGCGGGCGCTCAGCGCGACCACCTTCGGCATCGGCGTCCGGCACGTCGGGTACAACCTGTTCGTGCTCGGCCCGCCGGCGACCGGCAAGACGACGGCGATGCGGCGCCTGCTGGCCAGGGCGGCCCAGGATGAGCCGGGTCCGCCCGACCACTGCTACGTCCACAACTTCACGGATGCCTACCGGCCGACGGCGATCGAAGTGCCCGCGGGCAGGGGGCGCGAGCTCAGCGACGAGATGGCGCGGCTCGTGGAGGAATGCAAGGTGCGGCTGCCGCGCGCGTTCGAGGGCGAGGAGTTCGGGCGCCAGAAGTCGAAGATCCTCGAAGATCTCGCGCGCCGCCAGGAGGCGGAGCTCGTCCGTCTCGAAGAGAAGGCGCGCGCGGCGGGGTTCGCCCTCATCCGCACCCCGACCGGGATGGCCGTGGCGCCCGCGCCCCGCGGCAAGGCCCTCAGCCAGGAGGAGTTCGAGGCGCTCGCCGAGCCGGCGCGGGAGCGGATCGCCGCCGCCGCGGGCCAGCTCGAGGCGCAGGTCGAGACCACGCTCCGCCAGCTCCGCCAGTACGAGCGCGAGGCGCGCCAGGCCCACGAGACGCTCGTGAGCGAGGTGGCGGCGTCGGCCACCCGCCAGCTCATCCGCGAGCTCCGCGAGCGATTCGCGGGGCTCGACGGCGTCCAGCGCTACCTCGACGACGTCGAAAAGGACCTCATCGCCCACGCCGAGGAATTCAGGGGTGCCGGCGAGGGAAAGCCCGCGCTCCCGTTTCTGCCGCCGCCCGGCGCCTTCCTCGACCGCTACCGGGTCAACGTCCTCGTGGACCGGACCGGCGCCCGGGGCGCGCCCGTGGTGTTCGAGCAGAACCCGACCTACGGAAACCTCGTGGGCCGGATCGAGCACCGCGCCCACTTCGGCGCCCTCGTCACCGATTTCGCGCTGATCAGATCGGGGGCGCTGCACCGGGCCAACGGCGGCTACCTGATCCTCGAGGCGAAGGACGTGCTGCGGAACTTCCAGGCGTGGGAGGCGCTGAAGAAGGCGCTCAAGAGCCGCGCCGTCCGCATCGAAGACCCGCTCGAGGAGTTCCGGGCGGCCACCGCGGCGGGGCTGGCGCCCGAGCCGATCCCGCTCGCCGTGAAGGTCGTCCTCATCGGCAACCCGCTCTTCTACTATCTCCTCTACAATCTCGACGAGGACTTCGGCGAGCTGTTCAAGGTCAAGGTGGACTTCGACGATTCGCTCGCCCGCACGCCCGAGACCGAGCTCCTCTACGCGCGCTTCATCGCCGGGGCCTGCCGGGAGGACGGGCTCCGTCCCTTCGGCGCCGACGGCGTCGCCAGGCTGATCGAGCACGGCTCGCGCATGGTCGCGCATCAGGGCCGGCTCAGCTCGCGGCTCGGCACGCTCGTCGATCTCATCCGCGACGCGTCGTTCCACGCCGGCGCGCGCGGCCACGCGGGCGTCACCGCGGAGGACGTGAGCCACGCCATCGCCCAGAAGATCTACCGGTCGAACCTGATCGAGGAGCGCATCGGCCGGATGATCGCCGAGGGCACGCTGCTCATCGCCACGGACGGCGAGGCGGTGGGCCAGGTCAACGGGATCTCGGTGCTCGCCACCGGCGACCACGCCTTCGGGCGGCCGGCGCGGATCACCGTGCGCACCTTCTCCGGCGAACCCGGCGTCGTCGACATCGAGCGGGAGGCGAAGCTCGGCGGGCCGGCCCACTCCAAGGGCGTGATGATCCTCACCGGCTTTCTGGCCGGCCGCTACGCGCGTGAGCGGCCGCTCGCGCTCTCGGCGTCGATCACCTTCGAGCAGCACTACGAGGAGATCGAGGGCGACAGCGCCTCGTCGGCGGAGCTCTACGCGCTGCTGTCGAGCCTGGCCGGCATCCCGCTCGCGCAGTCCATCGCGGTGACCGGTTCGGTCAACCAGCGGGGCGAGATCCAGGCTGTCGGCGGGATCAACGAGAAGATCGAGGGCTTCTTCGACGTCTGCCGCGCGCGCGGGCTCGACGGCCGCCACGGCGTGATGATCCCGGAGACGAACGTGCGCCACCTGATGCTCCGGGAGGACGTGGTCCGGGCCGTCCGCGAGGGGAAGTTCAACGTGCACGCCGTGGGCTCCGTGGACGAGGGTCTCGAGGTCCTGTCGGGGCGGCCCGCGGGCGCGCGGCGGCCGGACGGCGCGTTTCCCGAGGGCAGCTTCAACGCCGCGGTCGAGCGGGCGCTGGCCGAGAACGTCGAGCGGCTGAAGGCGCTCCGGGCGGACTCCGATGGAGCGGGGACGAGCCGACACCGCGCCGGCTGACGAGGGGGCGGGGCGTGCCCCCCTCGACCACGCTAGCAGCGATGCGCGTGGGCGGTTCACTCTGGGCCGTGGTGAGGTCAACCCCCTGAGACACGGGTCTCGGGGGGCACGCCCCGCCCCCTCGTCAGCTCGCCGCCGGATCGGGCGGCTCCGGAAGGAGATCCGCAGGCACGACCGCCTGTACTACGCCAAGGCGCGGCCCGAGATCTCCGACGCCGAGTACGACGCCCTGGTGCGCGAGCTGCGCGCACTCGAGGCGCGCCATCCCGCGCTCGTCACGCCCGACAGCCCGACCCAGCGGGTGGCGGGCGGCGCCGCCCGCGCGTTCGCGCCCGTCGCCCACCGCGTCGCGATGCTCTCGCTCGACAACGCCATGGGCGTCGGTGAGCTACGCGAGTTCGCCGCGCGGGTCCGGCGCGCCGTGCCGGCGTCGCCCGTCGCGTGGGTGTGCGAGCCGAAGGTGGACGGTCTCGGGGTCGCCCTCGTCTATCGGCGGGGCCGCTTCGTGCGGGGAGCCACCCGCGGCGACGGGCGCACCGGCGAGGACGTCACGGCGAACCTCGCGACCATCGAGACGATCCCGAAGGCGCTCCGCGGCCGGCTCGCGGGCGTGGACGACCTCGAGGTGCGCGGCGAGGCCTTCATGCCCCGCCGGGCGTTCGCCCGGCTCAACCGCGCGCTCGAGGCGCGCGGCGAGGCGACCTTCGCCATGCCCCGCCGGGCGTTCGCCCGGCTCAACCGCGCGCTCGAGGCGCGCGGCGAGGCGACCTTCGCCAACCCGCGGAACGCGGCGGCCGGCTCGGTGCGGCAGAAGGACCCGGTGGTCACGGCGCGACGCCCGCTCGACGTCGTCATCTACGAGGTGACGTGGGCTCCCGGGCTCGACGTCCCCACGCACCGGGCGGCGCTCGCGGCGCTCCGCGCCGCGGGATTCAAGACGAACCCCCGCAACCGGCGCTGCGGCGACGCGGACGCCGTCGTCCGCTACTGCGAGAGCCTGGAGCGGGGGCGCGACGCCCTCGACTACGACGCCGACGGCGCCGTCGTCAAGGTGGATTCGCTCGCGCTGCAGCGGCGGCTCGGCAGCACGAGCCACCATCCGCGCTGGGCCGTCGCGCTCAAGTTCCAGGCGCGCCAGGCGACGACCCGGATCCGCGCCATCACGGTGCAGGTCGGCAAGACCGGCACGCTCACGCCGGTCGCGAAGCTCGACCCGGTCCCGCTCGCCGGCGTCACGATCTCGAGCGTCACCCTCCACAACGAGGACGAGATCCGGCGCAAGGACATCCGCGTCGGCGACACGGTGCTCCTCGAGCGCGCCGGCGACGTGATCCCCCACGTCGTGCAGGTCATCGAGGCCCGGCGGCCCCGCGGCGCCCGGGTGTTCAGATTTCCGCGGCGCTGCCCCGCGTGCGGGAGCCCGGCCCGCCGGCCCCCCGGTGAGGCGTACTGGCGCTGCGAGGGGAGCGCCTGCCCCGCGCAGCTCAAGGAGCGGCTCCGCCACTTCGGCTCGCGGCGGGCGATGGACATCGAGCACCTGGGCGACGCGGTCGTCGAGCAGCTCGTCGACCGCGGGCTCGTGAGGGACGTCGCCGACCTCTACCGCCTGACGGCGCCGCGGGTGATGACGCTCGAGGGCTTCGCCGAGCGGTCGGCGAAGAACCTCGTCGAGGCGATCGCCGCGTCACGGGGCCGCGGGCTTGCGCGCCTCCTCGGCGGGCTCGGTATCCCCGGCGTCGGTGAGCACGTCGCGCGGCTCCTCGCCGAGCGCTTCGGGCGCCTCGACCGTCTGGCGCAGGCGTCCGCCGGCGAGATCGGCCGGGTCGGGGGAATCGGGCCCGTGATCGCCGGGTCGGTGGCGCGCTTCTTCGCCGACACGCGGAACCGGCGGGTGATCGAGCGGCTCGCGGCGGCCGGCGTCTGGGGCCGGGGATGATCTTCAAGGCGCTGGCCTGCGACTACGACGGCACGCTCGCGTCCCACGACCGGATCGGCGGGGAGGCGCTC
>JACPCH010000084.1 GCA_016179875.1 Candidatus Rokuibacteriota bacterium | reverse complement strand
CATCGGGAAGTGGCCGATCCCCTCCATCGTCACGTGGCGGCTGCCCGGGATGCGGGCGGCGACCGCCGCCGTCATGGCGGGCGTGCACGAGTAGTCGTACTCGCCGGTCAGCAGGATCACGGGGCACTGCGCGGTATCGATGCGGGCGATCTCCTCGCGCGCGTCCCAGTCCGCGCTGTAGAAGTGGATGTCGCCGAGGTAGACGCCCGGCCCGCTCTGGCTGTAGTACCACCAGTTCTCCCGCCGGCACTCCTCCGGGCTCCCGGGCGCCGTGAGCCCGAACGAATAGGTCGCGGCCATCTCGCCGCCGTGCACCGCCGGGTGGTGGAGGAACTGGTTGGCGCGTCCCGGCGCGTAGGCCGCGCTCTCGAGGCCGATGATCCCGCCGAGCTCCGCGCCGTGGCGCGCGGCCAGGCGCAGCACGATGGCGCCGCCCATCGAGCAGCCCATCACCACGGGCCGCACGAGCCCGAGGGCCCGGCAGACGGCCATGATGGTCGCCTCGTAGCGGGCGGCGGTGAGCCGGTACGCGCGCTCCCACCAGCGGCCCGGCGGGTTGGACTTGCCGTGGCAGGGCATGTCGAACGCGATGACGCGCCACTGCTCGGTGATCCGCGGATCGGTCAGCACGTGACGGTACTGCCGGGTGTCGGCGGCGGCGGTGTGCAGGCACACCAGCGGGTGGCCGCTACCCGCCTCCTCCACGTAGACGCGGAGATCCTCGTCCTCGACGGTGAGCCGCAGGTACCGGCCGGTGATGGGCTCGAAGTCAGGCATGGTCGGCTCCCGGAACGGCGCGCATGAGATCGCACATGCGGGCCAGGGCCCGGATGTTCTGCGCCGCCGCGAGGGTGTCGCCCTCGAGGCGGAACTCCGGCACGCGCATCAACATGGCGAAGATGTGGTGGTAGAGGGGCGGCGGCACGGGTGCGAGGTAGCGGTCCCAGACGTGCCGGGGCGCCCGCAGCGCGAACGCCCAGGGGCGGTCGTAGCCCGGGTTCTCCACGACCTCGCGGACGGTGCCGCCGTCCACGCGGACCAGGTAGCGGACCGTCTCGAAGTCGAGGAGGACGTCGCAGGTGAAGAAGCCGCCGACGAGCCGCAGCTCGGGGTCGCCGTTCAGCGCCGCCACGTAGCGGGCCATCCAGTCGCTCGCCGGGAAGCTCATGCCGGGCGCGCCGGGCGCGGTGCTCCCGAGGCCGCTAGCAGTGCTTGCAGGGCGGATGGCTCCGCGAGTAGGGCGGCGCCTTCAGGAACTCGGCCTCGGGGTAGTTCCAGAACTGGCTCACGCCCTCGAAGGTGTGGATCACGACGTTCTGGAGCCGGCCGTCCCGGCGCTCGACCCGGCGGATATACATGTTGTGCACGGCGTTGCCGTAGCGGTCGAGGCGGATCGGCCCGCCCGGCGCGTCCGCGAGCGACACGCCGCGCAGCGCCTTCATGAGGCCGTCGGCGTCCTCGGCCTTGCCGCCCACCTTCTCGAGCGCCTGCTTGAGGAACATCCCCGCCGTGTAGGCGCCCACCGAGTAGTAGCCGGGATCGGCGCCGAAGGCCTTGCGGTACGCCGCCACGAATCTCCGGTTCGCCGGCGTGTCGAGCGCCGCGCTGTAGTGCATGGTGGAGACGACGCCCAGCGCCTCGTCGCCCATGTTCTTCAAGAGCGCCTCGTCCACCGCCGTCTGGTTGGCCAGGATCGGGATCGTGCCCTTCAGCCCGGCCTCCTGGAACTGCTTGAGGAAGCGCAGCGCCGCCACCCCGGCGAAGCCGATGAAGACCGCGTCGATGTCGCGCCGGAGCTGGCCGATGTACGGCCCCTGGTCCTGGGTGCCGAGCGGCGGCCAGAGCTTCTGCACGACCTGGCCGCCCGCGTCCTCGAACGCCTTCTGGAAGCCCGCGACCACCTCGTGCCCGAACGCGAAGTCGTCGGCGATCGTGGCGATCTTCTTGTAGCCGAGCGTCTTCGCGGCGTAGGTGCCGAACGGCTGCGTCGGCTGGCTCGAGGTGGACGTGGCGCGCACGAAGAACTGGGTGGCCTTGCGCTGCGTGAGGTCGTCGGCCGCCGCGCTCGGCGAGACCGTCGGCGTCTTCTGGGCGTTCACGTACGGCGCGATGGCGTAGGCCTCGAACGCGGCCAGGGGGCCGAGCAGCGCGTGGATCTTGCGCTGCTCGACCAGCTCGCGCGCCTTGGTGAGGGTGCCCGCGGGCGTGCCGCCGCTGTCGAGCACGGTGAGCTGCACCGGGCGGCCGGCCAGCGTCTGCTTCTGCTCGTCGAGGAACAGGGTGATGCCGTTTTCCATCTCCTTGCCGGGCGCCGCGAGCGCCCCGGTGAGGATCGTGAGGAACCCGATGCGCAGGGGCTCCTGGGCGGCGGCGGGCGGCGCCGCGAAGAGCAGCAGGACGAGCAGGGCGGCGAAGCGTCGGCTCATGGGTGGCTCCTCCGTGTTGGTCCGAATAGCTGAGCACGATAGGCAGTCGCGGCGCCGTCGTCAAGCCGAAGAACTCTTGTGTGCTCCCCCGTGGTCGATTATCTTCGAGGCCCACGAACAAAAGTATGATGCACGACTTGTCGAAGCGGTTGCGCGGCGGCGATTTCCGCCAGGCGGTCGCGGCAGTGGCGGCGCTGCGGCACCTGGACCCCGCGTCCGGCGCACGCCTCGTCCCCCCGTTGAACACCGGGGACGAGCAGCGCGCATTCCAGCTTCTCATCGCGCGACTGGTGGCCGAAGGCGGCGTGCACGCCCTGGCGGCGCGGTGGCGCGACTTGCCGTCCCCGCGATGGCGCGAAATGCTGCTGAGCGAGATCGGCCAGGCGTTTCACCTGTGGGTCGACGAAGGCACGATCGAGCTGCTGCTCGCCGCTCTTGACGATCCGGACGTCCAAGTCGCGCGACGGGCCGTGGGCCCGCTCATCGGCTGCCTTCGCGAGTGGCCCGGCAAGGAGCGCAAGAAAACCGCGAAGACCCTTCGCGGCAAGGCAGCGCTCGAGGCGTGGGACCAGGCTGCCGCGTGGTTGACGCCCGCGCGCCGTGCTCGGATCGCCCAGGCCGTGACCGCCGCGCTCGATCGCTGCGCCGACAATCCGAAGGCGCTGACCTGGCCGGACGACTACATCGAGCTCCTCGGCCACAGCGCGACCCGCACCGACCAGCGCGCCATCGCACGGCTGGAGGGGTTTCGCAAGATGGCGGGCGAGACGCGCCGCTCCGAAGTCGAGGCGCTCGATCCCGAAAACCTGCCGTGGCCCACGTCGATGCTCGCCGAAAAGAAGGGCCTCGCGCCCGGTACGCCGTTCGTTCGCATCTGGTCCAAACCCACAGGTCTCCTCGACCTCAAGAGGCTAGAGGAAGCCATCGAGCGCATTCGACGCCGCGAGGGTTGACCTGCCTTGGAAGGAAGGAGCCCGATGAAGAAGCTTGATCGCTACGAGCAGGGGCTTCTCAGGGCGTATGAGAAAGGCACGTTGGTCTCTGTGCGCCCGA
>JACPCH010000083.1 GCA_016179875.1 Candidatus Rokuibacteriota bacterium | reverse complement strand
CCGAAGGCCTCGCCGAGCTTCTCGACGATCTCGCGGGGCACGATCTTCGCGTGGCCGACCGCGAGGACGGCGGCGAAGGGCGCGAGCGCCTCGGTGAGCGTCACCTGCACCGTGTGGCGGTCGAGCGCCGCGAGGCCGGCGACCGTGCGGGCCCGCCCCTCTCGGTACTCGCGGGCGCCCTTCACGGGGCTGAACAGGTCGGCGGCGCCCGAGCGCGTCCGGGGGTCGAGGATGCGCGTGAAGGAGAACACCACGTCGTCGGCCGTCACCTCGCGGCCGTGATGGAACTTGACGCCCTTGCGGAGCTGGAAGGTCCAGGTGAGCCCGTCACGCGAGGCACGCCAGAACTCGGCCAGCGCGGGCACGGTCGTCAGCGTCTGGTCGAACTGCACGAGCCCATCGAAGATCTGCTGGGAGACCGACCGGCTGTAGACGTCGCTGATCCGCGCCGGGTCGAGCGTTTGCGGGTCGTGGCCGAGCGGACGGCGATAGACGCCGGCGTCGGCGCGCTCCTGGGCCCCGGCGGGCGAGGCGCCGACGAGCGCCAGCGCTAGGACGGCCACGAGGCGGAGGGGGGACGCACCGCCCCCCCTCCGTCCCATCCGGCGGCCCGGGCCGCGCACGGTCACCTCGAACAGTCGCGCGTCTCCTACCAGCCGCCGCCGTCGGCCGTGCCGATGGCCTGGAAGAGCTGCGTGGAGCCCGAGGTGCCCGACTCGATGACGGGAGCGGCCAGCAACAGCGAGACGAGCGTCAGCAGCGCGGCCCAGAACTTGGTCATGGCTCTCTCCTCCTCCGCGGTTTCGGCGCCCTCCCCATGAGGGCGCCCGGGGTACAGTCGGAGGAGGCAAGAGCAATTCGCCCGCCATTTCACAACGCGCGCGGAACTGCGCGTTCAGCCGGGGATTTTCGCGCGGTCCGTGCGGAACCGCGGGCTCCAGAAATTGCACCACCGTGGTGCAGTTGCACCAAACTGGTGCAACTACTCGACGCCCCAGCGGGCGAGCAGGCGCTTCAGCGAGTTGCGGTGCACGCCGAGGATCCGCGCCGCCTCGCTCTGGTTGCCCTTCACGCGCTCGAGGACGCGCAGGATGATCTGGCGCTCGAACTGCTCGGTCGCGTCCTTCAAGGGAAGCGTGTCGGCGGCCCGGACCCGGGTCCGGTGCTCGGGCAGCAGGATGTCGAGCGGCAGGTCGTTGAGCTGGATCGTCGGCCCCTCGGCGAGGACCACGCAGCGCTCGATGACGTTCTGGAGCTCGCGGACGTTGCCCCGCCAGCGGTATTGCCGCAGCGCGGCGAGGGCCTCGGGCGAGACGCCCTCGACGGGCCGGTTGAAGGCCTGGGCGAGGTGGCGCACGAAGTGCTCCACGAGGAGCGGGATGTCGTCCGCGCGCTCGCGCAGCGGCGGGACGTGGATGGGCACGACGTTGAGGCGGTAGTAGAGGTCCTCCCGGAAGGCGCCGCGCGCCACCGCCTCGTCGAGGTTCGCGTTGGTCGCCGCGACCACGCGCACGTCGATCCGGATCGGGCGCGTGCCGCCGACGCGCTCGATCTCGCGCTCCTGCAGCACGCGCAGGAGCTTGGCCTGGAGCTCGGGCTTGAGGGTGCCGATCTCGTCGAGGAACAGCGTGCCGCCCTGGGCGAGCTCGAACTTGCCGAGCTTGCGCTGGTAGGCGCCCGTGAACGCGCCCTTCTCGTGGCCGAAGAGCTCAGACTCGATCAGCGACTCGGCGATGGCCGCCGGGTTGACCGGCACGAACGGCGTGTCGCGGCGCGGTCCCTGGCGGTGGATGGCGCGCGCGACCAGCTCCTTGCCGGTGCCGCTCTCGCCGGTGATCAGCACCGTGGCCGACGTGGACGCCACCTGGGCGATCACCCGCTGGAGCTTCTGCATCGCCGGGTGCCGCCCGACGATCTCCTCGACGTCGTGCGTGCGCGCCAGCTCGCCGCGCAGGAACGCCACCTCCCGCTCGAGCGACCGCTTCTCGAGGGCCCGGCGCACCACCGCCAGCAGCTCGTCCTCCTCGAAGGGCTTGGTCAGGTAGTCGAACGCGCCGAGCTTCATCGCGGCCACCGCCGTGCGCACGGTCTTGACCGCGGTGGCCAGCACGACCTCCACGCCCTCGTCGAGCGCTTTGATCCGCTCGAGGACCTCGATGCCGTCGGCCTCGGGCAGGCGGATGTCGAGCAGGACCAGGTCCACCTGGGTGACGCGCAGGATCTCGAGCGCGGCGGCGCCGTCCCCGGCGTCGAGCACCTCGTAGTCGTCCTCGAGCATCAGGCGGAACGACTCCCGGACGCCGGGGTCGTCGTCCACGACCAGGATGACGGGCCGCGCCATGCGTCCCATTGTATCGAACTCGTGACATTGACGGCGGGCGCGGCGCCGCGAACAATCGCGCCATGCTCGCGCGCGTCCTGTCGGCAGCGCTCGTCGGCGTCGAAGCCGCGCTCGTCCGCGTGGAGGTGGACGTCGCCGCCGGCCTGCCGGCGTTCACCACGGTCGGCCTCCCGGACTCGGCGGTGCGGGAGAGCCGCGAGCGCGTGCGCGCCGCGATCAAGAACGCCGGCTTCCCGTTCCCGTCCGACCGCATCACCGTGAACCTGGCGCCCGCCGACCTCAGGAAGGAAGGCGCGTCGTTCGATCTGCCGATCGCGCTCGGCATCCTCGCCGCGACCGGCGTGGTGAAGAACGGCGCGCTCGGGCCGTACGCGGTGGTCGGCGAGCTGGCCCTCGACGGCCAGATCCAGCCGGTCCGCGGCACTCTGGCCGTCGCGCTCGCGTGCCGCCGGCGCGGCATCGGGACCCTCCTCGTGCCCGTCGCGAACCAGGCCGAGGCGCGCGCCGTGGAGGGGCTCGCCGTGCTGGCGGCGCCCACGCTCCGCGACGCCGTCGGCCTCCTCAACGGCGAGGCGGCGGGGGCGCCGGCGCCCGCGCCGCCCCCGCGCGCGGCGCCGGACGACGACCTCGACCTGGCCGACGTCCGCGGCCAGGCGTACGCCCGCCGCGCGCTCGAGATCGGCGCGGCCGGCGCCCACAACCTGCTCCTCGTCGGGCCGCCCGGCGGCGGCAAGACGATGCTGGCCCGGCGGCTGGCGGCGGTCCTCCCGCCGCTCACGAACGACGAGGCGATCGAGGTCTCGACGATCTGGAGCGTGACCGGCCTGCTCGGGCGCGACGGCGCGCTGGTGTCCGTGCGGCCGTTCCGGGCGCCGCACCACACCATCTCGGTGTCGGGGCTGATCGGCGGCGGCAGCCCGCCCCACCCCGGCGAGGTCACGCTCGCCCACCTCGGCGTGCTCTTCCTGGACGAGCTGCCCGAGTTCCAGCAGCACGTCCTCGAGTCGCTGCGCCAGCCGCTCGAGGACGGCCGCGTGACGATCGCGCGCGCCAGCGGCATCGGCGAGTTCCCCGCGCGCTTCCAGCTCGGCGCCGCCGCGAACCCCTGCCGCCGGGGCTGCGCGTCGCTCGAGACGTGCCTGTG
>JACPCH010000215.1:16904-22933 GCA_016179875.1 Candidatus Rokuibacteriota bacterium | reverse complement strand
AGCACGTTCGGGCTCATCAGGAGCGAGCCGTCGCCTTCGAGCGCGATCACGTGGCGGTCTGGGCGCTGAAGCGCCATGCCGAGCGCCAGCGGGATCGCCGCGCCCATCGCGTCGCAGAGGGCGAACACGGCGGCGGGGACCGAGAGGTGGGGCAGGTAGCGCGCGTTGGCGCCGAGGCAGGAGACCAGGATGTCGCCGGGCGTGAGCATCGCGACGAGCGCCTCGAGGAACGGCTTGCGGGGGGTCACTGGAGATCCTCGCCGCTGATGAGGAGCACGAACGGTCCGCGGGACTCGACGGCGAACTCGACGCCGCGGGCCACCTGGGCGGCGAGGTCGGCCGCGCGGTCGGCGATGGCGTGGGGCAGGCGCCAGGCGGACAGCGTCGCCTCGGTCACGCGCCCCTTGGGCGCGTGGTAGTACACCGGGTCGCGCCAGTCGCCGCGGTAGGACACGATGAAGAAGCACGGGATCCGGTACAGCTCCACGAGCCCGGCGAGGATCCCGCCGCAGTTGAGGAGCCCGGCGTTCTGGATCAGGACGGCGCCGCGCCCGCCCGCGAGGCTCGCCCCGCAGGCGATCGCCACCGCTTCCTCCTCGCGCGCGACGTCGACGGCGCGGATCGTCGCCGACTCGCGCACCGTCCGCATCAGCTTGCCGATCCAGGTGTCGGGCACCGAGGCCGCCAGCGTCACGCCCGCCGCCTCCAGCCCCGCCACCATCCGCCGGGCGCCATCCATCAGAGCACCGTGAAGCCGTCGGGCGGGAGGTGGAGCCGCACGGTCTGCCCCGTCGCCAGCGGCACCGGCGCGGGCTCGGTGACGAAGGCGAGCAGGCGCTGCCCCCCCGCCACCTCGGTCGTCACCTCGGTCAAGGCACCCTGGTAGCTCAGCCGGACGATGCGCCCCTCGAGGACGTTGTCGCGCTGAGCGGACGCGAGCTGGACGCGCTCGGGCCGGATGGCCACCTCGACCTCGCTCCCGGGCGCGAACGCCGGCGGGCCCGCCACGCGCAGCAGCCGGTCGCCGATGCGCACCTCGTCGGCCGTCGTCGCGCGGCCGCGCAGGATGGACGAGGCGCCGATGAAGTCGGCGACGAACCGCGTGGCGGGGCGCTCGTAGATCTCCCGGGGCGGGCCGATCTGCTCGACGCGCCCGCGGTCCATCACGGCGATGCGGTCCGAGAGCGCGAGCGCCTCCGCCTGGTCGTGGGTCACGAAGATCGTGGTGATGCCGACCGAGCGCTGGATCTCCCGCAGCTCGCCGCGCATCTCCTCGCGGAGCTTCTTGTCGAGCGCGGCCAGCGGCTCGTCGAGGAGGAGCACGCGCGGCCGGTAGACGAGCGCTCGCGCGAGGGCCACGCGCTGCTGCATGCCGCCCGAGAGGTGCGCCGGGCGCTCCCGCTCCCGGCCCTCGAGGCGCACGAGCCCGAGGGCGTCGCGGACGCGGGGCGCGATCTCCGCCTTCGGCACGCGGCGCTCGCACAGCCCGAACGCGACGTTGTCGAAGACCGACATGTGGGGGAAGAGCGCGTAGGACTGGAAGACCATGCCCAGGTCGCGCTCGTGGGCGGGCCGGCGGGTGACGTCCTCGCCGTCGATGACGATGCGGCCGGCGGTGGGCTCGAGGAAGCCGGCGATCAGGTTGAGCGTCGTCGTCTTGCCGCAGCCGGACGGCCCGAGCAGCGAGAGCAGCTCGCCCTCGTCCACGGTGAGGTCGATCCCGTCCACGGCGCGCAGGGCGCCGTAGTCGCGGGTGCAGCCCCTCAGCTCGACGACGGCGCGCGCCATCACCGGTGGTGGAGGAACACCGCCGAGAGGTCGACCACGCGGTCGACCAGCCACATGACGAGGAAGGTGGCGACGATGAACAGCGTGGAGAGGGCGGCGATCGTCGGGTCCGTGTAGTTGACGACGTACGTGAACATGGCCACGGGCAGGATCTCGTTGACGCGCGTGGAGATGAAGAGCGACACGACGAACTCGTTCACCGAGACGACGACGGCGAAGAGCAGCGCGGCGAAGAGCCCCGGACGGAGCAGCGGCAGGGTGACTCTGACGAAGACGCGCGCGGGGGTGGCGCCCAGGCTGGCCGCCGCGCGCTCCAGGGCCGGATCGAGATTCGTCACGCTCACCCACACGGAACGGACGACGAACGGCAGCACCAGCGCCACGTGCGCCGCGACGAGCACCGCGCGGCTCTGCAGGAGCCCGAGAGAGGCGGCGACGATGAGGAAGCCGAGGCCGGCCGCCACCCCCGGCACCACGAGCGGGGAGAGCAGGACGGTCGCCCAGGCGCCGGGCGCCCGGAGCCGGCCGCGCTCCAGGGCGAGCGCCGCCGCCGTCCCGATCGGGAGCGCGAGGAGCACGGCGCCGGCCGTGACCACGAGGCTGTTGACGGCCGCCCGCTGGAACTGCGGGTAGGTCAGCGCGTTCGCGTACCACCGGAGCGAGAGCCCGGCGGGCGGGAAGGACAGGATGGCGGTGGGGTTGAAGGAGACGGCGATCACCACCACCGTGGGCAGCGTCATGAAGGCCAGGAGGGCGACGACGGCGAGACGGAGGATCACGGGGCGCGCCCCGCCGCGAGGCGGCCGAGGCCGGCCAGGAGCGCCAGCGTCACCGCGAGCGCCAGCATGGCGAAGGCCGCCGCGCCCGGCCAGTTGAACGAGTCGAGGGCGAGGTCCTTGACGACGTTGGCGATCATCTTCACCTTGCCGCCGCCGAGCAGCTCCGGCGTCGGGAACGCGCTGAAGGTCCACGCGAAGACGATCAGGCTCCCCGCGACCACGCCCGGCATGGAGAGCGGCAGCGTCACGCGCCAGAACACGTCGACGTGGCTGATCGCCGCCGCCAGCAGCAGGATCATGGTCGGCATCGAGAAGTGCACGAGCCCGACGAGCACGCCGCGCTCGGTGAACAGCATCGGCACCGGCCAGGTGACCACCGTGTTGCCGAGCACGAGCATCCACGCGTAGGTCCGCACGATGGCGCCGGTGAAGAACGGCGCCAGCGTCAGGACCAGGAGCCACGACCGGATCCGGTGCGAGGGCGTGCGCGCCAACGCGTAGGCGATGGGGTACGACGCCACGAGCGCCAGCACCGTCGTCGCCGCGCTCAGGAGCGCGGTGTCCCAGACATGGTCGAGATACCGGGGGGCGATCACGCCGCGGAAGTTCGCGAGCGTGAAGCCCCCCGTCCGGAGCGAGCCCGGGATGAACTCGAGAACGCTGTACTGGAGCAGCGCGGCGAGCGCGGCGGCGAAGACCGCGACGACCCCGACCGCCGGCGCCAGCAGCAGCCTCACGTCGTCGGCGTCATTTCTTGACGATGGTGGCGGTGAACCACTCCCGCCAGGCGGGCAGGGTCTTGGCGCGGGCCTCGTCGTTCATGATGTAGCCCCGCTCCTTCCACTCGCTCGCCGTCAGGAAGATGCCGGGCTGCCCGCGGAGCGGCGCGGGCACGGTGGCGCCCGTGTTGGTCGGCCCGGCCCGGAGGCTCTTCACCAGCTCGGTCTGGATGTCCTTCGACAGGGCGAGGTCGATGAACTGGTGCGCGAGGTCGGACTTCTTCGAGCCGGCCATCACGGCCATCGTGTCGATGCCGACGATGCCGGGGAAGTCGCGCGGCTGGACGACCCGCACGCCGATCCCCTGCTCCTGGAGATGGTAGGCGTTGACCGAGAGCATGACCTGCACCGGCGCCTGGCCCGTCTTCATCAGATCCTGGCTCTGGGCGTCGGTGGAGAAGAAGGCGGCGATGTTCGGCTTGAGCTGCCGCAGACGCTCCTGGCCCTTCACCCAGGAGAGCTCATTGCCGCCCTCCATCAGCGCGGCGATCGTGATGATGTGGGAGGGGTCGAAGTCGGGCAGGGCGATCTTGCCCTTGAGGCCCGGCTTCCAGAGGTCCGCCCAGCGCGTGATCTCGTCCTTCACGAGGTCGGGGCGGTAGACGATCGTGTAGACGTAGGCCCAGGTGCCCACGTGGTGCTCGCTCCGGATGGCCTCGCGGGCGATCTGCTTCGCGTTGGGCAGCTTGCCCATGTCGAGCGGCGCGAAGAGCCCGTCGGAGATGTACAGCCGACCGACGTGGGTGGTGGTGAGGGTCACATCCACCAGCGGGCTTCCCTTCGTCACCCGGGCCTTGGCCAGCCGGTCGATGGTCCCGCCGACCTCGAACTCCACGGGCACGCCGGTCTTGGCGGTGAACGCCTTGCCGACCACCCGCTCGACGGTGTCCTTCCAGTTGCCACCCCAGGTGCTGACCACGAGCGGGCCCTGGGCGTGGGCGACGGCCGCGGAGGCGAGAAGCGTGACGATGACCAGCGCGATGAGTCGTGCGAGCATGGCGTCCTCCCTGTCAGCGCGGCGCGACGGGCGTGAGTAATTTCAGCTGTGCTTGCGCAGCTCCAGCCGGCCGATCTGGCGGCGGTGCACCTCGTCGGGCCCGTCGGCGAAGCGGAGCGTGCGCGAGTGCGCCCACCAGAAGGCGAGCGGGAAGGCCTGGCTCACGCCGCCGCCGCCATGGAGCTGCATGGCGCGCTCGACCACCCGCAGCGTCATGTTGGGCGTGGCCACCTTGATCTCGGCGATGGCCTGCTTGGCGGCCTTGTTGCCGACGGTGTCCATCATCCACGCGGCGTGCAGCACCAGCAGCCGCGCCTGGTCGATCTCGATGCGCGACTGGGCGATGCGCTCGGTGGTGATGTCGTTGTCGGCCAGCCGCTTGCCGAACGCCACGCGCTCGTTCGCCCGCTTGCACATCAGCTCGAGCGCCCGCTCGGCGACGCCGATCTGGCGCATGCAGTGGTGGATGCGCCCCGGCCCCAGGCGGCCCTGGGCGATCTCGAAGCCGCGGCCCTCGCCGAGCAGCATGTTCGACGCGGGAACGCGGACGTTCTCGAACAGCACCTCGCCGTGGCCGTGGGGGGCGTCGTCGTAGCCGAAGACGGTCAGCATGCGGAGGATCGTGATGCCCGGCGCGTCGCGCGGCACCAGGATCATGGACTGCTGCTTGTACTTGTCGGGGTTCTTCGGGTCCGTCTTGCCCATGAAGATGAGGATCTTGCAGCGCGGGTCGCCGATCCCCGAGGTCCACCACTTGTGGCCGTTGATCACGTAGGAGTCGCCGTCGCGGACGATCGAGGACTCGATGTTGGTGGCGTCCGACGACGCGACCTTGGGCTCGGTCATCGCGAAGGCCGAACGGATCTTGCCCTCCAGCAGGAGCCCGAGCCACTGCTTCTTCTGCTCGGGCGTTCCGTAGCGCTCGAGCACCTCCATGTTGCCGGTGTCGGGCGCCGCGCAGTTGAACACCTCGGGCGCGATCGGTGAGCGGCCCATGATCTCGCAGAGCGGCGCGTACTCGAGGTTGGTGAGCCCGGCGCCGCGCTCGCTCTCGGGCAGGAACAGGTTCCAGAGCCCGCGCTCGCGGGCGGTGGCCTTCAGCTCCTCCATGATCGGCGGGACCCGCCAGCGGGTCGGTCCGGCGTTGACCTGGTCCTGGAAGGTCTTCTCGTTCGGGTAGACGTGCTTGGCCATGAAGTCCTGGAGCTGCTCCATGTACATCTTGGTCTTCTTCGAGTACTCGAATTCCATCGCGGCTCCCCCTCTGGCGGTTGACGGCCCCCCGATTGTATCCCCGGGCGAGGACCCGCGGCGGCTCTTACTTTTTGTATTTCGCGGGCGCGCGGAGCGGGAAGAAGAACGGCGGCCGCGCCATGCGCGACACCGGCACCTCGATCAGCGCCGGGCGGTCGAGCTGGATCGCGTCGCGCACGAGCCGGCCGACGTCGGTCGGCTCCTTGGCGCGCAGGCCGGCGACGCCGAAGGCGTCGGCGAGCTTCATGAAGTCGGGATTGTGCAGGGTCGCGCCGAAGCTCCCGCCCCACGACTCGTCGAGATCGCGCGCGACGTTGCCGAAGGCGCCGTCGTTGAAGACGACGGCGATGGCGTTGATCTTGTGCAGGACCGCCGTCGCCAGCTCCTGCACGTTGTACATGAAGCCGCCGTCGCCGGCGAGCGCGAGGACCG